>CANPVF010000099.1 GCA_947581645.1 Candidatus Caribbeanibacter nitroreducens | reverse complement strand
TGGACCGGCTGGCCATCGAGCGCCCGAACGTGATCGTGGCCCGCACCTTCTCCAAGGTCTTCGCCATGGCCGGGATCCGGGTCGGCTACGCCGTGGCCCACCCGGACACGGCGGCCCGGCTCGACGAGCTGGCCGTCATCACCTGCCCCAACCACCTGGGGAACGTGGCCGCCATGGCGGCCCTGGAGGACGACGCCTTCGTAGACCGCGTGCTGGAGACGAACCGCCGCTCGAAGCGCATCGTGCGGCAGACGCTGGACGAGGTGGGCCTCTCCCACATGCGGTCCCACACCAACTTCGTCATGCACGAGATCGGGACCGACGTGGAGACGTACAACGAGCGGATGCTGGAGGCCGGCATCCGGGTCGGCCGCCCCTTCCCTCCCTTCCGCCGCCGGAGCCGGGTCTCGCTGGGCTCGCCGGAGGAGATGGAGCGGTGGGCCGGGGTGCTGCGCGACCTCCGGGAGAGGGGCCGCGTCTAGGCGGCCACGGCCGCGGAGCTACAGCGGGACCCGCGTCCCGAGCCCCCGCTCCCGCGCGCTCTCCAGGGCCAGCCCCCCCCGGCCAGGTCCTGCACCACGTTGCCCACGGACTTGAAGAAGGTGACCTCCTCGCGGCCCGTGCGACCCGGCGCGTCGCCGGCGGCGACCTCGCCGATCTCGGCGTGGATCTCCTCGGCGGAGAACTCGCCGGCGCGGATGGGGACGATCAGGTCGCCGGCCTCCTCGAGGACGGCATTCCGCTCGTCCACGACCACGGTGGCCCGCCCCACCAGCGCCGCGTCCACCTCCTGCATGTCGGGTCGGTAGGAGCCGACCCCGTTCACGTGGGCCCCGGGCTCCACGTCCCTCCCGGCGAAGACCGGACTCGAGCTGTCGGTGGCAGCGACGACGATGTCCGCGCCCCGGAGGGCATCGACGGGCTCATCGACGGCGCGGATCCGGAGGCCCGCGCCGCTCCGCTCCCGGGCCAGCCTCCTCGCCGAGTCCCCGCCCCGGCTGACCACCCTCACCTCGGTCAGCTCCCGGACGGCGGCCACCGCCTCGAGCTGGGTCCGGGCCTGGGTGCCGGCGCCGAACAGCGCCAGCACCGAGGCGTCCTCCCGGGCCAGGAGGTCGGTGGCCACACCGGACGCGGCGCCCGTGCGCAGCGCCGTCAGGTGATTCGCGGCCAGCAGCGCCCGGGCCCGGCCCGTCTCCGGGTCGACGAGCAGCAGGGCCGCGTTCACCGGCGCCAGGCCGCGGTCGGCGTTCCCCGGGTACACGGAGACGGCCTTGGCGCCGATCCGGGCGGGGCCGTCCAGCCGGCCGGGCATGAAGAGGACGTCGCCCCCCTCGCCCCCGAGGGCCTGTCGCACCGGCACCCGGGCCCTGCCGGAGGAGAGCCGCTCGAAGGCCCGGCGCACGGCCCCGATGGCCGCGGGCATGTCCACCGAGCGTCGGACGTCCTCCTCGGAGAGGACCAGCATCTCGTCTCCGTCGCTGCTCCCTGTCACACTGCCCCTCTCCGGCACGGTACCGCGCCCGTGACGACCGGGGATCCGCCAGCTCCAGGGAACTGTCGCCAAGCGGGGGGTGTAGCGCTTACGTAGCGAGTACGTAGCACCCACACCCTCCTGGTTCGAGGTACCAGCATGCGCCTGATCAGCACCCGGGACCTCCGCAACACGCCCGGCAAGGTCCGGGAGTTGCTCGAGGAGGAAGATCTCGTGCTCACGTCCGGGAGCAAGCCCATTGCCTACCTGACCGGAATCGGGGAGGACGACCGCATCGAGGAGGTGGCGGCAGCCTTTCGAGAGGCTCGAGCCCGACTCGCCGTGAGCCGGATGCGACGAGAAGCCGCCGAGAAAGGGCTCGACGAGCTCTCGGCAGAGGAGATCGAGACGGAGATCCGGGAGGCCCGGAACGAGCGGAGACCATCCGGTTGAGGGTCGTGGTCGACACGAACGTCCTGGTCTCCGGGCTTCTCTCGCCCCACGGTCCGCCCGGTCGCACGGTGGACCTCATCGTGAACGGAGCCCTTTCTCCCCTCTACGACGACCGCATTCTCGCCGAATACCGGGCCGTCCTCCGCCGGGAACGATTCGGATTCAGTCGGGAAGACGTGCGCGATCTTCTCGAACAGCTCGAGGCCGTCGGCGAGGCGGTGACGGCGGATCCCTGGGGCGGCGAACTGCCGGACCCCGACGACCGTCCCTTCCTGGAGGTGGCAGCTTCGGGACGGGCCCGCTTCCTGGTAACCGGCAATCAGCCGGACTACGATCCGATCAGCGGAACTCACTCCGTAGCGGTCGTGTCGCCGCGGCGGCTCATCGACGAAGTGCGGGAGGCCTGAGATCACGGGCGCTCACGACCGTCCGTCGGATCTGTCCAGGAACGCCGTGGTGAGCCGGGCGACGCGCTCCGGATCGTCGAGCCAGGGTGCGTGCCCCCCTTCGACCAGCTGGAATCGGGCGTCGGGCATGGCGTCGGCCATGGCCCTCCCGGCCTCGACCGGGCCGAAGGGATCGCGCTCCCCCCATACCAGGAGGCTCGCCTGCCCGACACGGCGCAGGTCGTCCCCGGTGAGCTCGATCTCCGGCCGATACCCCCGCAGGCGGAGCATGGCGCGGAGCGTGGAGAGGAGGGTTTCGATGAAGCCCGGCAGCCGCTCGGTGGCCACCAGAAGGTCGACGAGCTCCGGCGTCAGGGGGTGCTCCCGGACCATCTTCGCCAGCCCCTCGACCTGCCTCTCGGAGGGCGGCACCAGTCTCGCCAGGAGCCGGCCGAGGACGGGCATCGCCTGCAGGCGCAGCGGCAGGGGCGGCACGGTGTCGGGAGCGGCGCCGGGACAGCCCACGTGGACCGTGGGGCCGACCCTGTCGGGCCGGTCCAGGGCGAGCCAGATGGCCCACAGCGAGCCCAGCGAGTTCGCCACGAAGGCGGGCCGGGACAGCTCCAGGGCGTCCAGCGTGTCCACGAGGAAGGCGACGGCGTTCTCCCGGAGGTCCTCGGCGAGGCGCTCCCCCGTGTCCGTGAGCCCGTAGCCCGGCAGGTCGACGGCCAGGAGCCGCAGCCCGTCGAGCTCCGCCAGCAGGGGCGCCCACATCGCCGCCGGCGTCCCCATCCCGTTCAGCACCACCACGTCCGGGCCCCGCCCCACCTCCAGGAGATGGGCCCGTCCGTCCACCGACGGGGCGTCGACGAACCTCGACTCCGCCCGCACCCCGTAGCGGGACAGCATGCGCCGCTGGGCCTCGAGGAACTCCTCCCGGGTCCCCGTCGTCACGGAAGCGCCTCCTGCCGGGGGATCGTGTGCGCGCAGTCTATCCCCCGCCCGGCGCCCGGGCGAGCCGGGACGTGCGGCCTCAGGCGGCCCCGGTCGCCGGGCGCACCCCCGGCGCGTCAGCCTCCTCCGGGCTCTCCTCCCCGGGATAGAGCGCCTTCCGGCCCACGTACCAGGTGGCCGCCGCGTCGAGGCCGTGCACGACGGCGAAGACGACGCCTCCCGCCAGGAGGACCGTCGAGGCCGACGCCTCCGCCGCGGTGACGATGATCGCGAACAGGAGCCATAGGAGCAGGCTCACGGCGGCCTCGACGGCGGCGTACCAGCGGTGGCCCAGGTAGTGGTCGCCGAGCCCGGGCAGGAGGAGAGAGAGCCCCGCCGCCCTCCGGGCCGACCCGAAGGAGCCGCCGCACGTGGAGCACCGGTCCGGTCGCCCCTCGACGACGGCGTGGCAGTGAGGGCAGAGATGCTCGACGCCGCCGGTCCGGGCCGCGGACCCCGCCGGCATCATCCGCATCTCCCCCGTGATCTCGCGGATGCGGTCGGCATCCCGACGCGGCGCGAAGGCGAGGACCTCGGTCTCCCCGTTCTGGAGCTCGAACTCGGCCCGGCCGAGCAGCGTCTTCCCCACCCCGGCGATGGCCGGATAGCGGAGCTGGCTACGGAGCTCCTTCGGACGACCGCGGACGTCGATCTGGAGGAAGAGGATCCGCCGGTCCGTCAGGACGATGGCGCGCCGGAAGAGCAGGTAGAGCCACCAGCCCAGGACCCAGGCCTCGAGCCCGGAGGTATCGCTCCCGGAGGAGAGGAAGTAGACCTCCTCGTCCTCCCCGAGCATCTCCCGCAGCTCCTCGTCGATTCCCCGGAGGAGTCTGAGCTTGCCCCGGGAGAGGAGCCGCGCCCACCACCCCCCGTCCCCGTCCCCGAAGATCGAGTCGAAGCGGTACGGAGCGTCGTGCGTCCTGAGCTCCAGGAGATCCTGATAGCCGTCGGCGCGCTGCAGCACGGGGTGCATGGACAGCTCCCGGCAGGAGGGACCGGTGGTCTGTGGCTCGGTCGCCCATGGAGTTCACAACCCGTGCCGACGGGACATGCTTCAGAACCATTGTGCTCACCGGTACGATCGACCCACCCCCGCGGGCAGGATCGGGCGGCATCCCGCAGAATGCCGCCTGGCTTGCAGAGTCCGGCAGCCGGACGACGCGTCCCCCCCTGAGTCCCCCGCCCCCCGGACAGGGGCACTCCCCCGTCAGCGGTCGCCGGGCGTCGAGCCTACTCCGCCGCGAAGCAGTAGAAGAGCCCCGCCCCGCCGGTGGCCACAAGGTCTTCCTGGCTGCAGCCGCGGCTCAGGTGGGCCGAGTTCCAGGAGCTCCCCGGCGTGTCGTAGCTGTACCGGTCGTGGTGGCCCACCATGGCCTGCCCCTCGCCGCTGCTGGTCCAGTTCGAGCAGGTGCGGTCCTCGCCCGGCGGGAAGGCCGTCCCGTTCATGCGCGTGCCGGTGAGGATGTCGTGGCGGGTCACGGAGTCGCCCAGGGCGCCCGACGCCACCGTCTCGCCGTTCTCGTCCAGGGCGTGCTCGTAGGTGATGGCGGCGTTGTTGTAGTGGAGGTCCTCCACGTCGGAGGCGATCTCGAGCCCCTCGGCGTTGTGCCACGGGCCGTCGCCGATCCGGTCCCGGGCGTTCACGGCCCCCTGGCCGTCGGTGGCCTGGGTGCTCAGGTACGCCCGCCAGGTCCGGTCCCCGGCGCCCACGCTCTCGGCCAGGGCCTGGCAGTGGGCGTCCGCCCCCTCCAGTCCCCCGAGGTCGGCGCCGTTGCCGGGCCCCTCGCTGGTGACGAAGAAGCCGAGCTCGGCCTCCTGGCCCTCCCGGGCGGCGGTGGCGCCAGCGGCGGCGACGAGGCCGGCCAGGGCCAGGACGCCCGCGGCGACCGCTCCCCAGCCTCGCGCGCCGCGGACCGCTCTCCTCCACGCTGATCCAGTCATCGGACGTCTCCTGCGGTGGTTGGTCCCCTTCCTACGTATCGACCCGATTCAGCCTACGATCGGGGGCACGCCGCGGCAACGACGGGCCCCGGTCCGTGCCGCGGTCCCGGGTCGGAACGGTATCGGCGGATCCTCTCACTCCTGTGTTGATATCATATTGATACCACTTCGCATCATACTTCCTGGAGGCGTCATGGCGGACATCACGGTTCGAGGGATCCCCGACGAGGTGTACGAGCGGTTGAAAGAGGAGGCAGAGCGACGGCATCGGAGCCTCAACCAGGAAATCGTCCACCGGATCGAGGCGAGCGTACGGGCACCGGCGGTCGACCCGAAGGAGCACCTGGAACGCATTCGTGCCACCCGTCGGGAACTCGGTGACGGGGTCCGGGTCGACGACACGCTCCTGGAGCGGGCCCGGAGTGAGGGGCGCCCGTGATCGTGGTCGATACCAACGTCATCGCGTATCTCCACCTCTCGGGAGAGCGGACGCCTGCCGCCGAGGCTGCGTGGAAGGCCGATCCGGACTGGCACGCCCCTCTGCTCTGGCGCAGCGAGTTCCGAAATGTGCTCGTCCTCCAGATGCGCCGGAGCGGAATTGAGCTGGCCGAGGCCGAGCGGCTCTCCGGGGAGGCAGAGCGAACCATGGAAGGCGGCGAGCACCTGGTGCGAGCGGGACACGTCCTGCGTCTGGCGGACGGGTCGGGACGGAGCGCCTACGACTGCGAGTTCGTGGCCCTGGCAGAGGTGCTGGACGTCCCGCTGGTCACCGCCGACCGGGCTCTCTGCGCCAGCTTCCCGAACCGAACGTCGGAGCTCGAGGCCTTCGCCGGGTGACGGTTGACGGGATCGTCCGCCCGACGTATCCCTCCGTTCTCATGAGCGGACGCACCCTCGCCGGATCCGTACTGCTCCTGTTCGGCCTCGCCCTGCTCGGCGAGCAGCTCGGGGTGGTGGACGTGGGGCGGCTCCTCTCCACCTGGTGGCCCCTGCTGCTGGTCGGCGTCGGCGGCGTGAAGCTGATCACCGGAACGCCGATCGGCGGGAGCGTCCTCCTCCTGGCCGGGCTGCTCTTCCAGGCCCGCGCCCTGGAGATGCTCCCGGGCAGCTTCTTCGACTACTTCTGGCCGCTCGTCCTCGTGGCCGGGGGAGTGTGGCTGATCGCATCCCGCGGCGGCGGCGAGCCGACGACCTCCACCGAGGACGAGATCCGGCACTTCGTGGCGTTCGGGGGGCTCGAGACCCGAAACGAGTCGCAGGACTTCCGCGGAGGATCCATCACCGCGATGTTCGGCGGACTCGAGCTGGATCTCCGCGGCGCGAAGATCTCGGGCGACCGGGCCGTTCTCGAGACCACGACGATGCTCGGAGGCGCGGAGATCCGGGTTCCGAAGGAATGGAGGGTGGTCGTGTCGGGGACGCCGCTGCTCGGAGGCTGGGAGAACACGACCGAGCATCGGCCGGACGCCGAGGGCCGGAGCCCGACGCTCGAACTCACGGGACTCAGCATCCTGGGCGGCGTCTCGATCAGCAACTGACCGCTGGAGGACGCGGGCCGCCGAGCCCGGAACTCGCCTCGTGCCGGCCGGGGCCGCGCCGCCAGTGCCTCCCGGGCCTCGCCCTCGTCTTCCTTCCTGTGCTCCTCAGAGCCCCAGGATCAGGCGCAGCCCCTCGTCGACGGCGTCCAGTTCGTGCGGCTCGATCTGACCGTAGGCCTGGCGGACGCGCCTCTTGTCGATCGACCGCACCTGATCCACGAGCGCCCAGGAGTCTCGACGGAGACCGCCCGACCCGGCGCTCAGGCGAGGATAGAGCGCCCCCTCCCCCGCGGTGCTCGTCACGGGGACGACGCAGACCACGGGAAAGCGCTGATCCGCGGCCACCTCCGGATCGCTCACCAGGACGCAGGGACGCGTTCCTCGCTGCTCGTGGCCCTCCACGGGCGCCAGGGAGACGAGTAGCACGGTCCCACGCTCGAGCCTCATCGCGGCCCCTCGCTCCACCCCTCGCCGGGGTGCCATGCCACCGGGGTCCCGGCGTCCGGGTCCACGAGGTCGCCCCCCTCCTCCGGAAGGTCCGAGGCCCATTCCTCCAGCCCGAGCTCCGCGAGCTCCTCGCTCTCGGAATGGGGGTTCCGGAGAGAAGCGCGCAGAGCCGCCCGCTTCCGGCGCTCGATCTCGTTCTGGATCGCCTCGCGGACGAACTTGCTCCGGTTCCGCTCCCTCCGATCGACCTCTTCGACCAGCTCCCTGGGGAGGGTGATCGTGACACGCTCGCTGGGCATGGTACGTCCCGCTATATGATTTACTATCATATCATACTGTGAGTATGCGTACCCGGCGGCCCCACTGGCGTTCTGCGTCCAGCATGGGAGGGGACGTGAAGGGACCATCATGCCGGTGCCGCCACCGGTGCCCCGGCGCACTTGCTTCCGCGTTGATCCTGGGGCGCATCCTGTACGCGGACATGCACCGGAGGTCACCCTCCGGCAGAAACGACCGAAACGGGAGCGGGAGGCGCGATGAGCCGGGACGAGCGGGCGGAGCGAAAGTCGGACCCGGAGCGGATCCGACTCGACATCATTCCTCACGATCACCGAGGTTGAGCGTCTCCGTGAGAAGGATGCCCCCTGAGCGGCGCGGGGCGGCCTCGCCTCGCCGCCACCGCGCCTTCGCGGGAGCCTCTTCAGCCTGCCGGTGCGCCCGCCGGAGCTAGTCGCCCAGCGTCCCCGCCAGCTCCGTCACGGCGCCGGCCAGCGCCCGCACCTTCTCCGGGTCGCCGGACAGCTCGGCGTACGTCTCGAGCTCGTCGGCCAGGCTCCGCAGCGCCCGCCCGTGCTGCGAGGAGGAGCCGGCCTCGGCCGCCGCCAGCGTCTCCCGCGCCTCCCGGATCCGCCGGTCGGTCAGGCCGTCGGAGCGTTCGAGCTGATCCAGGTAGGAGCGCGCCTTCGCGAAGCTCGGCGGGAACTCGTACTGCGGCTGCATCTGAGCGTTGAACTGATCGAACCGCACCGACCGGGCCGCCTCCAGCTCGTTCTCGGTGAGCAGGGGGTTCGGCGTGATCTCCAGGACGTCCAGGCCGCGGGCGATCTCGGAGCTGTAGATGTACCCGTTGTACCAGTAGACCGACCACGAGCCGCCCATCACCATCTCGTCCCCGTCCACGGGACCGCGGTCGAAGAAGGCGATCTCCCTCGGGTTCGCCGGGTCGGTGAAGTCGAGCACCGAGACGCCGCCCTGATACCAGGCCTGCACCATGATGTCGCGGCCGGGGACGGGAATCAGCGACCCGTTGTGGGCGACGCAGTTCTCCTGGGAGGTCTGCACCGCCGGCAGCTTGTAGTAGCTCTCGAAGGTGAGCTCGTCGCCCTCCCGGCTGAAGATGGCGTTCGCCCCCCACTCGTAGGGGTCGGTGTCCCGACACTTGGGCTGGCCGCCCCCGCCCCACTCGTCGGTGAACAGCACCGTGCTGCCCTCGTTGTTGAACGTCGCCGAGTGCCAGTAGGCGAAGTTGGAGTCGGCCACGGCGTCGATCCGCGTGGGCTGATCGGCGTCGGTGATGTCGAGCAGGAGCCCGTACCCCTCGCACGCCCCGCCGGCCCGTCCGATGGCCGGGTAGGTGGTGATGTCGTGGCACTGGGTGGGGCCGGTCTGCGGCCGGTCGCCGACCAGGTCGTCGATGATGCCCTGGATGTTCTCCCGGAGCTCGGCGCTGTCGGCGGACGTCGGCGGCGGGCCGCCGTGGCGGGCCGTGGCGATGCTGTCCAGCATCGAGTTGACGAACCCGGAGGGGGCCACGCGCTCCAGGCCCTGGATTTCCACGATGAAGGCGCCCTGCTGTCGGGCCTCCTCCACCCTCTCGAGGCGCTGTCGCCGCTCGGCCTCGGTCTCCCCGTGCTCGGGGGCCGGCTCCAGGTCCTCGAAGATGCGGGGGTTGGAGACGATCTCGGCGTCCTCCGGCCGGTCCACCGGAACCTCGATCACGTCCAGCCGGAAGAGGGACGAGCCCGGGTCCTCCTCGGGCATCTCGTCCGAGCAGCCCTCCAGCTCGGCCGACGGTCGCACGGGAGCCGATCCCTGGACGTAGACGTAGACGTTCTCCGGCTCCTCGTCCTCCGGATCGACCATCAGGGTGTGGGTGTGCGAGCCGCGGCACGTCTGGACGTTCTTCACCAGCTCCGGCTCGTCCAGGTTCCCGATGTCGAAGATCCGCACGCCACGCATCCGCATGTCACTCACGGGCGCCTCCACGCCCTGGTCCCCGCAGTCCACCCGGCTGTCCAGCCCCTCGGTGGAGACGAACAGCAGGTCGCCGAACACGGAGACGTCGTTCTGGGAGGCCGGGCAGTGGATCCGCGTCCGGAGCGTCGGATCCGAGGGATCCGAGACGTCCCAGATCAGGATGCCGGCGTAGTTGCCCTGGATCACGTAGTCGCCCTGGAAGGCCAGGTCCGAGTGGGTGTGGCTCAGGTAGGGCTCGGGGGGCGCGGTGGTGGAGACCAGCTCCATGTTCCACGTGGCCATCCCGGCGTCGAACCGGCCCGCCTCCAGCCCTTCCCGCGGGTCGGGCTCGGGGGCCGTCCCCGACTCGACGTGCGTCATCCGGGTGTCCTCGGCCGCCGGTGCGGCCTCGGCCCGGGGGGACTGGTCCGCCTCGGGGGCGCCGCCGCTTCCGGTGGCGCAGGCGGAGAGCCCCAGGGCGGCCAGGGCGAGGAGGACGGCCGGCGCGGAACGGACGGCCGCCGTGATCGTGGAGCGAAGTCGCGTGGAAGAATGCGGCATGTGTGCGTCCAGTCGTGGCGGTGGTGGTTCGTGTGTCCCGGCCGGAAGCTCCGGCGGGACGATCATCTGCGGCTCCCGGAGCCGAACATCTGCTCCCGAAGCATCTGGCGCATCCGATCGATCTCCATGGCCTGGTCGGAGCGGATGCCGGAGGCGAGGCGGAAGACACTCTCCTCGCGGGCCCCGCCCGGCGAGGCCACCAGGTTCTCGACCATGGTCACGGCGCCCTCGTGGTGCTCGATCATGTACTCGAGGAAGAGACGGTCGAACTCCTCCCCGCGGGCCGCGTCCAGCTCCCTCATCCGGGCGTCGGACAGGATGCCCGCCATCTGCGGTCCCTCGTCCCACCCCTGGATCGGTCCGGGGTTCCCGGGCCCGTAGGCCCGACCGTCCTCCGACGTGTCCCGGGCCAGGGCCGCGATCTCCGGCACGGACTCGCCCCGGTCACGGAGCCAGTCCGACATCACCGAGATCTCGGTCTTCTGGCTGTTCAGGATGCGGGAGGTGAGCCGGCGGACGCCGGGGCTCCCGGCGCGAGTGGGAGCCATGCGGGCCATCACGACGGCCTGGGCGTGGTGGTGGATCATGCCCTGCATGAAGTTCACGTCGGCCTGCACGTAGTCCCCCGCCCCTTCCCCGGCCTCGGCCCCTTCCGTGGTCGGCGCCCCGGCCGACGGCGCCGATCCGGCCGAACCTCCGCCGCCCGAGGCACAGCCGGTCAGCGCTAGACAGGTCGCGGCGGCGAGGCACGGAAGGAACCCGCTCGGGAGGGAGTTGGAACGCTTCTGTGTCATGAGGCGCTTCTGGAGGGTCGAGGGTCCCGGTCGACGTCATCGGACGCCTGCTGCGTACACACCGGAAGGCGCCCGGTTCAGGGCGTTAACCTACGGTCCGGTCTGTCGAAGGGCGAACGACCTCCGACACCCGCCGTCCGTCTGCCGCTCCCCTTGATCCGGCGATGAAGCGCACGCGGACGCTCGGGGTGCGGATCCGTCCACGTCCCTGCCTTCCGCCCGCCCCGACGTCATGACTCCGGCTCCTCCCTCCCCCTCAGACGCCGACGGCCCGCCCGCGGGCCGCCGGGAGCTCATGGCCCGCATGGAGGAGGAGCTGGCCTTCGGCGGCTACTCGCCCCGGACGCGGGAGACGTACGCCACGCACGTGCGCCGCTACCTGGCGTCGGTGGAGCCGTTCGACGGGGCGCCGGGCGAGGCCGCCCTCCGAAGCTACGTGGTCCGCCGACTGGAACGGGACGGCTGGTCCCGGGCCTACGTCTGCCAGTGCATGAGCGCCCTCAAGTTCTTCTACCGGCGGGTGTGCCCCGGCGCCGTGGACCTCGACTCCCTGCCCTCGCTGCGGCGGGAGACCAGGCTGCCGGAGGTGCTCACGCGACGGGAGGTCGCCTCCCTGCTGGAGGTCGCGTCGGGCCCCCGGGACCGGGCGCTGCTCATGATCACCTACGCGGCGGGACTTCGCGTGAGCGAGGTCGTGGCGCTGGCCCCGCGGGACCTGGACGAGGAGCGGGGCCTCCTGCACGTGCGCCAGTCCAAGGGGCGGAAGGACCGGCGCGTGATGCTCTCCGGGCGGGCCCTGGCCGCCGTCCGGCAGTACCGGGAGGTCGAGGCCTCCCCCCGATGGATCTTCCCCGGACAGCGCCCCGGCCGGCACCTCAGCATACGGACGGCCCAGCGGGTCTTCGCCCGGGCCCGGGACGCCGCGGGAATCGAGAAGGAGGTGGGGATCCACTCCCTGCGGCACTCCTTCGCCACCCACTTGCTGGAGGCGGGCACCGGGCTCCGGTACATCCAGGAGCTGCTGGGCCATGCCTCCGCCCGGACCACCCAGCTCTACACCCACGTCACGGGACGGGACCTGGCGGAGATCCGGAGCCCGCTGGACGAGCTGGAGATGGACGGGTGACGACCGGTCGCAGCGCCTTCGACGGGACAAGGCGCGAGCCGGCCGCGCCAGCAGCCACGCCCCCCCGGGGACACTGTTGCACGAAATTCGTGTAGCATGAATTCAGTGGACAGCGCTCACGACACGGGAGGGAGCCAGTGGCCAGGAGAAACGTCACGATCACCCTGGACGAGGAAACCGCCGAATGGGCTCGGATCGAGGCTGCCCGGCGGGACACCAGCATGTCGCGACTCGTGGGTTCCCTCCTGCACGAGCACATGCTGAGGGAGCGCAACTACGAATCGGCGAAGCGCGAATTCCTCTCGAGTGAACCGAAGCGACTCAAGCGATCGGGCGGCTATCCCGACCGCGACGAGGTCCACTCCCGAGACGGGCGCTGAGGCGTCATGTCCTCCGAGGAGCGAGGAGCACGTCCCGTGTTCGTGGACTCGAACGTCCTCGTCTACAGCCGGGACGGGTCCGAGCCCGAGAAGCAACCGGCTGCACGGGCCTGGCTCCGGGCACTGTGGGAGTCACGGCGCGGCCGAGTGAGCGTCCAGGTGCTGGAGGAGTTCTACGTGACCGTGACCGGGAAGCTCGATCCCGGGCTCGCGGCGCCGGAAGCTCGCTCCGACGTCCGGGCCCTGGGGGCCTGGGACCCCGTGTCGATCGACCACTCGCTCCTGGACGCGGCCTGGGACCTCGAAGACCGGTACGGCTTCAGCTACTGGGATTCCCTTATCCTGGCGGCCGCGCGGAGGCTGGACTGTGCCCATGTCCTGACGGAGGATCTGCAGCACGGCCAGGAGGTCGAGGGGATGACCGTCGTGAATCCGTTTCGGCGCGGCCCGTCCGAAACACTGCATGAGGGCCGGGGTCGTCGGGAAGAGTGAGCCCCGAGGTGATCATCCCTCGCGGAGCACACCTCGGACCCGGGCGATGTCGTCCGGCGCGACCCGACAGCATCCGCCGATCCCCTCGGCCCCTGCCTCGTGCCACTCCCGGGCCGCGGCGCCCCAGTCCAGGGAGTCCGGGCTTGCCGACCACGTCTTCGTGGACGGGTCCCACGTCTCCCCGGAGTTGGGATACACCAGGAGGAAACGGTCCCTTGCCCGCCGCGCCTCGGCGATGAGGCTCGAGACGTGACGGGGGGACGTGCAGTTCACCCCGACGGCGGCCACCCCGGCCGCCGCCTCGCAGTCCCGGACCACGGCTTCGAACCGGCTCCCGTCGCTGAGGCGGGTCCCGTCCCGGCAGCTGAAGCTCATCCACGCCCACGTGCCCGGCGAGTCCTCCAGCAGGTCGAGGAGCACCCGGGCCTCACGCCGGGCGGGGATGGTCTCGCACGCCAGGAGATCGGCGCCGGCATCGGCGAGGATCTGAAAGCGACGCCGGTGGAACGCGTGCAGCTCCCCGTCGCTCAGGTCGTAGTCGCCCGTGTACTCGGACCCGTCCGCCAGGTACGCGCCGTAGGGACCGACGCTGGCCGCCACCAGCGGTCGGAGGCGGTTCCGCCGGTTCCGGGGCTCGCTCCAGAAGGCGTCGCGCGCCTCCAGCCCGAGCCGCACCGAGCGGCGGAGCAGCTCTTCGGCCTCCGAGTCACTCAGCCCACGCCGCCGGAAGCCCTCGAGGGTGGCCTGGTAGCTCGAGGTCACGATGCAGTCCGCCCCCGCCTCCAGGAAGTCGAGGTGCACCCGCCGGATCGCCCCGGGGGCCTCGAGCAGGACACGGGCGGACCAGAGAGGATCGTCGAGGTCGAACCCCCGCGCCTCCAGGGTGGTGGCCAGACCGCCGTCCAGCACGAAGAAGCCCTGCTCGCGCACGAGGCGCTCCAGGGGGTTCTCGCCGCGCGTGCCGCTGTCCGGGCTCACGCTCGTGACCTCTTCCCGGAAGCGACGTGCATCACCGTGCTCGGCGGCACGTCCCCGGTTCCGAATCGAGGGGGCTTCATCAGTACCAGACGAAGATGATCACAGCGGCGATGGTGTTCCAGAGCGCGTGAGCCACGACACACGGCAACAGGCGACCTCGCCACAGGAAGAGCAGCGAGAGCGCCGCACCACCGTAGACTCCTGTGTCCAGCATCCCGACCCATCCGCCCTGGTATCCGTGAAGCCTGCCGAAAAGCACGGTCGGGACCAGCACCACGAACGTCGTGGCCACCCGCGACCTGCCTAGGATCCCCCGAAGTGTGGTCATGCGGTGAGCGCGGGAAAAGACCTCCTCGGCGGGGGCGAGCTGACTCGGGGCGATCGGATCGTTCACGTGGGAGCACCGGACGCAGGAGGACGTTCGTACCGTTCCCCCCAACGGTAGCTCGCCCTCTCCCGCATGACACGAAGCCCTGCGCCGTCCGGCCGCGGTGACTGCTCACAGTCCTGGCGCATGCTCGCCGAGTGGTCGCTTCCGGTCACGCGGGTCCGGATCTGTGTGCGTCGGGATGGGCGCTGTCCCCGAGCTTCGGAAGCCTGGTGGGGCGATCGGCTCTCGCCCTGTAATCGTTGGGCGACAGTCGTCGAAACCCTCAGTTCTCCCCCTATCGACGGCGCACTATGCGATTTCTTTCGGGTATGAGAACAGTCCGGCATGATCTCAGTGGCCTCTTCCCATGGGAGCTCGTCATGGAGCACGACAATCGACGGCGGGTCCGAATCGTCGACCGATCGGAAGACGAGGACCACCGCGAAGTCGAGGAGATGACACCCGCCGAGCGGCTGTCTATCATGTGGCAGCTGACGCTGGACGCCTGGGCTTTCAAGGACGGACGGCACCATGCTGAATCCCGACTACCGAGACATGCTGTCCGCCTTCGAAGACGAGAACGTTGACTATCTCGTAGTAGGAGCCTACGCGCTGGCAGCGCACGGAGCGCCCCGGGCTACCGGGGACCTCGACCTGTGGATTCGTCCCACGACCGAGAACGCAGACCGCGCATTCAGGGCACTGGAAGCCTTCGGCGCCCCCACCCACGATCTGTCGGTCCGCGATCTCGCCGATCCCGACCTCGTCTTTCAGGTCGGAGTCGAGCCCCGACGCATCGACATCCTGAGTTCGATCACGGGAGTGTCCTTCGACGAGGCCTGGAGAGAGCGGGAGCTGGTGGAGATCGACGGACTGACTCTACCCATTCTCGGTCGAGCTCAGCTCATCGAGAACAAACAGGCGTTAGGCCGGAAGCAGGATCAGGCTGATATCGATCGACTGATAGAGGACGACACCACGGAGTAGGTCGCGAGTGCGACTGTTCGAAGTGTCCATTTCTACGCCGCTGTTCTTTTCACAATTGGACCGTTGGTGACACTGGAAGCCGAGGGGCTCCCGATCGGTATGGCGGACTATCTGATCGCTGGCATCTGTCTGTCCCGGTCGGCTGAGCTTCTGCCCCGCAACCGAGACCACTTTTCCCGGATCGGCGCCCTGAAGCTGAGCGACCTGTAGGCGGGCGTCCCGGCGCCCCGGGGCTAGCTGAAGAGGCCCGCGACGAACAGCAGGAGAACGGCGCCGACGGTGGCGACGATCAGGCTGCCGAGGATGCCGCCGCCCACGGTCACGCCGAGTATAGCGAAGAGCCACCCTCCCAGGACTGCGCCGATAATGCCCACGACGATGTTGCCGAACAGGCCGAAGCCGCCCCCCTTCATCAGGGTGCCGGCGATCCAACCCGCGGCGCCGCCGATCACTAGCCAGAGGACGAAGCTGCTCAGATCCATGGGAGTCTCCCACCTGAGGTAGTGGCGTGACTTGAGATCGGGCCGAGCGATGGGATTCGCAGGACGCTCTCGCCCTTCTGCCGACCGGCCAGCATCGGCAGACGCTCTTCATTCTATGCCAGGTGTCGTGGTGACCGCACCCAGATCCGAGATCGGCCCGCATCAGGTCGTTCGGTGTGACTCCCCGGGAGGCGTCGGCATTTGGTGCGGGAAACTACCGAAGCCGGGGCGGCAAGAGTCGATCAGCGAAGCTCTTCCCAGAAACCTCGCGGATCTAGAATCCGCAGCTCCTCGACCCGGTCGTTCACGGAGAGAAAATCGCGATCGCCTGTGACCAGAACATCGGCCGTGGCCACCAGCGCCGTGGCCAGCACTCGGGCGTCGGGAGGATCATCCACCTCCACTCCGGGATCCGGTTCGGCCGTCGGTACGACTTCATGCTCCTCGATGGTCGTGAGAACTTCCCTGACTGCGCTTTCGGGAAGCCCGATCTTCTGCCGGAGCACGCGGAAGAGCTCATCGACCACGATCCGGGCGACGATCAATTCGTGCTCGGCCAGAACGAGTCGAAAGACATCGGCGCTGAGACCTCGGGTGGCAAATGCACTGACCAGAACGTTGGTGTCGAGAAAGACCCGCACCTACGAGACCTCGTCGAACAGGTCCTCGTCCGTCAGATAACCTCGGGCTTCGGCGAAAGGAAGGATTCGCTCTCGGACCTTTTCGAACCGAAGGAGGGTGAGTTGCCGCCGAAGCGCTTCCCGTACCACGTCGCTTCGACTGCGTCCGGATTCCTGGCAGTACCGCTCGAGGGCTTCTTCCAGTTCTTCATCCAGACGGACGGTCAGGGGACTCGGCATGAATGTTCCTGTTCGTAGGGCGAAGGCGCGCTGTACTACACAGTATTACAGTAGGCCGGGACAACGTGCAGGTTCCCGCGTCAGGTTCACCTCCCGTCTCAAATCGAAGCCGAATCGAAGGCCTCGCCGTCCATGGCACATTCGGACGTCAGCCTGGGAAGACGTCTGCACATAACAGCACAACTCCGTCAGCAAAGGAGGCACTTCGCCCGCTTCCCCGAACTGGAATTCAACGACGGCTCTTCCGGGCGAATGCTGACCCACTGCTATCAGCGAATCGAAGCCTGGAGCCTCAGGACTGCGGTCGTTCATCGCTGAGAGACGTTGTGTGGCAAGATGGACCATCTTCGGGTTGTAGAGAATGTCTGACAATCAGCGCGGAGCGCCGGAGGGGACCAGCAACAGCAGGGCTTGGAACGGGCGGGCCGTCGTGGGTGTCATGGTCGTGAGACGTTCTTCAGCCAGGAGCTACACGATGCAACGGAAACTGATGTCCTCCGGTATCCGGCGCTCGCTCCAAGATGCGGGTCTCCCCGAGCGGATGCTCGAGCGCCTGGAAGGCGGCCCGGAGGACGAGGTCGTGGCCATGGAGACGGAGCGTGGGCTCCTGTTGAGCCGGTCCGGACCGGACGTGGAGGAGTTCCTCGAGGGCGTCGCTGCCATCCGCCAGGAGTATCGGGAGGCCCTCCGCGAGCTCGCCGAATAACGCCGCCGAGCGGTGGATGAGCCCCGTTGGCTTCTCCGTGAGGAAGTGGACGTCATCCATTGGGAGCTCATTGAGGAGCATGGTGGGTCGCACGGCATCCGAGATGAGGATGCCATCGAGTCTGCACTGGCGCGTCCTCGCCACAAATGGGCGTACCGGGAGGAGGTTGACCTACCTGCCCTGGGGGCTGCCTACGGCTACGGCCTGACGAAAAGCCACGGATACGTCGACGGACAGGTTCAGAAGCGCAAAAACCCCAGTGGGCGCTGCCGCGCCCGCTGCTCTCCTCCCGCTCGCTGCTCCCCTTCGACGATCGAGCGACCAGCGCGGCTGCTGACGTCTCACTCGGGCTGGAAGCCCACGTTGTCCCGCTCGACTGCGCATCTGACCCGCAACCGAGACCATCGTTCTCCGGTCTCTTTTGAGCACCGCGATGCCCCTAGTTGCCTCGAGCCCCTCTTCCACGCCGAACACTGCCGGTGCGACGGAGGTCCCGCCTCACCTCAGGTCCTCGATGCCGAGCTCCTTCCACAGCCACCCGAAGTCGTACCGCTCGCCCGGCGGCTTGCTCTCCTCCATCTCCTCGAACGAGCGGAGGAGGACGGCCACCCGCTCCCGGCCCGCCCCCTCCTCCACGGCCTCGCGAGGGGTCCGGCCGCCCAGCGCCGGCACGGGCTCGTCGGGCCACTCGCGATAGTGACGATCCAGGACCCGGTGGACCAGCTCCGTCTCCACGCCCGGCGGCAGCGCGTCCACCTGGCTCCGATCTCGTCCGCCCCCCGTCGGTCCGGACGACATCTCCCCGGCCGCCCGCCACGG
>CANPVF010000098.1 GCA_947581645.1 Candidatus Caribbeanibacter nitroreducens | reverse complement strand
GGTGGAGGGGGCCATGGCGGCCACGTGGGCCGCCATGGTGATGAACGTGCCGGCGCTGGCGGCCCGGGCGCCGTCCGGTGACACGTAGACGATCACCGGGAGGTCGGAGTTCAGGAAGGCCTGGACGATGTTCTTCGTGGATTCCAGCAGGCCGCCCGGCGTGTCCATCTCGACGAGGAGCGCGGCCGCGCCCGCCTCCCGGGCCCGCTCGAGCCCCCGGTTCACGTAGTTGGTCGTCGTGGGCCCGATGGCTCCCTCGATCCGGATCGCCGTGACGGCCGGGCGGGCGGTGGCGGGCTGCGTGTCCACAGCTGCCTCCGCGGAGTCGGCCGCCGAATCGGCCTCCTGCGCCGCACCTGCGGCGGGCAGGCCCGCGGCGAGCAGGATCAGGGGGAGGAAGGCTCTTCGGAGCATGCGGGTGGTGGCAGTGGGAAAAGGTGGCCGACCCTCGTCGGAAGAATGCACCTCGCGCGCGGCGGTGGGCAAGCATGATATCATGAAACACCAGTACCCCACGAACCGTGGTGAGGGCCGAGCAAACAGGCGCGGTCACCGAACGAACGGGAGCGACGACATGGAGAGGACGTCACGAGGGGCGTGTCTGGTACCGATCCTGGCGGTGGCCGCGACGGCCCTCGCGGCGGGATGTGGTCATGAACCTGAGTCGGCGGACGCCGGCGACATGGAGGCCGAGCCCGGGCGACCCGTCTACCGGGGCACGGCAGACGTGGACCTCGCATCGGGGAGCGTGGAGGCACGGTGGACGATCCGATTCGTGGCCGACTCCTCCAGGCGGGAACGGGCGACCTTCCTGCTGAACAGGGGAGTGGAGGTTACCCGTCTCACCGGGAGCGCCGTGGATACGTTCCGTCTACGGCACTTCGAGCAGGCGCCGCAGTTTCGTCGGCTAACGGTAGACCTGGACGATGTCGTCGAGCCCGGGTCGACGGTCGTGCTGAACATCGCGTACGGTGGTCAGCTACGGATACCCGACGGCGGAATCAACCGAATCGACTCATCCTGGGTGGAGCTGGGTGCGGACGCCGGGTGGCACCCTCTCTTTCTGCCGCTGAACCGGGAGCTGCGGGCGGACGTCCGGGTCGGGCTTCCCGACGGCTGGTCGGTGGTCGCCAGCGGGAGCGTGTCGGCCGTGGACGAGGGATACCGGATTCGGAACACCCTCGGACTCCCGGACATCGCGTTCGCAGCGTCCCCGGCGATGGACACCGCCTCGGCGGATCGGTTCACCGTGTATCACCGGGGCGCCGACAGCCTCCGTGTCCGTCGCTCCCTCGCGGCCGCCTCCTGGGCGGCGTCTTACCTCAATCGGCGCTTCGGGCGGCGCGACTCCCTCACCAGCGCCAAGCTCGTCATCGCGCCGCGGGACGGCCCGAGCTACGCACGGAAGAACTACCTCGTCTCGGCCCTGGGATCGGAGCTGCCTTCCGAGAGGGAGTTGATCAGGCACTACTGCCACGAGCTGTCGCACTTCTGGAGCACCGACGCCGAGCCGGCATCCCCGCACAACTGGCTGAACGAGTCGTTCGCGGAGTTGGTGGCGGGCAACTGCGTCCGGGAGCGGCACGGCGCCGCGGCCTACGATAGCGTCCTGACGGACTGGCGTTCGGGCGCGGAGGGGCTGCCGCCGGTCTGGACGCCCGGAGAGTCAGGCCGCCCGCCGGCGAGAGTCTCCTACGACAAGGGACCGCTGCTGCTGCACCGCCTGGAGGGACGGGTCGGCGAGGAGACCTTCGACCGGTTCGTCACCCGCTACATGGTACGACGCGTGGAAACGACTCCGGAGCTCCTCTCGATTCTCGAGGAGGTGGCGGGGGAGGACGCCCGGATGTGGCTCGTGGAGGCCCTGGCGGAGGGCCGGAGGGACACCGGAGGCGGAACCGACGGCTGAAGCGGACGCGTTGTCTCACCGGGGAAGGCCTGTCGGGCTGAGAGTGACCGCGTTCCGGGGGGAGCCGATGAGTGCGCCGCGAAGTCGAGGACAGCAGCCGGGTGTCCGGCTCGCGGAGGCGCTCGCCCTGGCGCTCCTCCTCGCGTCGGCGGGCTGCGCGACTGGCTCGGACGGGGAGCGGGGAGACGGCGTCCCGTCCGTGCGAGAGGGATTCGTGGAGACCGACGACGGCGTGCGGCTGCGTTACGTCGTCGAGGGCACGGGCCGCGACACGCTGCTCGTCCTTCACGGTGGTCCCGGCGCGGGCCTCGAGACCGTGCGCGACGCTGTGGCCCCCCTGGCCCGCGACCGGGTCCTGCTCCTGTACGATCAGCGGGGCGGCGGCAGATCGACGCTACCCGAGGATACCACGCTCCTGTCGGCCGACGCGTTCGTGCGCGACCTGGAGACGATCCGCCGTCGCTTCGAGCTGAAGCGTATGAGGGTGTTCACGCATTCCTTCGGGTCCGTGCTCCTGGCCCGCTACGCCGAGCGTCACCCGGACCGGTTGGCCAGGATCGTCCTTCACGGCGCCACGGGCCCGAGACGCCAGCAGGCTGCCGAGCTGGCCCGTGCCGAGGCGTCCGGTGCCGAATCAGCGGCGGGCGATACCACCCTGGTCCGCCGACACCGGGAGCTGATGATGAGCCTGCTCAGGGGAGAGACCGAGAACGTGGTGCAGAGGTGCGAGGAGTTCGAGAGTGTCGGACGGAAGCTGGCGCGGTCGCGCGGAGACTCGGTGACGTGGCCCGGCAGCACCTGCGACGCTTCCCCCGAGGCCGTGCGCTACTACTACCGGTATACCGCACGCATCGGCCCGCGGAGCTTCGGGAACTGGGACTTCACCGATCGGCTGAGCGACGTGTCGGCACCGGTGCTCGTGATATGGGGCACGCGTGACTCCGCCGCGCTACCGGCGCAACGTGCCTGGGTGCGGGCGTTTCCGAACGGACGTCTCCTGCTCGTGCCCGGGACGGGAAAAGGGGCCCTGGCGGAGCGTCCGGACCGGGTTCGAGCAGCGGTGGACAGCTTCCTTCGTGGAATGTGGCCGGGGAACGCCGCGGGGCACTGAGAGGCGTGTCGACGCAGGGGCACGAATCGGGCGAGATCTCGCGCTCCGCCGCACCTCGGCGCAAGAACGTACGAGCCAGGATTTTAGCCTCAGCGCCCCCCGGCCGAGGGTCGCCTCGAACGCCTTGACCCCTACATGTGGTGGGTTTAAGGTTCGGACGCCACAACATGTAGTGGGGTCCGTGGAAAACCGCCGCCCACCTCCGTGGAAAGCCGTGGAAAACCGGCCGGCGGCTCGGTCACCCGAAGGAAAACCGAACCGGGAGACAGGTGTACGACTACTCGGCTCGACCGGCCTCTTCCGATGAGCTCCCCCGTGGGGACAACCGCATGGAGCCGAGTGTGGAAAACGACACGCCCCCCTGGTCGCGTCGCGGACGACGACGGAGCTGGCTCGACGGCGTCCGTCGAAGCGTCACCGACGCCCTCTACGAGGTGATCGACGCGGGCTTCCGCATCGCGGCCAAGCTCGGCCGCCCCGACGATTCTCACCGCACCACCCGTACATCCGAAGAGACGAGGCAGCGATGACCCCACCCGACACGGCCGTCGAGTCCGTCGACGAGAACGCCATCTCCGTCCAGGACCTCCCGGAGCCCCAGCTCACGCAGAACGCCCGGAACGTCCTCCCGAAGCGGTACCTGAAGAAGGACGTCGACGGGAACCCGATCGAGCGCCCCAAGGACATGTTCTGGCGGGTGGCCCGGGTCATCGCCTCCCAGGACGCCCAGTACGGCGCCACGCCGGAGCAGGTGGAGGAGACGGCCCGGGAGTTCTACGAGCTGATGCGGACGGGTCAGTTCGAGCCGAACAGCCCGACGCTGATGAACGCCGGTCGTCCCCTGGGCCAGCTGTCGGCCTGCTTCGTCCTGCCGGTGACGGACAGCCTGGACGAGATCTACGACACGCTCAAGAACATGGCCCTCATCCACCAGTCGGGCGGTGGCACGGGCTTCGGCTTCAGCAACCTCCGTCCCCGCGGGGACGTGGTGAAGTCCACCATGGGCGTGGCCAGCGGCCCGGTGAGCTTCATGGAGGTCTACGACGCCTCCACCGAGGCCGTGAAGCAGGGAGGCACGCGCCGGGGCGCCAACATGGGCATCCTCCGCGTGGATCACCCCGACATCGAGGAGTTCATCCACTGCAAGGCGGACAAGGACAAGATCACCAACTTCAACATCTCGGTCGCCGTCACCGACGAGTTCATCGAGGCGGTGCGGAACGACGAGATGTACGACCTGGTGAACCCGCGGACCGGTGAGGTCGTCGACCGCAAGGACGCCAACGAGGTCTTCGACCAGATCGTCCACGGCGCGTGGCGGAACGGCGAGCCGGGGGTCTTCCTCATCGACGAGGCCAACCGCTACAACCCGGTCCCCCACATCGGAGACTACGAGGCCACCAACCCCTGCGGCGAGCAGCCTCTCCTGCCGTACGACGTCTGCAACCTGGGGTCGGTCAACGTCGGCCACTACGTGGAGGACGGCGAGATCGACTGGGACGGGCTGCAGGAGACCGTCCACAGGGCCACGCACTTCCTGGACAACGTCATCGACGCCAACCAGTTCCCGCTGGAGGAGATCGACGACCTCTCCCACCGGATCCGCCGCATCGGGCTCGGCGTCATGGGGTGGGCCGACATGCTCGTCCGGCTCGGGATTCCCTACGGCTCGAAGGAATCCATCCAGCTGGGCCGCGAGCTCATGGAGTTCATCGATCAGAACGCCAAGGTGGAGTCCGAGCGTCTGGCCGAGGAGCGCGGCGTCTTCCCCGAGTGGGAGGAGTCGATCTGGGGGCCGGACGACACCTGCGCCCGGGACGAGTACAACAACCGCATCCGGCCCGAGCGCCGGCTCCGGAACTGCAACCTGACGACGGTGGCCCCCACCGGCACCATCTCCATCATCGCCGGGTGCTCCGGCGGCATCGAGCCCCTCTACGCCGTGGCTTTCATGCGGAACCAGGCCGGCGAGCTCATGCCGGACGTGAACGAGGACTTCGTCGCCATGGCGAAGGAGGGGGGCTGGCACTCTGAGGAGCTCATGGAGCGGATCGCCGAGGAGGGGC
>CANPVF010000097.1 GCA_947581645.1 Candidatus Caribbeanibacter nitroreducens | reverse complement strand
CCGGCCGCCGATCCCTCCGGGTCGGCCCTCCGGGGCGGGGAAACGGGGGTCCTCACCGGTTCGTAGACGGGAGAGCCCGCGTCCGGGCCCGGTCCCGGCAGCGAACCGGGGCCGGCGCCCGGCCTTCCGTTCACCCCCGGGCGTTGCGTCGGCCCAACGATCTCACGGCGGCCCGGCCGTCCCTTCAGTGCCACATATGCCGTTTCGCCCTCTGTGACGGGGCTTTCGGCCCCCGGCGCGCACTCCCCGGCGCCCCTTCCTCCTCTGCTGTCTACCCTGTGTCCAACATACTGGAAGACGGGCTACGTCCGTACGCGCCAGTAGAGCACCGAGCCCGCCGCCAGGAAGAGGAGGTTCGGGAGCCAGGCGGCCAGCCGGGGCGAGACGACGCCGCCGGCTCCGAGGGCCTGTGATACGCGGATGAGGACCATGTACACGATGGTGGTGGCCAGGGCGATGCCGACGGCCAGGGGGGCGCCGCCGCGGCGGGTGGTGTTGGCCAGCGGGACGCCGAACAGGGTGATGATGAAGCAGGCGAAGGGGAAGGAGATCTTGAGCGCGCGCTCGACCTTCAGGTTGTCGGCGTTGCCGCCGGAGCGCTCGATGGCCTCGATGAACCGGCCCAGCTCCTCGTAGCCCATCTCGTCCGGGTCCTTGGGGTCGGCCAGGAGCTGCTGCGGGGACTCGGTGAGATCCCGCTGCCAGGCCCTGTCGAACCGGAAGGTGAGCTCGCGATCCGAGGTGGGGAAGAGCCGCAGGCGGCCGTCCTGCATGGTCCACCGGCCGTTCAGGGTGTCGAAATACGCCTCGCTGGCGACGACGGTGTAGCTCGGGTAGTCGGCGCCGCTTCCCTCGCGCTGGATCTCCAGGGACTCCATGGCGCGCTCCGAGACCTCGAGCCGCCGGACACGGTAGATCCGGCCGCCGGTGGAGCGATAGACGAAGTTGCGGCGCACGCTCTCCTGGCTGCTCGCGGTCTCGCCCAGGGCCTCGTCGGCCATGCGGTTCGTGGTGGGCACCAGCTCGGTGAGGCCCAGGGCCAGGAGGCTGATCCCGAAGGCGGCGGCCAGCACCGGGGCCGTGAGGCGGTAGAAGCTCACGCCCCCCGCCTTGGCGGCGGTGATCTCGAAGTTGCGCGTCATGCTCGAGACGGAGAAGACCGCGGCCAGGAGGGAGGCGATGGGGAAGGCCAGCAGCGCCTGGTGGGGGGCGGCGTAGACGTAGTGCCAGAAGACGTCGATCCGGGAGGCGCCCTGCGCCAGGTAGCTGTCCAGGCTGTCCGTCAGGTCGATGACGATGAAGATGAAGGGGACCCCGAGGACGCAGAGCGCCCAGATCTTCAGGAACTTCCCGACCATGTACCGGGTGAGGATGCGCACGGCGGCCTACCCGACTTTGATGGCCCGCCACACGAAGCCCAGCCCCACGCTCCCGAAGAGGATGTTCGGGGCCCACATGGCCCAGAAGGGGGAGAGGATGAGGCGGTCGGCCAGCTCCTCGCCGCCCACCAGGGCGACGTAGTAGGCGCAGAAGAAGCCGAAGCTCACCCCCACCACCATCCCCACGCCGCCCAGCGGATAGCGGACCGCGATGGGGGCGCCGATGAGGACGAAGACCACGCACGCCACGGGGATGGCGAGCTTCTTCTGGATCTCGACGGCGAAGCGGCTGCGGCGCTGCAGCGCGCTGTCCAGGAGGCTGGCGAAGACGTCGAAGCGGGAGGTGACGGTGCTCTCGTCCCGGTAGCTCCGGAGCCCCCGGAGCCCGATGCGGAACTCCGAGACCTCGAAGGCGGTCCGGGCCCGGGCCAGGAGCAGCGAGTCCCGGGCCGTGGTCCCGGTCCCCCGCGTCGCCTGCCCGGGAGCGCTGTCGGCCCGGGCGGCCACGGCCGTTCCCGCTGCCGTCGAATCGCCGGGCGTCGCCGCCGCGGAGTCCGGGGCGGCCCGCGGGCTGTCCTTCGCCAGCGAGTCCGGGGCCACCCCCAGGCTCTCGGCCGCGGCCCGGCGCTCCAGCGTCCGGCTCCCGGCGCTCACCGAGCGCGTCTGCTGACCCCGGCCGTAGACGAAGTCCAGGTACTCCGTCTCGTCCGCACGCACGCTGTCGCCCAGCAGGTACCGGGTGGCGGCCCAGGTGTAGGCCTGCGAGGAGCGGCGCACGCGGGACGCCCGGGCGTCGGCCGAATCCACCTCCACCTGCATCTCGCCGATGGACATCTCCCGGTCGCCCCTGTAGCCCCCGGCGCTCCCGCGGTTCAGCCGGTTCGTGACGTCGGGGACCTTCATGATCTGCTTCCGGAAGAAGATCCGCTGGAAGCTGCCCGGCCGGTCGCGGCGCCACTCGTGGGTCACGCCCTCGTGCAGGGTCAGGTACAGGTCGGTGCGGTCCCGGCTGTAGGCCATCAGCGCGCTGTCGGCGTACGTGGTCCGCGGGCGGGTGGCCTGGCGCTGGTCGTAGATGGCCACGTCCCGGAGCATGCTCCGGGGGCGGTCGATGCGGCCCGTCCTGAGGTAGAGCTCCCGGGGCTTCACCTCGTTCACCGTCCGCTCCTTCAGGGCGAACGTGGGCTTCTTCCGGTTGATCTCGGTGAGCAGGGCCTGCAGCCGGTGGTTGGAATCGGGGAGGATCGTGTTGTTGAACACGATCATGCCGCCGGCCAGGAGGGTGGCCACCAGGCCCAGGGGGAGGAGGAGCCGCGGGAGGTGGACCCCGTTGGCCTTCATGGCCGTGATCTCGTTGTCCGAGGCCAGCCGGTTGAAGGTGTAGAGGACGGCGATGAGGACGGCCATGGGGAGGGTCATGGCCAGGATGAAGGGGATCGAGAGGGCGAAGACCTCGGCGATGACGTGCCAGTCCAGGCCCTTGCCCACCAGGTCCCCGAAGCGCTCGCTCACCTGGTCCAGGAGCAGGAGGAGGGTGAGCGCCGTGAGCGCGAAGACGAACGGCGGGACGTGCTGCTTGAGGATGTACTTGCTCAGGATCCGCATCGGCGTGTCCGGCTCAGTCGGTGCGCCGGTCGACGTCGTCCGGTTCCCCGGTCCCGTCGTCGCCCCCGGGCCCGGATTCCGTCTCCAGTCCCGCCGCGATCGTAACGAAGTCGGCCACCGGCCCCAGATCGTCGATGGCGTCCAGCACCTGGCGGTACTCCAGGGCCACGTATTCGTGGACGAGGACGTTCCGGAAGCCGGGGAGCGGTTCGAGACGCTCCACCAGGTGGTCCGGGAACTCGTCCATCCTCCGCAGGCAGCGCACGGCCTCGGTGTAGTCGGCGTACCGATAGCCGCGACGGCTCGCCAGCTCAGCCGCCACGTCGATGACCGCCTGCGAGATCGTTAGGAGGGCGTGGAGCACGTCGTTGCGCAGCCCGACGTCCCGCTCCAGATCCTCCGGGCCGTCGATCCCGGGCCGGATCTCCCGCAGGTGCTCCATCTGCTCCCGCAGGTCGGCCAGCCGCTCGACGAGAGGGGTCACTTCGCCAGTGACTCCGCCTTCAGGGTCCGCATGCGCCGAAGCCACGGCCTGAGGTCGCTCCATCGGAGGATGGCGTCGCGGACGAATCGGCGGTCCGTCTCCTCGTCGGTGCAGTACAGTCGTCGTCCCTGCTGCACGACCGACGCGGCCAGTTCGGGGCCGGCGTCGTTCAGGACGACCACGTCCACCTCGTTCCGGTGGGTGGCGGCGATGAGGTCGGATGCGATCTCCGTGCGGCGGCGTGCACGCTCCGAGCTCCGCGTGGATCGGGCGGGGTCGAAGAGGACGCCCACGTCCACGTCACTCTCGTCATGGGTGCCTCCCCGGGCCTCACTCCCGAACAGGTACACCGAGATCACGTCCTCCGGAGAGATCCTCCGGAAGTGGTCGCGGATGCTGTCGGCGGCGTCGGCCATGGATTCGACTCGTGAGGGGATGGGGCGGCTCGCGGCCCGCAGTCGCGCCTCCGCGGGGAAAACCCTCCCTGGAGGCTCGTAGAGCGTACCCGCAGTCCCTTACTTTGTGCATCTCCAGTGCCCGTCCGACGCGGCCCGTATTCGCTGCCGAACCGTCGAGCCGAGCGACGCGTCGCGGCCGCTGGTGCCGCGAGATCCGCGCTCCCCGGAAGCCCCGGTCGCCCGTGACCCCACTCCTGCCCACGACCACCGCCGGCCCGCCGGACGCCCTGCCGTCCCCCCCGCGATCGGTGGCCATCGTGCTCCTGTCGGCGGTGGGCGACGTGGTGCACGGGATGCCGCTGCCCACCTCCCTCAAGCGGGCGTGGCCGGAGTGCCGGGTGACCTGGGTGATCGGCCGGGCGGCCCGGGAGCTGGTGGCGCCCCACCCGGACGTGGACGAGTTCATGGTCTACGGCGGCGGGAGCGGGCTGGAGGCGGCGGCCAGCCTGCGGGACCTCCGTCGCCGCACCCGGGGGCGGAGCTTCGACCTGGTCCTGGACCCGCAGGTGTACCTGAAGGCCGGTCTGATCACGGCCCTGCTGGACGCCCCGGTGAAGGTGGGGTTCGACCGGGAGCGGTCGGCCGACCTGAACGGGCTCTTCGTCGACCACCGCCTCCCGCCCCGGGAGCCGGGCCACGTCCAGGACCAGTACTTCGAGTTCCTCGAGTGGCTGGGGGTGGATCCGGTGCCGGAGTGGCGGTTCGCCTTCACGGAGGGGGAGCGGGCCGCCCGCCGCCGCTTCTACGGGCGCCTGGACCGGCCGGCGCTGGCGGTGGCGCTCAGGACCACCGAGGCGGCCCGGGACTGGAGGCCCGGGCGCTGGGCGCGGGTGCTGGAGGCGGCGGAGTCGGAGCTGGGCCTCCGGCCGGTGATCGTGGGCAGCGACGCCCCGGCGGAGCGGCGCGTGGCGGAGGAGGTGAGGTCGCTCACGGGGGCCCGGGTCGTGGACGCCCGGGAGAACGACCTGCGGCGGCTGGCGTGGCTGCTGGACGGGGCGGCGGTGGCCGTGAGCCCCGACACCGGACCGCTGCATATCGCCGACGCCGTGGGCACGCCCGTGGTGGGGCTGTACGGCTGCACGGACCCCGAGCGGGCGGGGCCGTACACCTCGGCCTACCGGGAGCTGGCCGTGGACCGGTGGAGCGATCCGGGCGAGCGGGCGGGAGGCGAAGGGGGTGCCGGGCGCCGGGCGGCGGCTGCCGGGGGCGACGCCGACCCGCGGGCCCGGCGGCTGCCGGACCGGTCCTCCTCCGACGAGAAGCGGCCGGGACGCATGGGGCGGATCACGGCCGACGAGGTGATCGAGAAGCTCTCCCTGGCCGTCGACCGGCACGTGCGGGACGGCGTCCCGGCCGACGGCGCGCCGGGCGGGGAGGCGGTCGGGTGAGCGGCGCGGGAGCGGGTCGCGGGGCCTCCGGGGCCGGTGCGACCCCCGGCGGAAGGCCGGCCGGGGGGAGCGGGACGCAGCGGAGCGGCGGCAGCGGGGACGCGCCGGACGATCCGGTCTCCGTCTTCCGGCGGCTACTGGGCTACCTCCGCCCCTACCGCGGGTGGTTCGTCCTGGGCCTGGCGTGCATGGTCCTGGCCGCCCTCTTCGACACCTTCAGCCTGGTCCTCCTGGTCCCCTTCCTCCGGTCCCTGTTCGGGATGGGGGAGGCGCTCCCCGGCGGCGGGCGCAACCCGGCCGAGGGGATGCTCGACGCCGTGGTGGGCGACCTGCTCCGGGGCGCCACGGGCCTGGCCGCCCTGCGGGACATCTGCCTCGTGGTGCTGGCGGCCTTCCTGCTCAAGAACGCCTTCCTGTACGGCGCGCGGGTCGTGGGCGCGCTGGTGGAGGAGCGGGTGGAGCGCGACCTCCGGGACGAGCTGTACGCACACCTGCAGCGGCTGCCGCTGGCCTACTTCGGGCGGACCCGCGGCGGGCAGCTGGTCTCCCGGGTCCTGAGCGACGCCCGCGAGGCGCGGGAGGCCGTGACCTCGGCCCTCTCGGACGCCGTGCGCCGTGTGATCACGGCCCTGGCCTACCTGGCCGCCATGGCCTCCTTCTCGTGGCGCCTCACCCTGGTCGCCCTCCTCCTGGCCCCGGTCTACGTCTTCGTCCTCCGGCCGGTGCTGCGGCGCCTCCGGACGGGCTTCCGGCGGGCGTACGAGGAGAAGGGCGAGCTGCTGTCGGTGCTCCAGGAGACCCTGGCCGGGATGCGGCTGGTGAAGGCGTACGGGGCGGAGGCGTACGAGCGGCGGCGCTTCGAGGACCGCTCCGGGGACTACGCCGGGTCCCTGGTCCGGACGCGGGCCTTCTCCGAGCTGGCGTCGCCCCTCTCGGAGTCCGTCTCCGCCGCCATCGCCCTGACCCTGGTGTGGGTCGGCGCGTCCATGGTCCTGGGCGGCGGGCTGTTCGGGACCGGAGCCGGGGCCGCGGCCGCCGGGTCGGCAGGAGGCGCCGGAGCCGCAGGAGCGATGCTCGGGCCGGAGCAGTTCGTGGCCTTCGTCTTCATCGCCGCCCGGCTCATCGTCCCCGTGAAGTCGCTGTCCCGCTTCCCGGCCCGGGCCCAGGCGTCGGTGGCCGCCGCCGACCGGGTCTTCGAGGTCCTGGACGAGGAGCCGGAGGAGGAGACGGCGCCGCGCGCCCGGTCGCGAAGGGAGGCGCGCGACCGGCCGCGACGGGACCGGGAGGCGTCCGGCCCGGCCCCGCCGGAGGTGGCCCTGGAGAACGTGTGGTTCGCCTACGGGGCCGACGACCACGTGCTCCGGGACGTGAGCCTGCGGGCGGAGCCCGGCGAGACGGTGGCGCTGGTGGGCCCCTCCGGCTCGGGGAAGAGCACCCTCCTGGACCTGCTCCCGCGCTTCATCGAGCCCACCCGCGGGCGGGTGACCCTGGACGGGACGGACGCCCGCCAGATCCCGCTCCCGGAGCTCCGGTCCCGGATGGCCATCGTCAGCCAGGAGACGGTGATCTTCCACGACAGCGCCCGGGCGAACATCGCCTACGGGCGGCCGGACCGGTGGAGCGAGGAGGAGATCCGGCGCGCCGCCCGGGCGGCCCACGCCGACGGTTTTCTGCGGGATCTGCCCGAGGGCTACGACACGCCGCTGGGGGAGCGGGGCGTCCGCCTCTCGGGCGGCGAGCGGCAGCGGGTGGGGCTCGCCCGGGCCATCCTCCGGGACCCGCCCCTGCTGATCCTGGACGAGGCCACCTCCTCG
>CANPVF010000096.1 GCA_947581645.1 Candidatus Caribbeanibacter nitroreducens | reverse complement strand
TGGACCGAGGAGGGAACCGTGACCCGCGTGGAGCAAAGTCGGGAGCTGGTGGACTGGGCGCAATCCGTGCTGGCGTCGGACGGGGACCTGCTGAGTGAGGTCCTCCGTCTGGGTCTGGAGCGGCTGATGGAGGCCGAGCAGACGGCGTACGTGAACGCCGAGCGGCACGAGCGGACCGAGGGCCGGCGCACCCAGAGGAACGGCTACCGGACACGGACGCTGAAGACCCGGGCCGGGGAGCTGGAGCTCGAGGTGCCGAGGACCCGGGACGGGGAGTTTTATCCCTTCCTGCTCCAGCGCTATCAGCGGTCCGAGAAGGCGCTGGTGGCGGCCCTGGCCGAGTGCTACGTGCAGGGCGTCTCCACCCGCCGGGTGTCGGAGATCTGCGAGGAGCTATTCGACGGGCGGGTGAGCCACGAGACGGTGAGCCGCTACGTCCAGCAGCTGGACGAGGAGCTCGAGCCCTGGCGCACCCGGGATCTGGAGGGGACGGAGTTTCCCTACCTGATCGTGGATGCCCGGTACGAGAAGGCGCGTGTGGACGGTCGGATCGTGGACGTGGCCCTGCTGGTCGCGGTGGGCGTCGATGAGGACGGCTACCGGCAGGTGCTGGGCGTGGACACGGCCTACGGGGAGACCGAACAGACCTGGTCGGACTTTCTGGGCGGCCTCCGGGAGCGGGGGCTGTCGGGCGTTCAGCTGGTGGTCTCCGACGACCACGCGGGCCTGGGTCGGGCCCGCCGGGAGCACTTCCCCGGCGTCCCGTGGCAGCGCTGTCAGCGGCACTTCCTGCAGAACGCCCTGGAGCGGGCGCCGGCCCGGCTGGAGGATGAGCTGCACGAGCGGCTGAGGGCGGTCTGGGACGAGCCGGAGACCCACGAGGAGGCTCGGGAGGCGCTTCGGTCTCTGGCCCGGCAGATCGCCGAGAAGGAGGAGCTTCCGGAGCTGGCGGAGTGGCTGGAGGTCGAGGGCGAGGAGACGCTCTCATGCTTCCGCTTCCCCTCCACTCACCGGCTCCGCATCCGAACCACCAACGGCATGGAGCGGCTGAACCAGGAGATCAAGCGCCGGAGCCGGGTCGTGCGGATCTTTCCGAACCCGGAGAGCTGCCGTCGCCTGGCCGCCGCCCGCCTGAAGGAGCATCACGAAGACTGACCCTATGAACGTGAGCGGCGGCCGCCGTGCAGGGGAGGAGGAACGAGAGGATGATGGCCTCCCGGGCCGGGCGTTGGTTACCCTCGCGGTGAGAAGGCCGGTTGGGTGTGGGCGCGCGCCCAACCCGGGAGAACCACCATGTACTACGCCGGAATCGACGCGCACAAAAACTACCTGACGATTGCCATCGTGGACAACCAGGGCGAGTTGGTGAGCGAGGAGGGCCGGGTGCCGATCGGCGACGGGGAGCCGCTCGTGGCGGCGCTCGAGGGCCCGCGTCCGCTGGATGCGGTCGTGGAAAGCTGCCCGTTCTGGCCCTGGATCCACGACACCCTGCAGCCCACCGAGGTCGGCTTCCACCTGGCGAACGCCAACCGCCTCGAGGCGATCGCCAGCTCGGAGACGAAAACCGACTCGGTGGACGCTGAGCTTCTGGCCCGAATGCTGGGCGGCGGGCTGATCCCGGAGGTCTATCCGAAGCCCCCGAGGCAGCGAGACCTGTGTCGGCTCATCCGACACCGGGAGGCGTTGGTCAGGGAGCGAACCTCGCTTCTGAACCGCATTCACGGCCACCTGCAGCAGCAGGGCCTCCAGCTTGGACGGGAGAAGCTCCGGACCGACGAAGGCCGGACTTGGCTCCGTGAGGAGGCGTGGCCCTGGCTGAGTCCCGAGCAGAAGGCGCTGATCGAGGGGCACCAGGAGCTGATCACCGAACTCAGCGATCAGATCGAGGAGCTCGACGGCCGCATTCGGGACGAGGCCCAGGAGCGGCCACCAGCACAGCTGCTTCAGACCGTGCCGGGGATCGGGACCTTCCGGAGCGTGCTGCTCGTGGCAGAGGTCAGCCCGATCGAGCGGTTCCCTTCGCCGGCCGAGCTCGTCTCCTTCGCGGGGCTGGCCCCGACCACCAGCGACTCCGGGAAGGGAGAGGCGGTTCACGGACCGATTCCTCAGGGAGCGAATCGCCGGGTTCGGGGTGCCCTGGTATCGGCGATCCCGAGCCACATGCAGTCCACCCCGGAGAGCTCGCTCGGTCAGTATTACCGGCGAAAGCAGGAACAGCTCGGCATGCCGACCGCGCGGATCGCGGCGGCCCGGAAGCTCTGCCGGGCCATCCATGCGATGCTCTCGACAGGTGAGGTATGGCGTGGATGAGCGCGGCCATGGACGTCTCCGGCGGAGCGGGGGTGAACTCCACGTGATCCATGCAGCCTCGACTGCCTGAAGGATTGACTGAGTCCCCCCCTCCCCGATAAGGGATCATGCGGCCCCGCCCCCGTGGCGGGTGACTGCGAAGACGTGGATGGCTGTCGGAGACGCCCCACAGAGATCGCAACGGACGCTGGAGAGATGACAATGCGCGCGCCCACACCCAGCCGACGACAGTGTGCTCAGGCGCGGCGCCCGCGGGCTGAAAAGCGGACGTCCCGCGGAAGGGGCGGACTATATCCGCTTGACAGGCTCACGTTCAGACGTGGATCACGGGACGACGCTACATCGACATGAGCCGGCGGCGGGACGAGAACCTCGGCCCACCCGAGGAGGACGAGGCCGTCTCTCCCGCTGCCTGAGACTGAGCCGCTTCCCCGACGACCGAGAGGCCACCCTCGAGAGCAGAGTTACACAGCCTAATTGACACAACTGACGGAAGACACGGACGAGGCGTACAGGTGCCTCGACCGGCATACGGATGAATTGGAGGAGGACCCGGGATAGGATGGGAAGCACTGGAGCTCCCCCCCGGGGCAACTCCAGCGTCGTCAATATGGCTGGACCTAGCTGTGTCTACCCAGGACGCTCTTCAAGCTCGGGCCTTTGCGCTTGCCGGAGCCTCCGGACGTGCAGGAGTCGATAAAGACTTGAGGAATAAGCTGAAGGCGTTAGCTACGACGATCTTTGAGTGTCCACGTATGGATCATGAGTCGTGGTCAGAAGAGGTTAACGCGGCCGTTCAACAGATCATCAGTGTAGTCGAGAACCGATAGGCCGCATCGCGCACCAAAAATATCAGCTAAATTTACCGAACTGAAATCAGCACGTGAGATTGGTTCCGGTCTACGGAGTCCCGATCCGTAGGTCGTGTCCCTCCGGGAGTCGCGTTCCTCGTTGACATGCAAGCATGTCCGACGATTCGTCACCTCGGTGATCCCATTGCTGGGATCGATACTGTGGTCGACCGCCTCGTCCGAGGCCGGCATGAGGAGGGCGACGGGTATCAAGAGACTTCGAGCAGTCTGCTGAGTTCTAGAAACCTGCCATGGCGGTCTTGATACCCTTGCGTCATTAGTCGAAAGCGCCGGACAGATAGGCGCCAACAGACCAGCCTACCGCGTCACAGAAATTCGTTGCGTGGCGGCGTGAAGATGTCGATGACCTCGCCCGGCTCGAGCACCGTGATCGCGTGCTCGACCCCGCCGGGCACGACGTAGCTGTCTCCGGGGCCGAGCTCGGCGTCCACGTCTCCTCCGGGGACCCCGGCTCCGTCCGCCCCCCGCGTTCGCAGGTGATAGCGGCCGGAAATCACGTAACCGGCCTGCGCCTGGGGATGGTCGTGAAACGGCACGTCGTCCGAACCGCCGAACCGCATCCTGGTGACCATCACCCGGTCATCTGTGGCGAGAAGGTCGAACGAAACCCCCTCGAAGGAGCACTCCTTCCCTTCGCCTGATCGGGTAATCATAACGCCTCCAGATTGGATTGTGAGATTGAGCAGCGCAGATGGTCGCACGTTGAGATACGCTCCCCCGCGCCGGCTGGAACGAGCGTGACCGACAACGCGGGAAATCGGTGACTCTGGATCATTACGGCGGCGGATCGGCCGGAGGTTGGTCGGAGGGAGAGACGTCCGACGGGGGTGCGTCGGGCTCGCTGTGGGCGAGCACCTCCTCCGAGGTGAGCCCGTAAAGCGGAGGCGTATCGACCGAGGTCATCCGGAGCATGAGATAAAGCTGAGCCCGGTGGTGGACCTCGTGCTCGACCATTGCCCGAAGCCACTTCCAGGTGCGAAGCTCCGCCCCGGCCGGGGTCGTGCAGGTTCGCTCCAGATCGGCGTCCGTGAGCTCCCCGTACAGGGCAAGTGCCTCGCGCCGGCACCGCCTCCAGAAGGCCCGCACCTCTTCGGCGCCCTCGGCCAGCTCCGGACCGTGGCCGGGATACCGGCTCGGTCGCCCGTGCGCGTTCTCCGCGAACATGTAACGCTCCAGCGCCGCGACGTGGCGCAGCAGGTCGGCGAAGGAGAAGGCGTCCGGAGCCGGCCGCCACTCGAGGCGGTCGTCCGGGACGAGATCCACGACCCGCTGCGTCCGTTCACGGATCCGGGCGAGATACTCCAGAAACTGGTCGATCGATCGGATCTCCACGTCACTTCCTCCTTC
>CANPVF010000095.1 GCA_947581645.1 Candidatus Caribbeanibacter nitroreducens | reverse complement strand
AGAAGACCCCGTATCACCTCCTCCGTGACCTCCTCCGGGTCCACCTCCATCAGCGGCTCGAGGCGTCTTGCCGCCCGGGCCAGCTCGCCGGCCGACGAGAAGGCCCGGGCCGCCAGGCGGCGCAGCTCGACTTCGCGCGTCTCCGCGGAGACGCCCGAGTCGGACGCCGCGGACAGTGCGACGTCGGCGTAGCTCGCCGCCTCCTCGTGGGCCCCGCGCCTCTCGGCGTCCCGGGCGGCGGCGAGAGCATAGTGGAAGGCCCGATCCGGGTCGTCCCCCCGGTGGAAGTGCTTCGCGAGAACGCCGCGTGAGATGTCCTCCTCACGCGCGAGCCGTTCGGCCGCCATCCGATGGAGGGAGTGGCGCCGGATGACGCCGAGGTCCGCGTACACGAACTCCCTCAGGATGTCGTGCGCGAATTCCACGTCCCCGTCCGCCGTGCGCAGGAGCCTCTGGCGGGTGAGCTGATCGCAGATCCAGGACGGGTCGTGCACCTCGACCCGGGCCAGGGAGAGCACAAGGTCCCAGGAGGACCGGCCGCCGAGCACGGCCACGGCTTCCAGGACCTTCCGCCCCTCGACGCTGACGCTCCGCAGGCGTTCACGGAGCACGCCCTCCAGCCGGTCGTCCACCAGCTCACGCCCCGGCACCTCTTCCTGTTCGGCGTCGGCTCCCGACGACCGGTCCTCGTAGGCCCTCAACAGCTGCAGGGCGAAGTAGGGGTTTCCCCCCGAGAGCGAGGCGATCCGGGCCTCGATTCCCGACGACAGCGTCTCGCCGGAGGCCGCGGCCAACAGCTCGCGCGTCGCCGATCGGTCCAGCGGATCGAGGGCCAGGCGCTCCACCCGGGACGGCTGATCCAGGTAGCGGACCAGCCCGTCGTCGCGATCCGGCGACGGACGGGAGGTGAAGACCACCAGCAGGGGAACGTCGGTCAGGCGCCGGAGGAGGTAGTGGAGGAGGGAGGCGGACGTCCGGTCGGCCCACTGGATGTCCTCCACGACCCACAGGGCCGGCCGGTCGTCCACCAGGTCCCGAACGAAGCACGTCACTTCCTCGAAGACCCGGCGGCGGAGCTCCTTCAGCGCCTCGCGGTCCGCGGTGAGATCCTCCGGCTCCCGACTCCTGGGGAAGAGGGCCGCCCGCGCGAGCTCCGGCTCTCCGGTTTCGGGTCCCGGCGCCGCCTCCGACCCGAGCCACGGCTCCAGGGCCTCGGCGACGGCGGCGTACGGAACGTCGGATTCCGCCTCCCAGCATCGGCTCTGGAGGATCCGGAAGCCATCGAGCCCCAGGACCTCCGCCAGCTCCGTCACGAGCCTCGTCTTCCCCACGCCGGCCTCGCCCTCCAGGTGGACCGCTGTGGGCCCCTCGAGCGAGCGGGAGGCCCGACGGAGGCGGCGGAGCTCGTCCTCGCGGCCGACCAGGGGCGGCTCTTCCCTGTCGGGGGTCTCCCGTACGCGGTTCTGCGAGCGTCCCTCGATGCGGTCGATCAGGGGGCGGAGCTGCTCCGCCAGGTCGGGCCGGCGCTCCCGGAGCGAGGCGAAGTACTCCAGCGCCGACGCCCGGTCGCCGCCGAGCCACAGTGAGCGGAGGAAGGACCGCTGGGCGTTGACGTCGTTCGGCGCGCGCTTGAGGAACCGGCGGGCCACGTCGGCCAGTCGGTTCCAGTCGCCCTTCTCCTCCAGGGAGAGGATGTGACGCCGGAAGGCGCTCCGACCCACGACCTGGATCCGGCGGCGCTCCGCTTCGAGCCAGCGCTCGAAGCCGTCCGTCCCCACGTCGTCCAGCTCGACGGCGTAGGGCCCGGCGTACAGATCGACGGCGGCTCCGGGCTCGTCGCGGGACATCCGCTCCTCGAGCTCCTCCACGTCGTACCACGCCCCGGGGGCGTCCAGGCTGATCCGCTCACCGGAGGTGGCCAGGACCGGCCCGACGCGATTCCGGATGTCGTACAGGGCCTGGCTCAGCGAGTGGCGGGCGCGGCTCCGCTCGGTGGTCCAGAACATCTCGCACAGGTCGGCGCGGAGGTGATTCCGGCGCGATTCCGCGTTCAGGTGGAGGAAGAGCGCCGTGTGCTTGACGGAGCGAAGCTCGATGTCGGAGCCGTCTTCGGAACGGATACGGATGCGGCCGAGCGTGCGCAGTCGGTAGGACATGGTGCCCTTGGGCTGGAGGGACGGTGCCGATGCGTCCTGCCCACGTGAAGGAACGAGGGGGTCTCATCATTCGATCAACGGCTGTGGGGCGCAATGTTGAGGGCCCGTTGACGGTACTCCCGTGACGGCACCGGGTCGGTCGTCCGTCGGCACGCTTTCGGCCGGCGGCCTTCCTCGCCATTGTGGGGCGTCCGCCGACGCGAGCCTCTACCCGGACCAGCGCGACGCAGATGAGCCGGCCCCAGCAGCGAGCCGATCTCCTCCCCGACGTGGACGCGGATCGCCTCCTCGATCACCTCCGCGACCAGCGCGGCGAGATGGAGGCGGAGCTCCGCAGGATGGCGGAGGCGGAATCCCCGACCTTCGAGCCGGATCGCCAGGAGCCCGTCTTCGACCAGCTGGCCGAGGGACTGGCCCTGGCGGAGCTCGAGCCCCGCCGCTTCGAGGGAGACCTCTCCGGCGGCGTCCTGCTGGCGACGCCCCGGCACCGGGAGCGTGGACGTCCCTACCAGCTGCTCCTGGGCCACACCGACACCGTCTGGCCGGTGGGAACCCTGGAGGAGATGCCGGTGGTGGTGGAGGACGGGAAGATGCGGGGGCCGGGCGTGTTCGACATGAAGGGCGGGCTCGTCCAGATGATCTTCGCCCTGCGGGCCCTGCACGACCTCGGGCTGCGTCCCCGGGTGACGCCGGTGGTGCTCGTCAACTCCGACGAGGAAGAGAGCAGCAGGGACTCGATCCGGCACATCGAGCGCCTGGCCCGCTACGCCGATCGGGCCTTCGTGCTGGAGCCGGGCCTGGGGCCGTCCGGCAAGCTGAAGAACGCCCGCAAGGGAACGGGCCGGTTCACCATCAGGATCAGCGGCGTCCGGGCACACTCCGGCCTCGAGCCGGAGGCGGGTGCCAGCGCGATACTGGCCCTGTCCCGGGTCGTGCAGGAGCTGCACGAGACCAGCGACCCGGAGCGCGGTGCCACGCTCAACGTCGGAATCGTGGAGGGGGGACAGCGGGCCAACGTGGTGGCACCGCAGTCCGAGGCCCGGGTGGACGCCCGCAGCACCAGCCAGGACGACGTGGAGTGGCTCCTGGAGAAGATGCGTCAGCTGGAGACCGGCGTCCCGGGCACGGAGCTGGAGATCGAGGGCGGCTTCAACCGCCCTCCCATGGAGCCCACGGAGGGCAACAACGCCCTGTGGCGGGCGGCACGCCGCCTCGGGCGCGAGCTGGGGCTGGAGCTCGAGGTCGGTATGTCCGGCGGTGCCTCCGACGGGAACAACGCCGCCCAGTACGTGCCCACGCTGGACGGCCTCGGGGCCGTGGGCGGAGGCTCACACGCGCCCCACGAGCACGTGGTGCTGGACGCGATGCCGGAGCGCGCGGCGCTCCTCGCCCTGATGCTCCTCCTGCCGCCCACCGGGGACCTCCTGTAGGGCGTCCCCGGATCCCCTGGGGAGCCTGCCGCCCTGCGGCTGTCGTCCGGCCGCGGCGGACCGGAGCCTGCCGCGGCTACCGCTTCACCACGACGTTGCGGAGCTCCAGGCGCCCCTCCAGCCAGGCACGCTGCTCGTCGGTGAGCTCCGGCGACTCGCTCAGGGCGAGCGCCTTCAGCCCGTTCAGGGACGAGCGCTCCGTGTCGTAGTCCTCCTCGGCGGCCAGGGCGGACTTCAGGTAATTCTGCGCGGCCCCGAAGACGCGGCCGTGGAGCTCGGCCCGCCTCGCCGCCGCCTCCCACATCAGACTCGCCTCGTGATACCGGTCCGAGAAGTAGTAGCTCCGGCCGGCGTCCACGAAGATCTCGACGGACGACGGATCCTCGCGTGAACTGAGGCGGGCCGCCCGCTCGTACAGGGGAGCCGCCTCGCCCCAGCGGTACTCGTCCTCCAGGCGTCTCGCTTTCGCGCGCATCGCCTCCGACAGCTCCGCCTTCCTCGCCTCCTCCACGAGGAAGCCTCCCCGGGTGGGGCTGGCGACCTCGGCGGCCTTGGCGACCCCCTGTGCGCGGGCGCCGTCCGGCGTCGCGAGGAGGATCGCCGCCGCGCCCAGCCCGATCGCCACCGTGGTCCGTCCCAGCACGCCGCTCTCCATGACCCTGTCTCCGGTCCTCCCGGGCGCGATGGAGACGCCCCGGTCCCGCCCGGGAGGGCTCGGAGCGCGACGACCGCCATCCGGCCGTTCACGCAATCAGACGGGAGGGGAGAGCACAGCGATTCGGCCGATCGCCGAACACGGAACATTCGGGGATGGACACGCCCGACGGCACGGCGGACACCGGGCCGCTGTGGGACCGGGGGGCTCGTCCGGACGGGGAAGCGGGTCCCGGGCCGGGGGCCTACCTCGGCTCCAGATATCTGGAGACCATGGCCTCGGCCGTCTCCACCAGCGGATAGCCGTCGGGGTCCAGGACGTAGCGCTGCGCCGCTCCCTCCACGGCAACCGCCAGGGCGAGGGCGTCCCGGCGCGGCGAGTCGTACCCGGCCTCTCGGAGGCTGCGCTCCAGGGCGTTCTCGATGGAGTCCCCCAGGGACGTGAGACCGATCTCGCGCCCCAGCTCCGGCTGCATGCGGAGCCGGAAGAGGAGCCGCCACCAGGGAAGATCCTCGGCCACCATCCCCAGGATCTCCATGACGGCGGCCGGCGGCGGCGCTCCGGAGCTGCCCGACCCGGCCCGGTCGAGGGCCGCCTCCAGCCGCTCCGAGCCGCGGGCCATCACCGCCTCCAGGACGTCCCGCTTGGTGTCGAAGTAGTGATAGACCAGCCCCTTGGAGACGTCCGCCGAACGGGCCAGGGCGGCGACGCTCGTCTCGTCGTACCCGTGCTGGCTGAAGAGGCGGAGCGCGGCGTCCAGGATCCGCTGCCGGCTGGAGACCTCTCCGGCGTCGGATCCTCCTCCCTGCTTCTCCTCGTCCATGGCGTCACCTCGGGCTGGAGTCGGGAGCACGTCCCCGGGCGATCCACACCTGACCGATCGGTCACCACCATAGATAGAGGACCGTGGTGGGGCGCGCCACGCCGCGGGCCGGAGACACGTTGGATTCGTTCAAGACACCGGGAGCCAGGGCCCCCAGTGTTCGGTCGCGCCGACGATGCACCGGACCGATGATTCCCCACCGACCCCGACACCCGCTGCCATGAACCGTCTCCTGCCCGACCGTCTCGTCGCCCGCTCGCGCCCGGCCGTCGTCGGGCCCGCCGTCCTGGCCCTCGCCCTCCTGGCGCTGCCGGCCTCCGCGCCCCGCCAGGCGGAGGGACCGCCCCGATTCCTCGTGGACGACCTCACGATGAGCGACTCGCTCGTGGCCTTCGTCCGCTCCGGCGAGCTGTGGACCGTCTCCCGGGAGGGAGGCGAGGCCCGCCGGGTCGACCTCCCGGGCGCCGTCACGGCGGCGGCCTTCGCCCCGGACGGCGAGGCTCTGGCGTACTCGGCGGAGTTCGGCCCCCGGGACGACGACGTCTACCTGCTCCGGTCCCTGGACGGTGAGCCCGAGCCCCGGCGGCTGACGCACCACCCTCGCGGCGACCTGGTCCGCGGCTGGACGCCGGACGGGGCACGGGTGCTGTTCGCCTCCTTCCGTGAGCGGACGTTCGCCTACTACCAGCTGTGGAGCGTGGAGCCGGGGAGCCCCCGTCCCGAGAAGCTTCCCCTGCGGGCCGCGGCACGTGGCTCGTACTCGCCCGACGGATCGCGGATCGTCTACCAGCGCTTCTGGATGTTCCCCGACTGGCGCCACTACCGCGGCGGCCGGACCGACGACCTCCGCATCCTCGACCTGGATGCGAACCGCGTCGTCGGCCGGATACCGCGGGGGGACTCCCACGACCGCTATCCGATGTGGCTGGAGGGGGGCGTCTACTTCGTCTCGGACCGGTGGGGCGGCGACCACCAGCTCTATCGCTGGCGGCCGGGCGAGGAGGCGGCGACCCGGTTGACCCGCTTCGAATCCTTCGGAATCCGGCGGGCGGCGCCGGGGCCGGACGGCGTCGTCTTCACCGCCGGCGGGAGGATCCACGTGCACGACGCGGCGACCGGCCGGACGCGGCAGCTCGACGTTCGCCTCCCGGCCACCGTCCGTCTCCCGGACACGGCGCGTGCCGTCGATCAACCCTCCCGATGGCTGCAGTCGGCAGCGCCGGGCATCGGCGGGG
>CANPVF010000094.1 GCA_947581645.1 Candidatus Caribbeanibacter nitroreducens | reverse complement strand
TCGTTCCCCGTGTCGGTGGGACTGCGCCTCCACTTCTGATCCAACAGGGCCGGACCCGACAGATCTGACGGATGCGGGCAGGGGCCGCCGCCAGGCGGCCCTTTCGCATGTCCCGGCGGGCGGGCAGCTTTGTTGTATACATGCATGTACTCGTAAGCCGCCTCCTCCTTCGCGCCGCCCGCAGCGACCGCCTCCGGAAGTGGGCGCGCAGCTCCCCCGTCGTCCGGAGCGCCGTGCGCCGCTTCCTTCCCGGCGAGGAGCTGGAGGACGCCCTGGACGCCGCCGAACGGCTCGCCGAGGACGGGATCGACTCCGTCCTCACCTTCCTGGGGGAGAACGTCGAGAGCGCGGGCGAGGCGCGGGAGGTCCGGGAGCAGTACCTGCACGCTCTGGCGGAGAGCCGGGGGCACCCCGGGGAGCCGGAGATCTCGGTGAAGCCCACCCACCTGGGCCTGGCTCTCGACACCGGGGTGGCCCGGGAGAGCATGAGGGCCCTGGCCGAGGCGTCGGCCCGCACGGGACGGACCCTGTGGATCGACATGGAGCGGGCGCCCCACGTGGACCCGACGCTCGATCTCTACCGCGACCTGCGGCGCGAGGGCCTGGCCGTCGGCGTCTGCCTGCAGGCCTACCTGTACCGGACCGAGGAGGACCTGGAGGAGCTGATCGAGCTGGAGGCCGGGCTCAGCTCGGAGGGCGGCGTGCGGCTGGTGAAGGGGGCATACGACGAGCCCTCACGGGTCGCCTATCCCGACCGCGAGGACGTGGACGAGAACTTCCTCCGCCTGGGCCGCCGCGCACTGGACGTGGAGGGCATCGGCCTGCGCACGGCCTTCGCCACCCACGACCGACGCCTCCACCGGCGGCTCCGGGCCGAGGCACGGGAGCGCGACATCGAGCCCGGCGCCTGCGAGTTCCAGATGCTGTACGGCATCGAGACGGAGGCGCAGCGGACCCTGGCCCGGGAGGGGGAGGCGGTCCGGACTCTCATCAGCTACGGCAGCCACTGGTTCCCGTGGTACATGCGCCGTCTGGCCGAGCGCCCCGCCAACCTGCTCTTCGTGCTGCGGCAGGCGCTCCCGGGCTGAGACGCCGGGCTCCTCCCTGCACCGGCACTACGAAACCCCGGTCCGCCGGGGGACGCATCGAGGCGTCCCCGGCGCGCCGGGGCGGTTCGATTCGGGGGGTCGCTCAGGCGCGAGCCCGAATCAGGGGAAGGAGAAGCCCAGGCCGGCCGTCACGAAGATGTCGTGCTGAACGTCGAAGTCGGTGTCGAACCCGGTGATGTAGTCCGTGGCCTCGACCTGGAGCCGGGTGCCTCCCAGCGAGATGTCCGTGCCCAGGCCCGTGTGGAGCGCGAACTCACGGTCCGTGGGGAGGTCTCCCTCGAACTGGGTCGCGTCGTAGCTGGTGCTCGTGAAGCCCCCGCCGCCCAGCAGGTAGGGATCCACGAACGGAAGCATGGAGAGGGGCCGCAGCACGAGCGAGCCCGAGACGCCGACCAGGGTGCTCTCCAGCTGCTCGGCATCGAGCGTGGCCTCGTTGCCCGTGCCGAGAACGACGTCCGCACGGAGACCGAGGGGGAAGCCGGGTGCACCGATCTCGGCGTTGGCGCCGAAGGCGAAGCTGGAGACGCTCCGCTCGCTGATGGTGGTGCCGACCTGGTCATCGATGTTCCGGACGCTGGCGTCCGCGAAGTGCGCCCCCACCTTCGGCGTGATCTTCACGAGCTGCGCCGAGGCCGTGGCGGGAATGAAGAGGGCCGCCAGGACGGCGATGGCCGTGAGCTTGAGGTTTTGCATGGTTGTCCTCCGGTGTTGCGTGGTCGATTCGTGCATGGACGGTGCATCTGCCCGCACCGGGTCCGCCTACACGACTCGCACCCTCAGGATTCGGCCCCGCCGCCCCCTGCCCCGAAACGACGAAGCGGGGGGCCGCCCGCAGGCGGTGCCCCCGCTTCGACCGGCTCCCGCCGCGTTCACTCCCCGGCGGGAGGGTGGACGCCGGCCGATGCCGGCGTCGGGTTCCGTCCGGTTCCGATCAGACGCGGATCTTCAGCCCGGCGGACACCGGGAAGACCCAGTTGGTGGCGGCACCCGCGCCCAGGCTGGCCAGCACGCCCCACCGGGTCCGGTCGGGGTCGAGCAGGTTGACCTCTGCGCCGCCGGTGTACTGCCACAGGTTCAGGCCGGGACCGCGAGGCCTCCCCGGCTGTCGAAGCTGAACTTCTGCTGCGCCCGGCCGTCCGTCGGCGCGGCCAGCAGGAGGGCCGCGATGCCGAAGCCGGCCCCGATCGTCCGTCCGAGGTGGAGAATGTCCATCGTTCTCCTCCGTTGTGGGGCGTCCCCGGTCGGGGACGCGTTAACCCATCGGGGGCGACTCCGAGTCTGGTCGCCCGCTCCGACTGTCTGTAATTAAACACCGGGTGCTCGCGACGGGTTGTCGGGTGCCCTCCGCGATCCCGTGTACGGAACATTCCTCCCGGGAGGTACGGTGACCGACTACAGTTTCATCCCGCTGAGAGAGATCGACGAGCCGCGTCCGCCGGAGGGATGGACGGGGCCCTGGGAGCCCGCTGCCCGCCGGCGTCGGTGGCTGCGCGAGGGCGAGCCACACCCCGACGGGGACTACGTGCTGTACTGGATGCAGATGTACCAGCGTCACCGCTCCAATCCGGCCCTGGAGGAGGCCGTCCGCCGGGGCCGGGACCTGGGCCTGCCGGTGGTGGTCTACCAGGGGCTGAACGCCGACTACCCGGGGGCCAACGCCCGCCTGCACCGGTTCATCCTGGAGTCGGCGCGGGACGTGGCCCGCGGGCTCCGGGAGCGCGGCATTCCCTACGTCTTCTACCCGCGGGAAGAGAACGACGGCCGGGACGCCGCCGCGGAGATGATCCGGGCCTCGGCCCTGGCGGTCACCGACGACTTCCCGGCCTACATCCTCCCGGAGATGACGCGGCGGGCGGTGGCCCACACGGCCGACGCCGGCGTGCCGGTGCTGGCCGTGGACGGCAACGGCGTGGTGCCCATGGACGAGATCGAGGGGCGCCAGTACGCCGCCTACACCATCCGCCCCCGCATCCACCGGCGGCTTCCGTCCTACCTCCACCCCGTGGAGGAGAGCGAGCCCGACATCGCCGGGCGGCCGGACCTCCCGGTGGACGGCATCGGCCGGGAGCTGGCCGGCGCCGACGACGAGCAGCTGGACCGGTGGGTGAAGGCCGCCGGCGTCGACCGCTCCGTGGAGCCGTCCCTCCGGTACCGTGGCGGGCGCCGGGCCGGACTGGAGCGGCTCGAGGCCTTCGTGGAGGAGGACCTGGCCGACTACGCCGAACACTCCCGCGACCCCGGGGCCGACGTCGCCAGCGGGCTCAGCCCCTACCTGCACTTCGGCTGCGTCTCGGCACGCGAGGCCGCCCTCCGGGTCCTCGCCGAGACGGCTGTGCCGGACGAGTCCGTGGACGCCTTCCTGGAGCAGCTGGTGGTGCGCCGCGAGCTGGCGTACAACTTCTGTCGCCGGTCCGACGAGCACGCCAGCCTCTCGGTGCTCCCGGACTGGGCGCGGACCACCCTGTCGGAGCACGCCGACGACCCGCGCGACCCTCTCTACGACGCCGGGACCCTGGAGGCGGCGGAGACCCACGACGAGGTGTGGAACGCGGCCCAGCGCGAGCTCGTGGCCACCGGGACCATCCAGGGGTACCTCCGGATGCTGTGGGGCAAGCAGATCATGAGATGGACGGAGAGCCACGAGGAGGCGCTGGGCCTGATGCTCGACTTCCACCGCCGGTACGCCCTGGACGGGCGCAACCCGAACACCTACGCCAACGTGCTCTGGTGCTTCGGGCTGCACGACCGGGCCTTCCAGGAGACGCCGATCCTGGGTAAGACCCGGCCCATGTCCTCGGACCGCACCCGCCAGAAGTTCGACCTCGGCCCGTACTTCGAGCGCGTGGACCGGTGGGTGGCCGAGAGGTCTCCCTCCGTTCTGGGAGGTGACTCGTGACCGGCGCACGGGACGGGCGGCGCCTGGTGCTCCTCACCGGTGCCACGGGCTATGTCGGCGGGCGGCTGCTGCCGGAGCTCGAGGCCCGCTCCGACGTCCGCGTCCGGTGCCTCAGCCGGCGTCCCGAGAGCCTCCGGGGGCGGGTGGACGACGAGACCGAGGTGGTGGCGGGCGACCTGCTGGAGCCGGAGTCGCTGGGCCCCGCCCTCCGGGACGTGGACGCGGCCTACTACCTGGTCCACTCCATGGGCGAGGGCCAGGAGTTCGAGGAGATGGACCGGCGGGCCGCCGAGAACTTCGCCGAGGCCGCGCGGGCGGCGGACGTCCGGAGGATCGTCTACCTGGGCGGACTCGGGGAGGGCAGCGACCTCTCCCGGCATCTCCGGAGCCGGCAGGAGGTGGGACGCATCCTCCGGGAGTCCGGCGTGCCCACGCTCGAGTTCCGCGCCTCCATCGTCATCGGCTCCGGCAGCCTCTCCTACGAGATGATCCGCACGCTGGTGGAGCGACTCCCCGTGATGCTCCTGCCGCGCTGGGTGCGCAAGAAGGCCCAGCCCATCGCCATCGAGGACGTGCTGGCCTACCTGCTGGGCGCCCTGGACGGCCCGGCCGACGAGTCGCGCGTCTACCAGATCGGCGGCGCCGATCGCGTCTCCTACGAGGGGATCATGCGGGAATACGCCCGGCAGCGTGGCCTGCGCAGGCTCATGATTCCCGTTCCGGTGCTCACGCCCTGGCTCTCGGCCCTGTGGCTCGGCCTCGTCACGCCGCTCTATTCCCGGATCGGCCGCAAGCTGGCCACGAGCCTCGTGCACGAGACCGTCGTCACCGACCATTCCGCGGAGGAGCGCTTCGGTGTCGAGCCGCGGGGCATCGAGGAGGCCATCCGACGGGCCCGCAACCACGAGGACCGCGAGTTCGCGGCCACGCGGTGGTCCGACGCCCTGTCGGCCGGCGGCGAGCCCTCCACGTGGGGCGGCCAGCGCTTCGGCACCCGCGTCGTGGACTCCCGGACCGGGGAGGTCTCCGTGGCCCCGGATCGGGCCTTCGCCCCCATCCGACGAATCGGCGGGGAGACGGGCTGGTACTTCGGCGACGTCCTGTGGAGCCTCCGGGGCCTGCTGGACGACCTGGCCGGCGGCGTGGGCCTCCGGCGCGGGCGCCGGGACCCGGAGCACGTGGAGCCGGGCGACACGGTGGACTTCTGGCGGGTGGAGCGGATCGAGCCGGATCGCCTGCTCCGCCTCCGGGCCGAGATGCGGCTGCCCGGTCGGGCCTGGCTCCAGTTCGAGGTGGAGCCGTCGGCCGACGGGGACGGCTCGGTGATCCGGCAGACGGCCGTGTTCGACCCCCGCGGGCTGGCCGGGCTCCTGTACTGGTACGGCCTCTATCCCATCCACTCCCTGGTCTTCCGGGGTATGCTGCGGGGGATCTGCCGGGAGGCCCGCCGCGGCTGACGGCGCCCCGCCGCCCTGTACAGGGATATAGTGTCACTATTTATTAGTTTATACGTTTCCATGACGGAGTAGGCTCTGCCCGCCTCGTCGGGCCCCGTCCTCTGCCGGACAGGGCTCCCGTCGTTGAATTCGTGTCGAGATAATATGCGGTGAAACCTTGACACGGAGGGCGGGGTACCCAATATTCCTTGACGGAAGTTTGACGGCCGGGCCTCGCGGCCCGCGCTGTCCCGAGAGGATCACACGACAACGAGGGAGATGACATCATGAATCGCCTCACTTCACGACTGCTCGGCCTGGCCGCCACGGTGGCGCTGGCCCTGGCGCTGGCCCCGGGAACGGCCACGGCGCAGATGATGGACGGAACTCGGGCCCCGGTGGAGATCGACCTGAGGGGCGGCCTCTACGTGCCGACCTTCGACATCGCTGACGCCGCGGACGCCGGCTACGGGTTCGGCGCCGGGATCGGGATCCCCGTGGGCGAGCGCCTCACGGTGCGGGGCAACGCCGACTTCGGCTTCCACTCCGGGGCCGAGGTGAACGGCGTCGAGGGTCCGGACGTCGACGTCAACCACTACATCGCCGGCCTGGGCGCGGTTCTCTATCGCTCGCCGGACGGCAAGTTCGAGCTGAGCGCCAACGCCGGCGGCGGGATCATGACCTTCGCCGTCGACGGGGCGGACGAGACCTTCACCTATCCGGCGATCAACGTCGGCGGTACCCTGGCCTACCAGGTGGCGCCGTCGGTGAGCCTGCTGCTCAGCCCGCAGGGCGACATCGCGTTCTCCGACGAGGACGAGCTCGGGACGAACAACTCCTGGGTGTGGCCGTTCACGGCCGGCATCCGGATCACGCCGGGTCGCTGAGCCCGCTGATCTGAGCTCCCGCTCCCGGGCCCATCGGCCCGGGGCGGGTCACGAGAACCGAGAGCCCGGACCGTCCCCCCGTGGGGCGGCCGGGCTCTTCGTGTGTTCGGGGGCTCCGGCCCCGCTTCACTTCCCTGCCCCGCCTCCCGAGAGCTCCCGCTCGAGGCGGTCGTACGCCGCCGGCAGGAGGTCCCCGTCGGGGCCCGCCGGAGGCTCGGTCCCGGCCACCGCCTGGCCAGTGGCCAGCTTGGGGTGCTCCCAGGTCCGCAGGGCGTCGCCGAAGCGGCGGCGCAGCAGCCCGGCCACCTCCCCCGGCACCCCCTCCGGAGCCGCCGGCGTCGCCTCGATCTCCACCTCCCGGTGCCGGACGGCCCGCCCGGAAGCGGTCCGGTAGCGCACGGCGTCCACGACGAGCCACGCCAGCGTCCCGTTCCGACCGTCGGCCCGCGCGACCCGGGCCCTCGCACGTCGCGTTCGCCGATCCTGGAGGACGCGGAAGCCGGCCGCCCGGACCGCATCCACGGGATCGCCGGCGTCCGCGCCGGAGACGGCGGACGCCGCGTCGGGGAGCTCGACGCCGTGATCCCGGAGGGCTGCCAGGATCCGGCCGAGGGCGGCCGGGGACCACTTCAGCTCCAGCTCGCTGCGCTCCACGGCGCCACCGGCCGCCGGCCGGCCGGGCCCCTTGAGCGTGATTCGCCAGCCGGTGCCCTCACGGCGCAGCCGCAGCGCCAGGGCCCGGTCCCCGAGCTCCCGGGCGGCCGTGTCCAGGTAGACGTCCCGGAGCTCCCGGACATCCAGCCACCGGAACCGGTAGGGGCCGAGGCCGTCCAGCGCGGCGATCCGCTCCGCGACCTCGGCCGGCGTCTCCGAGGTGACGGCCAGGGTGGCCTCGACTTCCGGCATCTCCTCCTCGTGCCCGGACGGAGGGCCTGGGTCGGTGGGCTCGGTCACGTCGATGGAGGAATCGGAGACGGGAGGACGGCCGGGCGAGCCTCAACATCGGGAAGCGTCCGGGGTGGACGCAAAGAAAGACGGGACGGCCGGGAAGCTTCTGTCTACGGCCTCAGAGCCGTGTGTTGCCGACAGGAGGGTGATGCTTCCGACCGCCCCGTATCTCGGGAGAGCCGTCCCACCGGGGGGAGCGCTCTCCGTCTCTCTGTTCGCGTCAACTGTACGGCGGGATCGGCCGGGGGATCCCGGCGCTTCGTCGAATGGGCGGACGGGAGCGATGAACGTGCGGCACGGCGCGGTGGGTCAGGGCGGAGAGTCCCGGAGCTGCTCGAGCGGATAGAACGACCGCCGCAACGTCGAGGCGGAGGGGGTGGGATTCGAACCCACAAAGGGCTTCCGCCCCGGCGGCTTTCAAGGCCGCTGCCTTAGTCCAGTTCGGCCACCCCTCCGCGATTCGCCGGCCCGTCCCTACACGCGGGACCGGCGCGAGTTTTCGGTCGGATTCCCGTTCCGCCGTCAGCCCTCCAGCGCCTGCTCGAAGTCGGCCACCAGGTCCTCGGTGGCCTCGACGCCCACGGAGACCCGCACCAGGCCGTCGGTGATGCCCAGGCGGCGGCGCTCCTCCGGGTCCATGCCGGCGTGGGAGGTGGCGGCCGGGCGGGTGACCAGCGACTCCACGCCCCCCAGGCTCGGCGCCACTACCGGAATCGTGAGGCGGTCCATGAGACGCTCGGCCGCGGCCCGTCCCCCCTCCAGCTCGAGGCTGATCATCCCGCCGTACCCGTCGAAGAGGCTTCGGGCGCGCTCGTGGGCGGGATGCGTGGGCAGCCCGGGATAGTTGACCTCGCTCACCTCGTCCCGTCCCTCCAGGAACCGCGCCAGGGTCAGCGCCGACTCGTTGTGCCGCCTCATCCGCAGGCCCAGCGTCTTCATGCCGCGGTTCAGGAGGAAGCCGGCGTGGGGGTCCAGCGAGCCTCCGAACTGCTTCAGCCGGCCCCGGGCACGGCGCACCAGGTAGGCCGGTCCCACCACGGCCCCGGCCACCACGTCGGAGTGGCCGTTCAGGTACTTCGTGGCGCTGTGGATCGAGAGATCGAATCCGACCTCCAGGGGACGGAAGTTGAACGGCGTGGCGAAGGTGTTGTCGATGACCGCCACCAGGTCGTGGTCGTGGGCGAACTCGGCCACCGCCTCCAGGTCCGCCACCTCCATCAGGGGGTTCGAGATGGACTCCGCATAGACGACCCGCGCCGTCCCGTCCAGCTGCGTCTCCCAGTGCCGCGGGTCCTCGCCCTCCAGGAAGGTGACGTCGATGCCCATCTCGGGAAGAGCCGACGTGAAGAGCTCGTGAGTGCCGCCGTAGAGCGACGGCTGGGCCAGGAGCTGGTCCTCCGGCGAGAGGAGGCCCAGCAGCGTGGTCGTGATGGCCGCCATGCCGCTGGCGGTGACCATGGCCGCCTCCCCGCCCTCCAGATCGGCCAGCTTCTTCTCCACGGTGGCCTGGTTCGGGGTGTTTCCGTACCGGATGTAGCGCGGCTCCGACTCCTCGGCGCCGCTGTACTCGTACATGGCCGACTGGAAGATCGGCTGGACCACCGAGCCGTCGACCCTGGGCTCCTCGCCGGTGTGCACGGCCCGGGTGTCCGGGGACGAACTCCTGGATCGACCGGCCATCTGGTACCTCCGGAATCGGTGTCTCACCTCTGGGCTCGGCTCCCGGCCGCCGCGTCGTCGCCGGCTGGACGGCTGTAGCTCGCCGACCGGGGGATTATCATATGGCCATGCCGAAGATCTCGCGCGTATTCGTCCTCACGGCTCTGGTCTACCTCGCCCTGGCCATGGTGGCCGGTATTCTCCTGGCGGGGCTGGGCACCCCCGACGCCGGCCCGGGCTTCTCCGGCTCCGGGTCCCTGGGCTCGGTGGCCCTCCTCCGTCCCGCGTGGATTCACCTGATCACCGTGGGCTGGCTCACGCAGCTGATCTTCGGGGTGGCCATCTGGCTCTTCCCCCGGCCCGACGGGCACGCCGACCCCGGGGGTACGGACCTGTGGCTCTGCTATGGAGCCCTGAACGCCGGGCTCCTGCTCCGGGTGGCCAGCGAGGCCGGCCCGGCGCTGGGCCTGTCGGTGGGCCTCCTCCCGCTCTCGGCCCTCCTCCAGTTCGTGGCGGTACTGGTCTTCGTGTTCCACGTCTGGCCGCGGGTGCGGAGGAGCTGACGTGCCGGCGCTCAGCGTGTGGATGGTGCGCCTGTCGCTGCTGCACCTGGTGACCGGCAGCGGGCTCGGCGCCCTGCTCCTGGCGTCGCGCGAGATGCCCCGCCTGGCCGAGATCGGCGGCGGACTGTGGGGGTTCAGGAACGTGCACCTCGAGACCCTTCTGGTGGGCTTCATGGTGCAGCTGGCTCTCGGGGTCGCCTTCTGGATCCTGCCCAGAGTGGGGGGCGAGCGGCCGCGGGCCTGGCAGGCCGTCGCCGGGGCGCTCCTCCTGAACGCCGGTGTGCTGGCCGCGGCCGGCGGGGGAGCCTGGGAGGCCGAGGCGTGGGCCCTGGCCGGTCGGAGCGCGGAGGCGACGGCGGCGCTGCTGTTCGCCGTCCACGCCTGGCCGCGTGTCCGCCGCCTGCGGGGCGCCTGACACCGACTCCGACGCACCCGTGACGAGCCAGCGCTCCCGCCCGGTCCGCGCTCTCCGCGACCTCCTGTACGCCTTTCCGCCGCTCCTGGCCCGCCTGGGCCTCGTGGACCGGGAGAGGGCCAGCCGGGCGTTCGACCTCGCTGTCCCCGTGATGGTCACCGGCGGGCTCCGCACGCTGCTCCGGGCCCTGGACTTCTTCATGATCAGCCTGGCCCTGGGCGACGCGGCGGTGGCCGGCCTGGAGATCGGATTCCAGTACTGGTTCGTCGGCTTCGGCCTGGCCCTGGGCGTCTCCAGCGGCACGATCAGCGTCGTATCGCGTCTCAAGGGGGCCGGGGAGCACGGAAAGGCCGACCTGGCGCTCAAGATCTCCCTGTGGATCGCCCTGGCCATCACGATCCCCCTCACGGTGTTCACGTGGTTCGGGGCCGAGGGGATGATCGGACTCCTGACCGACGACGGCGCCACGATCCGGCTGGGCGGCACCTACCTGCGGATCGTCATGCTCTCGGTCTCCTTCCGCTTCTGGAGCGTGGTGGCGGCTCGGGCGCTGGAGGGATCCGGCGACACCCGAACGCCCATGCGGGTGCGCCTGTGGACGATCCCGACGAACGCGATCCTGAACGCGGTCCTCATCTTCGGCCTCGGCCCCGTCCCGGCCCTGGGCGTGGCCGGCGCGGCGTGGGGCACGGTGGCGGCCAACGTGCTCGCCGGCGGGCTCTTCACCTGGGTCATCCTGTCGGGCGACAAGGAGGTGCGGCTCCGCCGCGGCGGCCGCCAGTGGGACGCGGACCTGGCCGGCGAGATCGTCCGGGTCGGATGGCCGCTGTCGTCGACGTGGCTCATCCGCACGTTCGGGCGCTTCCCCTTCCTCTTCGTCCTGGCCGAGCTGGGGACCGGGGTCGTGGCGGCCTACGCCATCGCCCGGCGGGTGATGCTCCTGGCCATGATGCCGGCCTGGGGGTACAGCACGGCGGCGAGCACCCTGGTGGGCCAGTCCCTGGGAGGCGGCGACGAGCGTGAGGCCGAGTCCTACGGGTGGCAGACGCTCCGGATCGGCGTGATCACCCAGGCGCTGATCGGGGGCGCGCTGGTCCTGGCCGCCGGACCGATCGCGGTGCTCTTCCGGACCGGAGCGACGGAGATGACGGTGGAGTTCATCCGCGTCTTCGGCGTGGCGGTGGTGGGATACAGCATCGCCAGGGTCATGCGCGGCGCGCTCCGCGGGGCCGGCGACACGCTGTGGCCCCTGTACGGCATCTCCCTGTTCACCGTGGCACGGATCGCCGTGGCGTTCCTGGCCCTCCCCTCGGGCCTCGTCGTCGTGCGGCTCTTCGGATGGTCCCTCGCCCCCGGCCTGGGGCTGGGCCTGGCCGGCGTGTGGGCCGCCATCCTCCTGGACGTCTACGGCCGCGCGGCGGTGAACGCCTTCCGCTTCCGGAGCGGCGAGTGGAGGCGCGTGGCCCGCGACTCGGCCGTGGCGTAGTCCCTCCGCCCTCCCCTCGCCGCCGGCGGGGCCGGAGTCCTCACAGCACGTGGAGCCAGAGGTAGAGCCCCGTGGCGGCGGCCATGAAGAAGATGCCGGCCACGGCCCAGCCCCGGAGCAGGCGTCCGGGGCGCAGCTCCCGGTCGTCCACCAGGCGCGTGACGCACCAGTAGTTCAGGCCGAAGGTCACGGGCGCCAGGAGGAAGGAGGCCACGGCGGCCACCGTCACCAGCATCACGGGATCCGGCAACAGGGCGGTCTCGGCCACGGCCAGGATCAGGGTGCCCCACAGGAAGCCCCAGTAGAGCGGGCCGGAGCCCTCCCGGTCCGCGCCGGCGGAGAGCGGGAGCCTCCGGACCGTCGCCTCGAAGGCCCGCGGGAAGCCGTCCAGGACGCCGTAGGCGCTGGAGAACATGCCGAAGAAGGCCGCCACCAGGAAGACCGGGAACATCCACTCACCGAGCACGTCGGTGTAGAGGCGCGCCAGCGTGAGGGCCACGTCGGCCCCCTCCGGCACGCTCCCGGTGGGACGGAGGACCTCGGCGCCCAGGGTCAGCGTCATCACCGCCAGCACGAAGGAGAGTCCGTAGCCGATCCGCATGTCCGTGAGGCCCACCCGGAGGCTGGCGGCCCGCTCCGAGCCGCCGGCCCGCTCCCTCCACTCGTCCCGCCGCTCCAGCGCCCAGAGCGAGTGCCAGACCGACACGTCGATCCCCGTGGGCATCCATCCCAGGAGCGCCGCCAGGAGGAGGACCGCGCCGCCGGGCACCTCGGGCACCACGAGCCGCGCCCACGCCGACGCCGGCGGTGGAGTGGCGAGGAAGGCCACGGCCGTCATGGCCGCCAGGATCGCCAGCATCCACTTGCTCAGGCCTGACAGGCCGCCGAACCCGCCGGACCACAGCAGCATCCCGCAGGCCGCCCCCAGGAGCAGGCTCCACGCCCACAGCGGGAGCCCGGGGACGGCCGCCGCGGCCACGGCGGACGCCACGCCCAGCACCCCCGCCAGCACGCTCACCCCCTGCACCACGGTCCCCGCCAGGAAGACCCACAGCGCCCACCCCCGGGGTCCCGGCACGTCGCGGTAGCCGTCCAGCAGCGACTCGTCGGCGGCCACCGCGTACCGGGGGCCGAACTCGAACGCCGGATACTTGAACAGGTGCGAGAGGAGCACCACCCACAGGAGCGCGTAGCCGAAGCTGGCGCCGGCCGTGGGAGCCAGCACCAGGTGGCTCGCCCCGATGGCCGTGGCCGCCATCACGAGCCCGGGCCCCAGCCACCGGACCCGGTCCAGGGCCTCGGCCCACCCCACGTCCTGCCCCCGCCTGTCGCCGTCCGCCACCTGCGTCACCCCCCGGTTCGCCGGCCGGACACGGTTCCCTCCACGTGATGGAAGTAGCCCCTCGCCGGCCGGCGGGCCAGGCGGCGGATCGGCTGGAAGGCACCTTGCACCGATGTGGACCGGCGCGCTCCATCCGCCCGGCGCCCACGACTTGCTTTCCTCCGTCCGACCACCGGGAGACACGATGCAGCTCGAGACGCTCGAGGATCTCCTCGTCCACCAGCTCCGGGACCTCTACGACGCCGAGCACCGGGACCTGGAGCTCCTGCCCGACCTCACCGAGGCGGCCAACGACGTGTCCCTGGTGCAGGTCCTCCAGGAGCACCACCAGGAGACCAGCGATCAGCGCCGGCGCCTCGAGGCGTGCTTCCAGCGTCTCGACCACACGCCCGTCCGGGGGGACTGCACCGCCATGGCGGGCATGGTGGCCGAGGCGGAGGACGTGATGGAATCGGGGGCCGACCCGGCGGTGCAGGACGCCGCGATCGCCGCCGTCAAGCGTCGGATCGCCCACTACGAGATCGCCGGGTACGGCACGGCCCGGGACCTGGCCCGGCAGCTCGGCGCCCACGACGTGGCGGACCTCCTGCAGCAGACGCTGGACGAGGAGACCTCCTCGGACGCCGAGCTGGGGCAGGTGGCGCGCAACGTCGTGAACGTCGGCGCCGCCTGACCCGGAGGAGTCGACCCCGTGCCGAAGATCCGCGGCTCGTTCGGCCCGCGGGAGACCTTCTACCTGGTCTTCGCCGCCGTCGCGGGCCTGGGCCTGCTCGTCCTCACGGTCCTCGACGCGGCAGAAGGCGTCGTGGGCGCCCCTGCCGTGGGCCTGGTCGTCGTCTCCGGACTGGCCTTTCTCATCGTGTTCGGAGGAAGCGACCGGGAGGACGCGAACGGCGGGTGACGGAAAGGGCCGGCCGTCGCCGCGAGGAACACGGGCGCGTCGACGCTGGTATCTCAAAAGTACGGAGACCGCACGGGCCGGCGTCGCGACCAGCCGCGCCGGCACCGCGACGAGGTGGGAGCCGAGACCCGGAACCGACGAGGATCGCCGCAGCCCCATGACCCCCGACGTCACTCAGCGCGCACCCGCCGGCGCCGCCGTCCTGCTCCTGGCCGCTGCCCTCTCCCTCCCCGGCACCGCCGCCGCCCAGGAGACGGACACGATCCCGATGCCCGACACGACGGCGGCCGCCGACACCGTGGACGTGGCGCCCGCCCCCGGCGTGGACACGACCGCCAACTTCACGGGCACCGTGGCCTCCTCCCAGACCGGGAAGCCCATCAGCGGCGCACGGGTGTCGATCCCGGAGATCCAGTACGGGGCCATCACGGACGAGGAGGGCAACTTCACCATCCAGGAGCTGCCGCCGGGCCTCTACGACGTGCGGGTCCATTACCTGGGCTACTCCACCAACCAGCGGCCCATCCGCCTGCAGCCGGGACGCGTGACCAACGCCACCTTCCTCCTGGAGCGCGACGTCCTGGAGGTGGCGGACCTCAAGGTGGAGGTGAAGCAGACGAACCGCGTGGACCCGATGGCGGACTTCAAGCGACGGATGCAGCGCGGCTTCGGTGACTTCATCACCCGCGAGGAGATCGAGAAGCGGAACCCGCAGCACACCAGCGATCTCCTCCGCACGGTCCCCGGGGTGGACGTGGGGCCGGTCCAGTACGGCCGGGCCGACGTCCGGATGCGCAGGGCCGGGCGCGAGTGTCAGCCGGTGGTGTTCCTGGACGGGGTCCTGACGAGGAACTACAACATCGACCAGCTCCAGCCGCAGTCGATCGAGGCGATCGAGGTGTACCGACGGAGCTCGGAGACACCGCCCCAGTTCACGCTGAGCAGCTCGGGCTGCGGCGTCCTGGTCATCCACACGCGAGTCGGGGGGACGAGGAACACCCAGGGAGGCTGATGACGATCCGCGGCGGTCCGCCCCCACGTGGTGGTCCGGCGGCGCTGGCCCTCCGCGGCCTCCTGCTCGTCGCCGCCGGCCTCCTCCTGTCCGCGCCGGACGCCGCCGGGGTCCCCGGACCGTCGCCGGTCGACAGCCTCCCCGCCGTCCCTCCGGTCCTCCCGGACACCGTCCACGAGGACACGACCTCCCGGCCGGACACCCTGGCCCGCTTCGTGGGCACGGTCCGCTCCCGGCAGACCGGTGAGCTGGTCTCCGGAGCCCGGGTCCTCATGCCCTCCCAGGGGCGGCGCACGATCACCGGGGAGGAGGGCCGCTTCCGCCTCGACAGCCTCCGGCCGGGCCGACACCGGGTGCGGGTGCACTACCTGGGCTACGAGACGAACCCCCGGGTCGTGGAGCTGCGCGCCCGGCACTCCACCCGCGCCGAGCTGTGGCTGGAGCGGACCGTCCTGGCGGTGGAGGACCTCAGGGTGGAGGTCACCGAGCCGCGGGCGGACCCCATGGCCGGCTTCAAGCGCCGCCGGGACTCGGGGTTCGGAGTCTTCCTGGACCGCGGCGACATCGAGCGTCGGAATCCCGCGCACACCAGCGACCTGTTCCGCTCCCTGGCCGGCGTCCGGGTCACGCCGAACCGGTTCGGCATGGCGCGGGTCACCATCGGGCGCTTCGGCGGACGGTGCGCCCCGACCGTCTACGTGGACGGGACGCTGACCGCGGGGATGCCCGTGGACAACATCATGCCCCAGTCGATCATCGGGATCGAGGTCTACCGCGGGGCCTCGGAAGTGCCGCCGCAGTTCAACCGGCCCACGGAGCGGGGGTGCGGGACCATCCTGATCTGGACCCGGAACCCGGGGCACACGCCGCCCGGCGTGGAGCCGGACAGCTCCCGCGGCCGCTAGCGGTCCTCCTCCCCGCCCTGCCGGTCGATCGTGACCCGGTAGTCCAGCTCGATGTCCGGCCGGAGGCTCTGATAGCAGGAGCAGTAGGTCTCGAAGGAGAGACGGGCCGCCCGCTCTGCCGCCGCGCGCTCCACGTCGCCGGTGAGCTCGAACCGGACCTCCAGGCGCGTGAGCCGCCGCGGATGCTCCTCGGCCCGGTCCGCCGAGACCCGCACCTCCAGCCCCGTCGGCTCCTGCCGCCCCTTCCGGAGGATGTGGATCATGTCCACGGCCGCGCAGCCGCCCACGGACTCCAGGAGCATCTGGACGGGGGAGGTGGCCCGCTCCGTGTTCCCGTCCATCTCCGTGGTCCACTCCCCCGCCCGGGCCAGGAACCGCAGGTCTCCCTGCCAGTCCAGCTGCACGCTCACGTCGCGCTCGCGGGCTCCCTCTCCGTCGTCTCCTTCAGCAGCCACCGTTCACCTCGCTCGGGTCGTCCGGAACCAGCTCATTCGAAGTGCTTCCGTGTCTCGCGATAGCTCTCGCGCGTGCCGATGTCGTGGCGCGGCCCCGGCATCGTCCACGCCCACACGTTCCGCCGGGGCACGAGCCACTCCAGGAAATGTCCCGGGGCGTCCGTCTCGCCTCCGGCCTCCACGTACTGGCCGAAGAGCGGAAGCGTCTCCCGCCCGTACAGGTGGAGGGGGGCCGCGGCGGTCCGGCCCGGCGGTCGCCGGGGCTTCTCGACGAAGCGCCGGATCCACCCCTCGTCGTCCACCACGGCGACTCCGCTGCGCTCCAGCCCCGCGGTGCTCTCCCGTCGCTCCACCGCCACCACGGCGTCGGCCGACGGGCGGTTGGCCGCGGCCCGGACCATGTCGTCGATCTCGAACTCGAAGAGGTTGTCGCCGGCGACCACGAGCAGGTCGTCGTCCGGCTCGGCGCGGTCGACGACGAACGCCATGTCTCCCACGGCGCCGAGGCGCTCCTCGGGCTCCCGGGTGCCGTTCGACAGCACGTCGAGGGGCGTACCGACGGCTCCGCCCGCCCGATCCGCCCAGCTCCGCAGCTCCTCCTCGAAGCGGCCGTTCACCACGAGGAGGATCTCCTCCAGCCCCTCCACCCGGTCCAGGTTCTCGACCAGGGGATCCAGGAGCGGACGTCCCCCCACCGGGAGGAGCGGCTTCGGCCGGTCGCGGGTCAGCGGATAGAGCCGCGTGCCGTACCCCGCGGCCAGGATCAGCGCCTTCAACGCTCCTCCAGCTCCTCCTCTGCGCACCGTCTGCCGCGTGATCCGATCGCTCGTCCGCGGCAACGTGTTATGTTCGGGCTCCGCGCGTCCACCCACGTCCACCGATCCGGGAGCCCGCCATGACGGCCGTTCCACGTCGCCCACGACTCCTGCGCCCGCTCCCTGCCCTCGTGGCGGGAACGCTCGCGCTGGCCGCCTGCGGAGGAGGCGGCGGCGACGCGTCGGCCTCGGCCGACACCTTCCAGGCCCGGATGGCCGAGGAGCACGAGGGGGACCGCCCCGTGGCCTCCGGCGCCGCCGACGCCCCACCGTCCCGGGCCGTCTCCACCGACACGGTCACCTACGCCACGGTGGACGGCCGCGCGGTCACCGGATACTACGCCGCGCCCGAGGCGGCCTCGGACTCCCTGCCCGGCCTCGTCGTGATCCACGAGTGGTGGGGCCTCAACGACAACATCCGGTCCATGACCCGCCGGCTGGCCGGCGAGGGCTACCGGGCCCTGGCCGTGGACCTCTACTACGGCGCCGTGGCGTCGTCGCCGGACAGCGCCGGAAGCCTCACCTCCACGGTCCAGCAGGAGGAGGCGCTCTCCAACCTGCGCCAGGCCCACGGCTGGCTCACCGATCGCGGGGCGCCACGGGTCGGGAGCATCGGCTGGGG
>CANPVF010000093.1 GCA_947581645.1 Candidatus Caribbeanibacter nitroreducens | reverse complement strand
GGCGGGCCAGCTCGACTTCCTGGCCAGCGCCAGCGTCCGGAGCTCCGACGACGTCTCGCTCAGCACCGGCAACGAGCTTCCCTTCTCCGCCGGTGAGAGCTGGAGCGGGCTGGCCAAGATCGGCTGGGAGCCGGGGCCGTTCCAGCGCGTGGAGGCGTCCTGGAACCGGTACAGCCGGGAGAGCACGACCCCGATCAACGCGAACCAGCCCGACACGCTCAAGAGCCAGGTCGCCGATCGGAGCTCCCTCCGGAGCACGGCGACCCTGAACTATCGCCTGAGGGATCCCGAGGTACCGGGTCTGAACCTCGACGTGACCGCTTACCGGAACGAGTCGAAGGTCGAGGAGCGCCGGCTGAGCGACGACCGGTTCGAGGTCCGGAACGTGGTCACCTGGGGCCTCGACGCGGCGAACACGTCCCGCATCGAAATCTCGGAGGACGTCCGCACCGCCGTCACCCTGGGCACGGAGCTATACCGCGACGAGGCCGACGGGAGCCGGAACGGCGAGTCGCTCGGGACGTTCCCGGACGGAACCGCGGATTTCCTCGGCCTCTACGCCCAGAACCGGTGGACCTTCGCCGACCGGGTCCACCTCATACCCGGCGTCCGTTGGGATCATTTCCACCAGGCGAACGCCTCGGAGGACGCGGCCGACAGCGACGAGGAGGAGGTCTCGCTGAAGGCGGCCGCCGAGGTCGAGGCCACGCAGTTCCTGGACCTGTTCGGCAGCTGGGGCGAGGGCTTCAACGCGCCGCGGCTGCTGGACCTCTACATCTCGGGCCTCCACTTCCCGTCGCCGCCCCGAGCCCGGTTTCCCGACAACTTCTTCGTCTCCAACCCGACCCTCGGGCCGGAGAAGGCCGAGAGCTGGGAGACGGGCGCACGGCTCGCCTTTGACGACGTGATCACGCGCGGAGACGGCATCCGCGCCGACGTGACGTACTTCCACACCGACGCCGAGGACTTCATCGCCCGTGAGGTGAACATCCGGGAGGGGACCACCACCTTCCGGAACCTGGATCGCGTCGAGGCGGAAGGGGTGGAGGCTCGCGTCCGCTATGAGGCGGGGCCGGTCTTCGGCCGGGCGAGCTTCGGACAGGTCCGCATGCGGAACCTGACCGAGGAGGCGCCGGTGAACGACGCCCCGGCCGACACCTGGGGCCTCGACCTGGGCGCCCGCCTGGCAGACCGGGCGCTGACGCTGGGCTACTCGGGCACGCTCGCCGAGGACCAGCGGCGGGTCACCGACGAGGAGTTCGAGACGTCGGGCTATGTCGTCTCCGACCTCTTCGCCGGATGGGCGGCCGACGAGGGTCCGCTCTCCGGCGTGGCCGTCCAGATGCGGCTCGAGAACGTCTTCGACGAGACCTACACCCGTCACGGCTCCTTCATCCCCGCACCGGGGCGCAGCCTGCGACTCGAGATCACCTACAGCTCGGGACTCCAGACGCCATGAGCCGAACGAGAAGCACCGACCACGGAAACCACATGAGTTCGAAAATGACCCGGACCAGCACCGTGCGCGCGGCCCTCGTGCTCGTCGCCGTCGCCGCCACCTCTCTGCTCGGCGCCGGGACCCTCCGTGCCGATCCGGGCTACCTGGTGGCGGCGCCGGACCGCGGCTTCCTGGGCAACGAGGAGGCCCGTGACCTCCGGGACGATCTTCGCGAGACCTACCCGGCCACGGAGCTCTGGATCGTCACGGACGAGCGGACGGAGGACCACCTTCGGTCCGCCCTGGAACGGTTGCGGGCGCGCGAGGGCGTCGACCGGGTGGTGGTGCTGCCGCTCTTCCTCTCCCGCCACCACGCCCTGTACGCCACGGCCCGGACCGCCGCCGAGGAGATCGGCGACGGCGCTCTCCGGTGGGCGCCCCCCCTGGGCGAGAGCTACCTGGCCGAGGAGATCCTCTTCGACCGGGTGGAGACGCTCTCCGGGGTCTCCGCCGAGGAGCGCCTCGTGCTGGTCGGGGCCGGCGCCGATTCCCGCGCCTCCGCCGACTCCATCCGGGACGCCCTCGCTCCGCTGGCCGACCGGGCGACCCGGAAATTCGGAATGGCCGACTCGGCCCGCGTCGAGGTGCTCTACCACGGCTCGGCCCCCGACTCCCTGGCCGGGACCGGCCTCGAGGCCGTGGGCGACGGCGCCGGGGCCGTCGCCTCCGACGGGGTCACGCCGGTGGTGGTGCCCTTCGGGTTCGCCCGTCGCTACACCGCCATGATGTCGGACTGGAACTGGCTCGGCCGGAGCGTCGCCCCCCACGGCGCCGCCTACAGCGGCCACCCGGTGCTCCCACACGACGCGGCCGCCGACTGGCTCCGCCGCACCGCCACGCGTCACCGGACCCTCGAACGGGACGAGGTGGGCGTGATCTTCGTCCCCCACGGCTCCGACTACAACTGGAACGAGACCATGCGCGAGGGCATCGCCCCCGTCGCCGAGGACTACATGAGCGAAGAGGCGTTCAGCATGGTCGACCCGGTGGTCCTGGAGCGGGCGATCCGGAGCCTCGAGGACCGCGGCGCGAAGGCCGCCGTGGTCGTCCGAATCTTCTCCCTGGAGTCCAGCTTCCGGAAGAAGGCGCGGTACGTGATGGGCCTCCGCCCCGATTATCCGCGTTTCCCGCACCGGATCCGCACCCACCTGGAGCTCCACACCCTGGGGGGCATCGAGACGAGCCCGCACCTGGTGGACGCCCTGGCGGACCGGGTACGCTCGCTCAGCGAGGCCCCCTCCCGGGAGACCGTCATCGTGCTGGCCCACGGGGCGGGTGACTCGGCCCGGCACGAGCACTGGATGGACAACCTGGAGGAGATCGCCGGAGGCCTGGCCGAGCGAACCGGCAACCGCTTCCGGGACTACCGATACCACTCCTGGCGGGAGGACTGGCCCGAGCACCGGGAAGAGTCGCTGGAGACGATCCGGGGCATGGTCCGCGAGGCGTCCGAGGGGGAAGGCACGGCCATCGTCGTTCCGGCGCGGACCGCCGCATCGGGGCCGGCGCGTGCGAATCTCGAGGGCCTGGACTTCCGCTACGGAACCGGCTTCGCCCCGCATCCCGCCTTCGCCGAGTGGCTGCGCCGGACCGTCGAGGAGGGAATGGAGGCCGTCAGGACGCCGGAGTGAGGCCCCGACGGGCTCCCGCGACCCTCCGCCGCAGCAGCGCGGACGACTTCATCGGTCGGAACCACCCCGTGAGCCGTTCAGGTAATCGACGAGCTCTCCGGACGTCATGGGACGGGTGAACAGAAACCCCTGTCCGAGCGGACAGGTCATCTCCTCGAGCGCCTCACGCTGCCCATCCGTCTCGATGCCCTCCGCCACGACGGTCATCTCCAGGGTCCGTCCCAGGGTGACCATCGTCTCCACGAGCCCCCTGCCCTTCCTGCTCCTGTCGAGGCCCTGGACGAAGGACATGTCGATCTTGAGCCCGTCGAGGTCCAGGTCCCGCAGGTAATGAAAGGACGAGTAGCCGGTTCCGAAGTCGTCGACGAAGATGCCGAAGCCGTGGCTCCGCAGCTCCTCGATCTTGCCGGTGGCCCGGGTGATCGCACTCTCCGTCACTTCCAGGTCGTACCGGGAGGGGTCGACGCCGGCTTCCCTGGCGATGGCCACGAGGTCTCGCACCAGATCGTCGCGCTCGAACTGTCGACCGGAAATGTTCGGCGTGACAGTCAGGGGGTGTCCGTTCGTCGAGGGCCAGGAGGCTGCGTCCCTGCTCGCCTGCCGGAACAGCAGGTTCCCGAGTTCGTGAATGAGTCCCGTCTCCTCGGCCACCGGGATGAACTCCGACGGGGACACCATCCCGCGGTCCGGGTGCCGCCACCGTACCAGGGGTTCGACCCCCCACACCGTCCCGTCCCGAAGCCTTATGACCGGCTGGTAGTGAACCTCGAACTCCTCGTTTCGGATCGCGCGGCGCAGCTCCTGCTCTCGCCCCAGCTGGCGCGTGCGCTCCCGGTCCTGCTCCGGGTGGAAGAGGTGGAAAGAGCTCCCGCCCCGAGCCTTGGCCTGATACAGCGCGAGATCCGCGTACCGCACCACGTCCTCGAGATCCTGGCCGTCGACGGCCGCCTCCAGGTCACAACCGCAGGCGAGCACTCCGCCCACGGTCACGTCGAGCTCGACCTCCTCCCCTCCGACGGTATAGGGGCGGGTGAGGGATCCGACGAGCCGGTCCACCACCCGCCGGATCCCCTGCTCCCCTCCGGCTCCCGTGACGATGACGGCGAACTCGTCGCCGCCGATCCGGGCCACGGTGTCCTCGCCGCGCACCGCGGCCTCCAGGCGACGGGCCACCTCTTCGAGCAGCCGGTCACCGGCCGTGTGCCCCAGATGGTCGTTCACCTGCTTGAACCGGTCCAGGTCCAGGACGAGCAGCCCCACGGGCTCGTCGCTCCGGTCCGAGGCGGCCATGGCCTGCTCCATCCGATCACGGAAGAGGGACCGGTTGGCGAGTCCCGTGAGCACGTCGTGGAGGGCGCGGTGGCGGAGCTCCTGCTCCATCGTCTTCCGGTCCGTGATGTCACGGATGGTCGCCACCACCCCGGCCGGCTCACCGGCGCCGTCGCCGAGGGGGGCCGCGTTCACGGCCAGAATGCGGCGTTCCCCGTCCGGTCGCTCGATGCCGTGCTCCGCGTTGCGCACCGGACGCCCCGTCTCCATGACCCGCCGGAACGGAAGCTCCTGATCGGGCAGGGCGCCGCCATCGGCCGCCGTGATACGCCACGTCGGGTCGTTGTAGGTGCGGCTGGCGAGCTCGGATTCCTCCAGCCCGAGCATCTCCTCGGCGGCGGCGTTGGCGAAGGTGATGTGCCCGTCGGCGTCCAGGGTCAGCGTGGCTTCCGCCATCGTCTCCACCAGCGTCCTGTACCGGGCCTCGCTCTCCTCCAGCGCCTGCCGTCGCTCCCGCTGCTCGGTCACGTCCCGCAGAGAGGCCACGACGCCCTGCACCTTCCCGTCCGATCCGTACAGCGGGGCGGCGTTGACGGACAGCACGCGGCGCGCCCCGTCGGGACGCTGCACGCCGTGCTCCACCCTCTCCACCGGCTCCCCCGTGCGGAGGACCCGGGCCACGGGGAGCTCCTCGTCCGGAAACTCTCCACCCTCCGGGTCCGTGATTCCCCAGGCGGGATCCCGATAGCTGCGGCCCGCGATCTCGGATTCTTCCAGTCCGAGCATCTCCTCGGCCGCCGGATTCGCGTAGGTGAACTCCCCGTCCACGTCCGCGAGGAGAACACCGTCCGCCGAGGTCGACAGGACCTTGCTGAGCGTCTCCTCCCGGTCCTCGGCCTCCTGCCGTCGCTGCACCTGCTCGGTGACGTCGACGCCGTGGACGATCACGCCCACGACCTCGTCCGCCTCCCGCAGGGGCTGGTAGACGAAGCTGACGAACTTCAGGACCGTTCCGCCGTCCTCGGACGCGAGCTCCAGCGGCCGCTCCTCGCGCTCGACGGTCTCGCCCGTCTCGAGGACGTGGTTCAGCAGGTCCACGTAGCCGCTCCCCACGACCTCCGGCAACGCTTCCCGGACCGGCCGCCCGACGAGGTCGCGGTCTCCCACCAGCTCGTAGTAGGCCGGATTGGCCATCTCGTACACGTGATCCGGCCCGCGCACGGTCGCCAGGAACGACGGCGCCTTGCGGAACACCTCGGCCAGCCGGGAGCGCTCTGCCTCCAGCTCCCCGCGCGTTCTCCGGCGATCCACCGCGAGAGCCACCTGGTGGGCGATGGCCTCCAGGAGCCTCTTCTCCTCCGAGATGAAGGGACCCACATCCGCCTCGGGACGCTCCTCGACGTAGCGTACCTCGATGCGGCCGGCCCGCTCCCCGTCGAGCTCGATCGGCGCCTCCAGGGCGTCCCCGGTCTCCGAGAAGCCGGCGGTGGACCAGACCTCGTCCCGTAGCTCGAGTCGCGCCGCGGTCACCGCCGGGTACTTCCATCCCTCGGGAAGACGGTCCACGACGTCCTGGAGCCGCGCGTCGAGGTCGCGGTCGTCCGCGTGCAGGAGCTGGGAGACGTCGTACAGGCAGGACTGCTCCTTCACCCGCTCCCGGAGCGAGGACGTCGCCTCCTCCAGCTCCTGTTCGCGGCGGACGCGGTCCGTCACGTCGCGCGTCACCACGATGACCCCGTGGAGGTCGGTCTCGGCGGGCGGCGTCCTCCCCCGCGCCTCCACCACCCGCCACGACCCGTCGGCGTGACGGAAGCGGGCCTCGGCCGTCCGCTCCTCGTCCGGCGCCGCGGCCGTCTCCACGAGCGCGTGCCGCACCCGCTCGCGGTCCTCCGGGTGGAAGTACTCGAGGGCGTTCTCTCCCTCGAGCTCCTCGGGCTCGTAGCCCAGCACGCGCTCCACGGAGGGGCTCTCGTACAGGATCGTAGCGTCGGGGCCCACGACCGAGATGACGTCGGACAGGTTGGAGACGAGCGCCTCGAACCGCTGCCCGCGCCGGCGGACCTCCCGCTCCGCCACCCTGCGATCGGTGATGTTCACGTGGGAGACCACGACGCCGCTCCGGCCCCGCTCGCGCAGCGGCACCACGGAGACGCGGAACCAGCGCTCCTCGTCGGGACCGTGACACGGGTATTCGAGCTCGAACTGATCGCTGTCCCCGCGCAGGACCGAGAGGATCCCGGCCAGCATCTCCCCCGCGTCCTCGTTCCCCTTCTCCGCCGCGGTTCGCGTCTCCTCCAGGTAGCTCTCTCCCACGTACCCGCGGGGATCGCCTCCCTGTGTCGCTGCGAAGCGCCGCCACGCCTCGTTCGTGGCGACGATGACTCCGTCGGCGTCGAGCACCGCGATGTGCTCGGGCACCGACTCCAGGATCGAGCGGCTGAGCTCCCGCTGTCGCTCCGCCTCCCCCTCCAGCCGGTGGCGCTCCACGGCCAGCAGGAGGGTCCGGGCCAGCAGCATGGCCTCGAGGCCGTCCTTCGGCAGATACTCCGACGCGCCGGCGGCCAGGGCCGCCCGCACGTTGCCCTCGTCGGCCTGCCCGGTCAGCACGACCACGGGCACGCTGACGCCGGTCCTCGCGATCCGGTGCACCGTGTTCATGCCCTCGCTGTCCGGCAGCCCGAGGTCCGCCACGACCACGTCCGCCTCGTAGTCGTCGAGGGCCTTGAGCCCGGCTTCCAGGGACCGCACCCAGCGGTGGTCGGCGTCCAGCCCGCTCTCGGCCAGAAGCTCCTCGAAGATGCGCGCGTCGCCCGGATTGTCCTCGATCAGGAGGATCGAGAGGGGCTCGTCCCCCGTCGTCATCGGAACCATCGCCGCCATCTCCTCCCGTCGTCAGGAACCCGAACCCCCGAGTCCGCCCGAGCGGTACGCAGATCGTCGACGTGTATGAACATACGAAGGGGAAGGAGGTGGCGTATGGGGGATTTCCCCCATCGTCGGAACAGCGTGGGCCCTCGTTCGGACGGCCGGGTTCCGGGAGGGATGAGTCGGGGCAGGAGCCTCAGGCCCTACCGGTCGCCGCCCCGCCGGCGAGGGCCCACAGGGCGAACAGTGCGCCGAGGACCACCGTTCCGACGCCGGCGCCGAGGAGCACCCCCAGTCCGCCCCCCTCCATGGCGAAGCCGACCACCGGCGGCGCCGCCGAGGTGCTGATCACCATCAGGGAAGCGAGCATGCTCTTGATCGCCCCGAGGTGCTCGGTGCCGTACAGCTCCGCCCACAGGGCCGTCTTCACGGAGGCGTTCATCCCCGACGTCACCCCGAGGAGGGCCATGAACACGTAGGCGACCCAGGCCCAGTCCAGCGCCCACAGGAGGCCGATGCCGAGGCCCATCGGGAGCACGGTGAGCGGGAAGAGCACCCGTGCGGAGAGCCGGTCGACCCACTCCCCGGTCCCCAGGGTGAATGCCACCCGCACGAGGGCGAAGCTCACGAAGGCGGAGGCCATGAGGGCGCCGCTCCATCCCTTCGCCTCCGCGATGCCCGTCTGGTAGAGGAAGAAGCCCGTGAGCCAGAACGCGGGAAGCAGCGCGGCCGGCACCACGCACCAGAAGGTCGGATCGGCGATCACGTCCCGGCGGGTGTGATGACGATCCTCCCGGCGCCCATCGGCCCCTTCGGAGGAGTCCGCCTCGGAAGCCCCCGGCGCCGCTCGCGGCTCCCGGCCCTCGCCCCCCATCCCGGAGCGCCCGTCGCCCTCCTCCCCCCGCCGGCGGATCGCCTCCCGGGGATCCAGCTCCACGCCCGCGGATCGCAGGAGCATCACGATCAGCGGTGCGGCCAGGGCGACGGCGGTCCCCAGCCCGACCCAGGTCCACCGCCATCCGATCCACGCGATGGTTCCGGTTAGCAGCAGCGGGAGGGCGGCCTCGCCCAGCGAGAAGCCGAGGTTGGAGATGCTGAGCGCCTTGCCCCGGGCGGAGCGGTAGTACCGGCCCATGGCCGTGAGCGCCGTGTGGGAGGAGAGCCCCTGCCCTCCCAGGCGGACACCGAGCAGGCCCGCCCCGAGCACGGCCACGTGCCACGCTCCCGCCACCGTAAAGGCAGCGGCAGCCAGGAGCGCCAGGACCCCGACCGTGAATCGGTGCAGCGGCTTCCGGTCCAGCCACTTCCCCACCCAGGGGAGGAGCAACCCGCTGGTCAGCGTCGCCCCCGAGTAGAGCAGCCCGAAGCTCCCCTCGTCCAGCGGAAACGTCTCGAGGAAGTCGGGCACGAAGAGCGAGACGAGAAACGTCTGCCCGACGCTGGAGATCAGGGTGAGGAGGAGACCGTAGGTGAGGAGCGGCGCCTCCCGCCGGTAGAACTGCCAGTAGTCTCGCATGGTACGTCGACGACTCCCCTCGGCCCGCGGTCGTGCTCCGGGCCGGTCGTCTCAGCGCTCGCTCCCCGTCTCCACCGGCTCGAGCCGATAGAGCCCGCCGTTGGAGGCGTCCGTCAGGAAGTAGAGGTGGCCCGCCGGCCCCGTCGCGACGTCGCGGATCCGGCCGATCTGCTTCGAGAGCAGGTCCTCCTGGTGGACGACCGCGCTGTCCCCGCTCAGCTCCGCGCGAATGAGCTTCTGCAGCGAGAGCGCGCCCATGAAGAGGTGATTCCGCCACCCGGGGAACGCGTCGCCGGTGTAGAAGGTCATGCCCGAGAGGGCCGGCGACGGATCCCAGTACTCCACCGGCTGCGTCACGCCCGGCGCCTCCGTGCCACCGATCTCCTCGCGGGGCGTCGAGTAGGTGTCGCCGTAGCTCACCGCCGGCCAGCCGTAGTTGGCGCCGGCCTCGATCCGGTTCAGCTCGTCCCCCCCGTGCGGACCGTGCTCGTGCAGCCAGACGGCGCCCGTGGCGGGGTGGATGGCCATCCCCTGCGGGTTGCGGTGGCCGTAGGTGTAGACCTCGGGACGGGCGTCCTCCCGCCCCACGAAGGGATTGTCGTCCGGCACCGAGCCGTCCGTGCGGAGCCGCACGACCGTGCCGACGGAGGTGCTCGGCGTCGGGATGTCGACCGTGCCCTCGTTCCGCTGGCCGCGCTCACCCAGGGCGACCAGCAGGGTGCTGTCGTCGGGGAACACGATCCGGGAGCCGAAGTGATAGTCCGTCCCGAGGAAGGGCGTCTGCCGGTAGACCTCCTCGACGTCCGTGAGGCCGGCGCCCCGGAGGCGGGCCCGGGAGAGCACGGTGCCGCTCAGGCTGTCCTCCTGCATGGAGTACGTGAGGTAGATCCAGCCCGACTCCCGGTAGTCGGGAGCCACCCGGACGTCGAGCAGGCCTCCCTGCCCCTGGGCCAGGACCTCCGGCACGCCGGAGAGGACCGTCGTCGAGTCCCCGTCGACGAGGAGCAGCCGGCCGGGCCGCTCGGTGATGAGCGTCCGACCGTCCGGCAGCCAGTCGACCGCCCAGGCGTGCTCGAGGCTGTCGACCAGCTGGACGACCCGGAACGTCGCCGCCTCGGACTGGACGGTGTCCATCACCACCTCACCGTCGGGGAGTGCCGGGGAGGCCGGACCGCCGGCCGTCTCGGAGTCGGCGCCGGGACCGCAGGCGAGGAGCGCGAGCGAGAGCAGGGGGATGAGGATACGCATGGAAGCTCCGGAGGTCGATGTTGAGGTTCTTACGGCGGTGTCGGCCGCTCGAGGGAGCAGCGAGGACGGACGGCTCCCTCGCGGACTCCGGCCGGGGACCATGCTGTTCCCGGCCCCGGGGTCTACCGTCAGGGACCGGTCCAGTCGGGGTAGTTCTCGTAGAGGCTGTTGTCGGTGATCTGGATCAGGCCCGTGCCGTCCGCGCGGATGATGTAGATCTCGTTGTCTCCGTCCCGGCGGGAGGTGAAGATCAGGCGTCCGCCGTTCGGGGACCACCTCGGGCCGGCGTCCGTGCTCGCGTGGTCGGTGATCCGGGTCAGGTCCGTGCCGTCCGCGCGAATCGTGTAGACGTCGAAGTAGCCGCTGCGGCTGGAGTGGAAGGCCAGCCACTCGCCGTTCGGGCCCCAGTCCGGGCCGTAATCACTCTCGAAGTGATCGGTCACGCCCCGGACGTTGCTGCCGTCGGCGTCCATCACGTAGAGATCGTTACCGCTGCCGCTTCCCCGAATCGAGGAGAAGGCGATCCTGGTCCCGTCCGGGCTCCAGGCGGGCTGCAGGTCGGGGTAGGTGTTGTCGGTGATCCGGTTCAGCCCCGATCCGTCGGTGTTGATCGTGTAGATCTCGGCGCTGTCGCCGTCTCCGACACTCATGGCCAGTTTGTCGCCGCTCGGGCCCCAGCTGGGAGTCTCGAAGCTGGTGGAGGTGTCCGAGGTGACCCGGTACTCCCCCGTGCCGTCGGCGTTGACGATGTAGATCTCGTAGTTCGTGTTTCCGTCCCGGTCCGACATGAAGGCGATCCGGTCTCCGCTGGGTGACCACGAGGCCTCGTAGTCGACCAGGGTGTTGTCGGTGATCCGGGTCTCCCCGCTCCCGTCGGCGTTCATGGTGAACAGTTCCTGGTCGTCCCCGCCGGGCCGTGTGGACGTGAAGACGAACGTGCCCTCGGGTGAAGCGACACAGGACACGTCGAACTGCGTGCGGGACAGGCTGTCGCTCGAGACGGACACCGTGCGCGGATTGTCCCCCTGGGCGTAGCACTGCGTGGCCACGTCGCGGAGCTCGACCAGGTGGTCTCCCGTCTGGAGGCTGTCGAAGGCTGCCGATCCGTTGATGCCGATCGAGCGGCTGTGCGTGCTGTCCACCACCACCTGATAGCCGTCCGCGTCCTGATCCTGGCCGCTCGTGGAGGCGGTGACCTCCAGGTCCGTCGTCTTCGCGGCACAGCTCACCTCGAAGGTGGTGCTGGCCGACCCGTTGTTGGGCACCGTCACGGTGCGCGGGTTGGAGTCGGCCACCGTGCAGCGCGGGGCCACGCTGTCCAGCTCCATCTGATACTCGCCGGTCGGCACGTCGGCCTCGATGAACCCGTCGCTGGCACCCAGATGCCGGTTCTCCAGGCCGTCGACGCGCAGGTAGTAGCCGTCCGAATCGGTGCCGTCGCCGCCGGTGCTGGTGTTCACGCTGAGATCGCCCGTGCAGGGCCACACCTTGCCGGCGATCTGATCGCGCGGTCCCTGGAAGCGCTTCTCGGCGTCCTCGATGCCCAGGAGGTTCGCGACCTTCTTGCCTGCCCTCTTCCAGCGGAGCGCCGCCACCGCGTCCAGCCCCCCGTAGATCGCGGCGTGGTCCTCACAGTGGGTCGCTCCCTCGCGGTGAGCGGCGGCCACGCCCTCCAGGTAGGGCTCGGGCCCCAGGGCGGGACCGACGACCTGATAGAGCACCAGGGAGACGTCCGTGCGCACGTAGGGGCGCACCGAGAGCTCGGCCTGGCTGGCGAACGTGGGGTCGGGCTTCTTGAAGCTGTTACTGAAGTCGGAGAAGAACTCGAACTTGTTCTTGTATCGGGCCCCCACCTTGAGATTCTGCGTCAGCTCGGCACGACCCGTGGACAGGGAGCCCTGGGCGGCCGCCGTCCCCTGCATCCCGGCGATCACGCTCAGCTGCACCTCCCCCTGCACCGGCAGCGGTCCGATCTGCAGGAAGAAGTTTCGGCCGAAGGTCGCCAGGTTCGCCTCGGCCTCGCGCTGGACGGCCGCCTCGGCCACCACGGACGCCTCCGCGCTCAGGTCGGCCGTTCCGCCGAGCTGCACCCTGAACGAGTCCACGCCGGTCGGCGCCCCCGCGACCCTGTTCCAGGCGAAGGCCGCACTGGTCTGCGGCTCGAAGTTGACGTTCCCGTCCCAGTTGACCTTCAGCTCACCCTTCGTGAAGCCGTGGCTGAACACCAGCTTGCCGTTCTGCTGGGTCACGCCCTCGGCCACGCGCTCCGTGTGCACTGCCCCCAGGTACACCCTGTGGCCCGTGGTCACGGACTTCTTGACCCGGGCATCGGCCGTCGGGTCCATGGACATCTCCAGGCTGAACTTCCCGGCCTTCAGGGCCTCCGTGATCCGGGCCTGCTCCGTCTCGGCCGCCAGCTCTCCGCCGGACGTGCTGGCCGAGGTGACCTTCCGCAGGAAGCCGCCCCGGGCGCTTCGGCCCACGATGATGTCCCCCTGCTCGAGGTCCGGGAGCTCGTTGTCTCCCTTTGCCCGGAACCGGTAGGTGCCCTGCCGGGTCTCGGAGGTGTCGCTCACCATGTCGTAGTCCGTGCTGTCCATCACCGTCGTCTCCTCGGACAGCGCCGGCGTGACGCTGATGTGGGCGGTGCCCGTGTCCCCGTCGGCCACCGCGTAGACCTCGGTGCTGGTCAGCCGCTCGCCCCGGAGGCGGCCGCCGTCGTCGAGGAGCTCGACCACCCCGGTGTCGCGCACCGACCAGGAGACGTCGACCCCGGACAGGGCATTGCCGTTCTCGTCCCGGACCGTGGCCTCCAGCTGGAGGCTGTCCCCGGCCGGCGTGCTGGTCTCCGCGGGAGTGACCTCGACGCTGGCCACCTCGGCCTGCTCGGGCGCGTCGGGACCGGTGGCCGTGTCGTCTCCGCAGGCGGCCGTGAGGGAGAGCAGGGCAGCTGACAGCAGGAAAGCCGGAGCTCGGAAACGGGGCATGGAGCCTCGGGGGCCGGGTGAGCAGGGCATGTACGTAAGATTCGGTTAGTTAACCGCCGTCGTCCCCCGTCCTCAAATCCGGACAGCGGAGTGTCGTCTGTCCCGGAGTCGTGGAAGCCACAGGTTCCGCCGGTGGTCGGGCGGTCGTTCCGGGGGATGGTCCCGGATACCGGTCGGGGTCTGGCATCCGGGAATCGGGCCGTTCCTGCCCATCGCAGCGGAGTCGGGTGGCCTCACGCCGAAACGACGGGCGGCGCGCTGGCGGGCGGATGCACGCTGACGACGGACGGGCGGTCGGGTGCCCGTGGGCGCGGTGGTGGGCGGGGTCCGGGGAGACCGCGCCTACCCCCCGCGTGTCAGCACTGCGTCGATCCCGCCGTCACACGGGAAAACGGCGAGACATCCGAGAATCAGGGTCGCCAAAGCACGGGGTACCGTAAGGGGGACGGAGGTGACGGGAAGGAGCTGGGGCGGGTGGGCTCAATTCACCTCTCGTCGTCTTCCGTTCACCGTGCACCCGGCCGAGGAACGAGCGGCTACGTCCTGACGAGTCCTGTTTCTCTTCCGTCACGAATCGCACGCCCATCCGTTCGCGTGGACGCGGCGGGAACGGTGATCGCCACCGCCCCCACTCGCCGCGTGCGAAACCGGGACTGCTGCCATGACTCCGGTCGGGGCAGTTCGGGATGCTCGACCCGGGGAGGGAGTATCACTCCCCGTACGACCAGAGCACCGAGAGCGGCAAAGCCAGCTGGTCTTCTCCGAAGGAAACGATTTCGTCGCCAAGGTAGAGGACCACTCCCGCCGTCGTGTAACTCCGCCCGGGTCCATCCTGCATGAACCACTCGATGTGTTCGAAGTCCCCGGCGTCCACCGTAGAGGCAGCCTTGACTTCGATGAGGGCGAGCCGGCGATCCGGCGCCTCGGCGACGATGTCGACTTCCCGCCCCCGCTGATCGCGCCAGTGGTAAAGGCGCCAGGTGGAGTTCAGGTACGGGAGGGACTTCTCCACCTCGACGAAGACGAACGTCTCGAGAAGATGACCCAGGGCGGTGGGATCCGCTCCGGGTCCGAAGCTACTGGTGTCCTCCCCCCGGAGGGCGGTCGCGCATCCGGTGTCCAGGAAATGGAGCTTCGGTGACTTGATGCCCCGCTTGGCCCGGGAGGAGGTCCAGGCGTCGAGACGGTGAATGATGCCGAGATGCGACAGGACGTCGAGGTACTTCTGAATCGTCGGCTGAGACACCCCAAGGTGCTGCGACAGTGACGACACCGTGATCTCCTGTGCCGTGCGCGCCGCCGCCTGATCGATGAGGCGGCGGAGAGCAGTCGGCTTCCGGATCTCGGTGACGTCCGCCACGTCCCGCTCGATGATGCTGTCGAGATAGCTGTTGTAGCGATCGATCCGGTTGCGTCCCGAGAGAGTGCGGATCTCCGGGAATCCGCCGCGAACGATCAGGCTTATGACCTCCGACCTCCTGTAGTCCTCCGGGACAGGAAGCGCGTGGAGGCGACGAGCGGGCTCACGGTCGAGTGCGTCCAACAGCCGGCAGGGGGACTGACGGGCGACCTCGGCGGTGCTGAGCGGACGAAGGGTGAGGGTCATCACGCGACCCGCGAGGGAGTCGAGCGCCCGGCCAGTCGTGAAGATATTCGACGAACCTGTCAGAATATACTGACCGGGGTCGGTGTTCCGGTCGACGGCCGCTTTGAGGGCGAGGGCGACCTCCGGCACCCTCTGCACTTCGTCGATGACGATCGGAAGGTCGCTTTCGGCCCGCTGCTCGGCGAGCAGCTCGATCTGGCCCTGGGGATCCTGCTCGAAGGCCGCGTGCACGCCGCGGTCGTCGAGGGTGAGGTAGCGTTCGTGTTCGAGGAGGTCGCGCACGAGAGTCGTCTTCCCGGCCTGGCGAGGCCCCACGACGTTCACAATCCGGCTGGTCGCCAGCGCCTCCTCTACTTTGGCTCCGAGATGTCGGGGGATGATTTCCATGGGACGACGAGCCAGCGAAAGGAGGCAGGTGACGAGGAGAGGGCGATGGGCGCGGTGAAAATCTAATTATGTAGCCGGTGAAAACCAAAATAGATAATCGGTGAAATCGTAACTATATTACCGGTGAGACCCAAAACAGTCGTCCGGTAAAGATCGAACTTCGCGCACGGCTCTCCTCCCGCGCCCCCCTCGAACCAGATGGACGGCGAGTGAATGGAAACACCGAGCTCGGTATGCCCGCAAAGAATCGAGACGGGTGGTGGAAAGATGGGAACCCGCCCCCAAGACGACCGGGACGAAGAATCAGGGGGAGGCGGAGGGGAGAACGACCGCCTCGGCAACGCCGGTCTGTGTCACCCCTGTGTCATGAACGGGCCGAATCGGCCGCCTTTCGGGGGGTTAGCGGAGATTCCGGGAATCCGGTCCCCTTACAGCACAGGGGTCCTGAGGAAGAGAAGCTGGGGCGGGTCCCCGGCTCGAACAACCTTCCCAC
>CANPVF010000092.1 GCA_947581645.1 Candidatus Caribbeanibacter nitroreducens | reverse complement strand
CCCCGGGCCTCCACGCGGCGGATCAGGGTGGGAGGGCCACGGTCGGCCTGGCCGTCTCCGGGCCCGGGCCACGGCATGGCGTCGGTCACGAGCAGGCGGGCGTCGGCGCCCCGGAACTCCGTGACCAGCACGTTCGTGCCGGGGCGGTACCGCTGCGAGCTCTCCCACAGGGGCGAGGCGTGGACGGCCCCGGCCGGCGCCAGGGAGCAGAAGCCGCCGATCCGGTCGTCCAGCAGGCGGGCGAAGACGCTGGGGGCGTCGAAGCGCGGCGGACACCACCAGTCCACGGATCCGTCCCGTCCCACCAGGGCCGCCGACCGCCCGTCGCCCACCAGGCCGTACGCCTCCGGCGGCAGGTACCGCCTGCTGCTCACCGGTCGTCGGCCTCCACGTCGTCGTCGCCGTGCTGCACGCCCCGCTCGCGGAGCACCACGGTGCCGGCGATGCGGTCGTGCAGCCCCTGCCGATTGGCGTCCCAGAAGATCTGCAGGAAGCCCACGAGGCCGGTGAGGAAGGAGGCGGCGTAGCCGCCGAAGCGGCTGAAGGCGTCCCACCAGCCCAGCGGCTCGCCGTTCACCCGGGCCACCCGGATCCCGAGCAGACGCTTGCCCGGGGTGTGCCCGTTCCACAACGCCAGGAAGGCTGTGAAGTAGAGCCCCAGCGACCCGAAGCCGAAGCCCAGGTCCCGGGCGATCCCCTCCAGGTACTCCAGCGGGCCCGGCGGGTCTTCGGCCTCCTCGATCCGGTCCTCCATGCGCCGGAGCGTGGCGGAGAGGGTCGAGACCTGCCGCCGGAGCGGCGCCACCGTGTCGGAGGCCAGGATCCCGACGAGACCCTCGCGGGCGGAGTCCGCCCGGGCCGTGTCGCCGGCCTCCAGCGAGGCGACCCACGCCCGGGCCAGGGAGTCGGCGCGCCCCCGGGACGCGGAATCGCCTCCGGGGCCGGCGGCCGGCTCCAGCCCGGCCAGCGCCCGCCGGTAGGCCGGGCGCAGGGCCGTGTCGGAGGGCGAGCCGCCCGTCGCCCGGAGCACGTCGCGGATCTCGGCCGGGGTCATTCCCGCGGAGCGGAGCTTCCGGGCCAGCTGCTCCGCCGCCACGCGGGCCCGGGTCGTGTCGTCGCTCCTCAGGTCCGAGATCCCGCGCACCACGCCGGGGAGGTCGGTGAGCCCGATGTGCGCCCCCCGGCTCGCGGCGCTCTCCTCCAGGACCGAGCCGGGAGCGTCCGTCCCGCCTCCGGGTGCCTCGCCGGGCGAGTCGATCCCCTCGGTGACGACCTCGATTCCCTGCCCCACGCTCACCAGGAGGAGGATCACGGCCACCGACCGGAGCGCCAGGCGGCCGGCCCTGCGGCGGACCGGGTTCCGGGCCCGATGGGTGGTGGCCCGGTAGGCGAACCAGGCCAGGAGGAGGAGGAAGAGGGGGGCGGCGATCTCCCGCACCACGACGATCCCCAGGATCGCCACCAGATCGACGAGCATGGCCGCGGCCCGCCTCCACGGGGTGGCCAGCGGCTCGCCCATGAGGCGGTCCGCCACCCGGAAGGCGTAGGGCGTGACGATCCGGCGCGGATCCCGCCCCCCGGGCGGCCCCTGGCTGTCATCGGTGTCGCGGTTCGTGGTCATCGTCCCCGGTTCGTGGCTCCGTCCCGGTGGGTGGCTCCCCGGCTCGCACCACGGGACGCCAACGTAGGCGCCGGCCCCGGGGGCGAGCCAGTCCGCTCCCGGGGGTTCCGCCCGGGGACGCCGGTCGCCACGGCGGTTGACGCGTCCCGGGTCGTCGTCTAGCTTCGCGCGCCGTTGATAATCAGTTTCAACCAGTGGCCGCGGGCCGCCGTCCGCCGGACGTCTCCGGCCGACACCGCGCCCCGCTCGTCCGCGTTTTCGACCGAGTTCCCGGACCGAACCAGGGACGAACATGACCCCGATCGCGCCCCTCGCACTCGCCGTGGCCGCCGCCCTGCTCACGATCGCCCTCGCCGTCCCGCGCCGGACCGAGCGGGACGCCGCGTTTTCGCGGAGAGCCCCGGGCCACCCGGCCGCCGGCACCGTGGCGGCCGTCGCCGTCGCCTTCCTGGCTGCGTGCGGTGGGGACGGCGGAGACGGGGCGCAGCAGGCCGCGGGCGAGGCCGGGGCGGAGGCCGCCGGCGCCGACTCCGTGGTGGACGTCTACTCCCACCGGCACTACCCGTCGGACCAGGAGCTGTACGACCGGTTCACCGAGGAGACGGGCATCGAGGTGAACGTGGTCACGGGCTCCGCCGACCAGCTCATCACGCGGCTGGCCACCGAGGGAGAGGGGACGCCGGCGGACGTGCTGATCACCGTGGACGCCGGGCGCCTGCACCGGGCGCGCTCGCAGGGCCTCCTGCAGCCGGTGAGCAGCGACACGCTGGAAGCCCGCGTGCCGGAGCCCCTCCGGCACCCGGAGGGCTACTGGTACGGCCTGACCCGCAGGTCGCGGATCATCGCCTACGCCCGGGACCGCGTGAGCGAGGACGAGCTCCCGACCTACGAGGAGCTGGCCGACGACCGGTGGGAGGGAGAGGTCCTGGTCCGCTCCTCGGAGAACGTCTACAACCAGTCGCTGCTGGCCTCCCTGGTGGCCCACCACGGCGAGGAGGCCGCCCGGGAGTGGGCGCAGGGGGTCGTGGACAACATGGCCCGGGCGCCGCAGGGCGGCGACACCGACCAGGTCATGGGCGTGGCGGCCGGCGTCGGCGACCTGGCCATCGTGAACCACTACTACGTGGCCCGGCTCAAGACCTCGGACGACCCGGAGGAGCAGCGCGTGGGCGAGGCCGTGGGCGTGCACTTCCCCAACCAGGACGGGCGCGGGGCGCACGTGAACGTGAGCGGGGCCGGCGTCACCGCCGCCGCCGACGATCCGGAGGCCGCCGTCCGCCTGCTGGAGTTCCTCACCAGCCACGACGCCCAGCGCATGTTCGCGCAGGCGACGAAGGAGTTCCCGGTGAACCCGGACGTCGAGCCCACGGGACTCCTCCGGTCCTGGGCCGGTTTCCGCGCCGACACGCTCAACCTCTCGGTCTTGGGCGAGCAGAACGAGCGGGCCGTGCGGATCTTCGGCCAGGTGGGTTGGCAGTAGCATCCGCGGCGGTCCGGCCGTAGGCGGCGCGTGAGACCGACCGAGGCCCTCCGGCGGCTCCGGGCCCGGGTGCGGCGGTCGCGGCCGGCGTGGGGCGTGCCGGCGGCCGTCGCCGTGGCGGTCCTGGTGGCGCCGGTGGTCGTGGTGGCCGCGGGTCTGCTGGCCCCGGCCGGCGACACCTGGTCGTACCTGGCGGAGACCGTCCTCCCGGACTACCTGCTCAACACGGCCGTCCTGGTCCCGGCGGTGGGGCTGCTGGCGGCGGCGGTGGGAGCCGGCACGGCGTGGCTGGTGGAGACC
>CANPVF010000091.1 GCA_947581645.1 Candidatus Caribbeanibacter nitroreducens | reverse complement strand
CGGGTGCCGGAGCGCGGGATCTACCGCACTACCTCGACCTCCCGCGTGGTGCTCACCCGGAGCGCCGATCCCGCGGGGAGCACCACGTCCACGTCCTGGGTGCTCATGACCCAGACCGCGGCGGCGAGCCCGCCCACCGCGGCCCCGGCCAGCGCCCCGGTGCCGCCGGTGAAGTAGGCGCCGACCAGCCCTCCGACGAGGGCGCCGCCGGCGATCTTGGCCGAGCGCTCCAGCGTCGAGATGCGTGAGGTCATCACCGGGTTCGTCTCCACGAGCCGGCCGCTGAACGGGATCGTGTCTCCTGCCACGCCCACGTGCAGGAAGCCGGTGTGCAGCACCGCCCGCTCCCGGGCCCCGCCGGACTCCCGCACCTCGGTCACCAGGCCGGTGACGACCGCTCCCAGGGGGAGGGCGATCCGCTGTCCGTCGTAGACCGGCTCCGCCACCTCGGCGCGGAACGTGTCGCCGGCGGCGCTGGACCGGGTGGAGAGGGAGTCGAGAAGCGTGAGGCGCACCTCGGTGCCGCTGGCCACCGTGAGCGTGTCCACCTCCTGCGTACTCCCGGCCGACGTCTCCGCGGAGACGCCTCCGCCCCCCAGAGCGACGAACAGACTGGCCGCAGCGACGACCCCCATGCGCCCCATTTCCCTCGTCATCATCTCGTCTCACGTTTCCTGGTCATGAACAAGCTCCGCACCCTCCTCAAGTACTTCCGGCCGTACCGGCGCGGCGTCATCGCGGGCCTGGCGCTCGTGGTGGTGAGCAACCTGTTCAAGATCGCCGGGCCGTTCCTGCTCAAGATGGCGGTGGACGCCCTCGAGCAGAACCTCACCATGGACGTGGTGGTGCAGTACGCCGCGGCCATCGTCGGGGTGGCGGTGCTGGGGGGCGTGGCCCGCTACGGGATGCGCGAGCTGCTGAACGGCATCAGTCGGAAGATCGAGCGGGATCTCAGGAACGACCTGTTCGAGCACATGAGCCGGCTGTCGCCGGAGTTCTACGACGACTGGCGCACGGGCGACCTCATCAGCCGGCTCACCAACGACGTGTTCGCCGTGCGCCAGGTGGCGGGTCCGGCGATCATGTACCTGGTCAACACGGCCACGATCTCGGTGCTGGCCCTGGGGCTCATGATCTGGACGGATCCGCTCCTCACCCTCTTCGTGATGATCCCCATGGTGCTGATCCCGCCGGCCGTGGTGTTCTTCGGGCGGGAGATCCACCGGCGCTTCCAGCGGGTGCAGGAGCAGTTCAGCGAGCTCTCGAACCTGGTGCAGGAGAACCTGGCCGGGATCCGGATCGTCAAGGCCTACGTCCAGGAGGAGGGCCAGGCCCGGAAGTTCACCGGCGAGAACGAGGAGTACCTGGACCGCAACATGAACCTGGCGAAGGTCTGGGGCGTCTTCCGGCCGTCGCTCAACTTCTTCAGCGGCGTGGCGGCGGTCATCCTGCTCTGGTACGGCGGGCTGCGGGTGATCGGCGGCGACATCACCCTGGGCGACTTCGTGGCCTTCAGCTTCTACCTCACCCTGCTCTCCTGGCCCATGATCTCGCTGGGGTGGGTCACCAACCTCTTCCAGCGGGGCGCGGCCTCCATGGAGCGGCTGCAGGAGATGTTCGACGAGGAGCCGGCCATCCGGGACCCCGAGGACCCGGTGCACATCGCCCCGGTGGAGGGCTCCATCGCGTTCGAGGACGTCACCTTCGCCTATCCCGGCACGGACCGGCCGGTGCTGGAGGACCTCTCCTTCCGGGTGGAGGCCGGGCAGACGGCGGCCGTCGTGGGCGCCACCGGCTCCGGCAAGTCGACCCTGGCGCGGCTGATCCCCCGCATGTACGACGTGGACGAGGGGGCGGTGCGCATCGACGGGGTGGACGTCCGCGAGGCGCCGCTGGAGGAGGTGCGGGGCGCGGTGGCGGCGGTGCCGCAGGAGCCCTTCCTGTTCAGCACCCGGCTGCGGTCGAACATCGCCCTGCCCTCGGAGAACGGCGGCGAGCCCCCCTCCGAGGAGCTGCTGGACGAGGCCCTGGAGACGGCCCGGCTCAAGGAGACGCTGGACGTGCTCCCCGAGGGGCTGGACACGCTGCTCGGCGAGCGGGGCGTGAACCTGTCCGGCGGCCAGAAGCAGCGGGCCACGCTGGCCCGGGCCCTTGTGCAGGAGGCGCCCGTCCTGCTGCTGGACGACGCCCTCTCGGCCGTGGACTCGGTCACCGAGGTGGAGATCCTGGAGGGGCTCCGGGCGTTCATCGAGGACCGGACGGCCGTGATCATCTCCCACCGGGTCTCCGCCGTGCGGGACGCCGACGTGATCCTCGTCCTCGAGGACGGGAGGCTGGTGGAGCGGGGCACCCACGACGACCTGGTGGCCCGGGACGGCGTCTACGCCCGGCTCCTGGAGCGGCAGCTCCTGGAGGAGGAGCTGGAAGTCTGATCCGCGGCGCTCGTAACGCGCCTCACCGGGGATGCGGGTCAGACGTCGGGGGAAGCGAGCTGACGGCGGGCTGATCCCCCGACGCGGGCCGGTGGGACGGCCCCTCTCCACGAGTTGCCGCCTGCCGTCGCAAAAGATAATCTGCCCGGGACCGGCACCATCCGCGCGTCCTCCACAATGGAGCGTCCCATGACGTGGCCCCGTCCCCCGGCCCTCCTTCGCCGCGCCGTCCTCCTCCTCGCGTCAGCCACCGTTCCCGCGCTGGCCTTCTCCGCCTGCGGAGAGGCCGACCGGCCGGAGCTGAGAGGCTTCACTCCCGACGGCGCCGCCGAGCAGCGCACCGTGGAGACGCGGCTACTGGGAAGCTTCTCGGCGGACACCATGAGCGCACACCACGAGCACATGACGGCCGAGCCCCACCACGCGGCCTCGGAGGCGAACCGGCGATACGCCGAGTACTACGCCGACGTGCTCCGCTCCTACGGCTTCGACGATGTGCGACTGATCGAGTACGAGGCGCTCATCCCGCGGCCCACCGCGCGGCAGGTCACGCTGCTGGCGCCGGAGCGGCAGGACCTGTCGCTGGAGGAACCGTCCTTCGACGAGGACCCGAGCTCATCGGCGGAGGACGTCCTCACCCCCTACAACGCGTACTCGGGCGACGGCGACGTCACCGCCGAGGTGGTCTACGTCAATTACGGCCTGCCCCGGGACTACGAGGTGCTGGACAGCCTGGGGGTCTCGGTGGAGGGCAAGATCGCCCTGGCTCGCTACGGGATGAGCTGGCGCGGCATCAAGCCGCGGCTGGCGGCGCGTCACGGTGCGGTGGGGACGATCCTCTACTCCGATCCCGAGGACGACGGGTACGTGGAGGGCGACACGCTGCCGGTGGGCAAGTGGCGGCCCTCCCGGGGGGTTCAGTCCGGCTCGGTCATGGACATGCCCACCTACCCGGGCGACCCCCAGACGCCGGGCCGTCCGTCCGTGCGTGGAGCGGAGCGCATTCCCCGGGCCGAGGCGGAGACGATCCTCGACATCCCGGTCCTGCCCATCTCCTACGGCAACGCGGAGCACATCCTCCGGCACCTGGAGGGCCCGGTCGGCCCCGACGAGTGGCAGGGCGGGCTCGACCTGGAGTACCGAGCGGGTCCGGGCGCGACCCGGGTCCGGCTCCGGGTCGAATCCGACTGGTCGGTTCGCCCCTTCGTCAACGTCATCGCAGTCCTCCGGGGGAGTGAGGAGCCGGAGAAGATGGTCATGGCCGGTGCCCACCGGGACGCGTGGACCTTCGGCGGCCGGGACCCGATCAGCGGCGCGGTCTCTCTGCTGGAGGTGGGACGCCGGCTGGGCCAGCTGGCCAGCGAGGGGCTGCGTCCGCGGCGCTCGGTGGCCCTGGCCAGCTGGGGTGCGGAGGAGTACGGGCTCATCGGGTCCACGGAGTACGGCGAGCACTTCGCCGACTCCCTCCAGGGCCGCCTGGTAGCATACCTGAACCGGGAGAGCTACACAGCGGGCGACTTCGAAGCGGGAGGTGTCCACTCCCTGGAGCCGTTCGTGAACGGCATCGCGCGGACCGTGCAGATGCCGGACACGGCC
>CANPVF010000090.1 GCA_947581645.1 Candidatus Caribbeanibacter nitroreducens | reverse complement strand
GATCGCGTCCATGGGGCCCAGGTCCAGGGTCAGGCCGCCGTCGGCCAGGGCGTGGCCCGAGACGTGGTGTCCCCCGCCCCGGACCGAGAGGGGGAGGCCCCGCTCGCGGGCGAAGTCCACCCCCGCCGCCACGTCGTCGGCCGAGGTGCAGCGGGCGAGGAGGGCCGGACGGCGGTCGACGCGGGCGTTCCACACGGCCCGGGCCTCCCCGTAGCCCGGGTCGCCGGGGGCCAGCACCTCCCCCCGGATCCGGGCGTCCAGCGCCTCCCGGGCGTCGCTGTCGCCACTGCTGGCTGGCACCATGCCCTCCCTTCGTCGGATGACTTCGGGACTCACCCGAACGTAGGCGCGAGGTCTCAGCGATGGAAGCGGGCCCGCTCCGGTCCTCGCCCGCGACGGGCCCCGGCGCGATGAGCCTCCGTTGACGGAGCGGGCCATCCTGGCATCCGGGACGATGGCCCCGACCCCCGCGCGGAGGTATGATGTGCACCCCATGGCCACCACGGGAATCACCTGGCAGCACGTCCAGCAGGCCCCCGACGACGGCAAGCGTCGGGAGGCCATCGGCGGCGACCTCTACGTGACGCCCGCCCCCGGCGTGCGCCACCAGCGGATCAGTCTCCGGCTCCTGAGCGAGCTCTACTCGCTGCTCCACGAGCCCGGCCACGGCGAGGTCTTCCACGCCCCGATCGGCGTCGCGTTCCCGGAGACCGGCGAGGGCGTCCAGCCCGACCTCCTCTTCGTCTCCCGGGAGCGGCGGGGGATCGTCGCCGAGGACGAGATCCGGGGCGCCCCCGATCTCGTCGTCGAGATCCTCTCCCCGACCACCGGGGAGCGCGACCGCGGCCTCAAGCGGGAGCTGTACGAGCGGCACGGCGTCGGCGAGTACTGGGTCGTCGACCCGGAGGGGGACGCCGTCGAGGTATGGCGGTTCGGAGCGCGCGGCGCGGAGGACGAGACGACCCACGAGCGGCATACCGACCGGCTGCCGGTGCGCGTCCACGGCGAGCGGGTCGGGGAGATCGACCTGGAGGCCGTCTTCGCGCGGGGCGCCTGACGAGCCCCGTCAGCCCGGCTCACGACTCCGAGGCGACCCAGTCCCGCTCCGGCAGGCGCTCGCGCAGCCACTCCTCGGTGTCCCGCCGCGCCGCGCTCCCGCCCCGACGCTCCCGCCACCGGCGGAGCGCTTCCTCCAACACGATGGATGGATCGTCCCGGGCCCAGTCCCGAAAGGTCGTGCTCGACTGCCGGCTGAATCTGTACAGGCCGAGAGCCACCCCGCGGAGCATCGCGTCGGCCTCCTCGAGATCGCCTTCTTCCAGGTGGTCCCCCATCCTCGCCACGTATGGGACGATCGCCTCCGGGAGCATGACGTACGACTCCTCGGCCGGCTCCACGTAGGTGCCGCCCGCCCGCTTCCCGGAGCGGTCCCAGAGGTCCTCGACGTCGATCGATTCCAGTCTCGCCAGCACGCCGCCGGCGATCTCCTCCGCGTCGTCCACGCCGCCGTAAATGTGGTCGACCTCCTCCTCGACGGCCCGGGCCACCTCGCCTCCCCGGTCGTGCAGCGCCCTCAGGATCTGCTTCGCGTCCTCCGCCTTGACGGCCTCCAGCACACGGGCACCGGTATCGTTCACGGGGAACCTCCTTCGCGCCTGATCGCTCGGGACGATGGGGCGCCGGACGCAGGGGGTTGAGCGCGGTTTGACGGGCGCGTCCAGAGTGATACGGAGCCTGCAGGAGTCCGGCGGGGATCGATGGTTCTCTCTCGGGTGTATACCGTTAGACGGTATAATGGAACATGATCGTCAGCTTCGCAGACGACGGGACGGAGGACATCTACGACGGCACGAACTCCCGGAAGGCCCGGCGGACGTGCCCGCGGGAGATCTGGGCCACCGCCCGTCGCCGGCTCGCCTCGCTCGACGCCGCGACGAGCCTGCAGGATCTCGCAGCGGTTCCGAGTCATCGGCTCGAGAAGCTGCGAGGGGATCGGAAGGGACAGCATTCGATCGCGATCAACATGCAGTGGCGCATCTGCTTTCGCTGGACCGACCGGGGCCCGGCGGAGGTGGAGATCACGGACTACCATGATTGAACAGCCGGGAGAGTCGTTCGAATCATGAACAGGCGCAGATTGCCGAAACACCGCCCGCCGACCCACCCGGGGGAGATCCTGGAGAAGGACTTCCTCGAGCCGCTGGGGATGACCCAGACCGAGCTCGCCGAACGCCTCGGCGTGCAGTTCAAGCGGATCAACCAGATCGTCAACCAGCGCCGTCGGGTGACCCCCGAGACGGCGCTCTTGCTGGCCCGCGCGTTCGGCACGTCTCCGGAGTTCTGGCTCAACCTCCAGACGGCCCGCGACCTCTGGGAGGTGGAGCACGGGGAGAAGGCCGGTCGGCTCGAGCGCGTGGAGCCGATCGAGGCCTCGAGTGGGGGGCAGTAGCCGGATCGCCCCCCCGCCCGCACTCCTCCGTTCCCCCTCCCTACCCCACCGTCCCGCCCGAGCTGTACCGGACCCTCGCCCTGATCGACGCCGTCCGGGTGGGCCGGGCACGGGAGGCGAGGCGAACCGGGCCGTCGAGCTGCTGACCCGAGTCTCCAGGCTGATTCATCCACTCCTGGAGGAGGTCGTGTTCGTTGGCGGCGCGGTTCCCTCGCCATGCGCGGACCCGCGAACACTTGAGGCTGTCGTGACGCTGCCTGCGAGGGTGTCCCGAGCGTACTGAGAGGCATTCCTCCCTTCGGCCGGATCGAGGGAACCCCCTTTAATCCTTGAAGTAAGAAAGTATGAATTCAGGGACTAAAGAAATCGGAGGATTCGATGGCCGACGACGGGCGGTACGTGACCAAGGTCACCGCAAAAGGACAGGTAACGATCCCCAAGGAGATCCGGGACCGCCTCGGGCTGGAAGAAGGAGCACACGTCGTGTGGACACGGGGGGAGGGACGAGCGGTGCTCGAGCGGGCCGCGGTGGCTCCCACGGGTGACTTCGATGCTCTGGCCGAGCGCATCGCGGAGCGATTCGCTGACCGTGGAATCAGCCGCGAGGACGTGAAGGACGCAATTCGGTGGGCTCGGGATCCGTCGTAGTCCTCGACACGAACGTTCTCGTCTCGGCCTTCGGATGGGAGGGGCCCCGTGGCTCTCCTCGAAGAGCTGGGACGGAC
>CANPVF010000089.1 GCA_947581645.1 Candidatus Caribbeanibacter nitroreducens | reverse complement strand
GGGGGGGAGCCACACCTACTCGCCCACGCTCCGCCGCGAGGCGATCGAGGTGGCGGACCTGCTGGTGGAGGTCCCCCGACGTCGCAGGCGCTGGGTCCGGGGCATGTTCAGGGGGCTGATCCGTGGCCACGGCGACCTGATCACCCGGCGGGAGATCGAGGAGCTGCAGCCCTACCGGACGAGCGACCTCCTGTCGCGTCTTCCGAACGTCTATGTGCGGGGGCTGGCCGAGCGCGGCACCGGCAACCGGCTCGTCGTCCGGTGCTTCGGACGGGAGCAGGAGCCGGCCGTCTACCTCGACGGCGGCCTGATGCCGGACCTCCACGTCGACGACATCCCGCCGGACCAGATCGCCGCCGTCGGCGTGGTGCGCGGGCCCTCCGTCTCCGCCCTGGTGCCGGGATGCGGCGCCGTCCTGATCGTCACGCGCGGGATGGTGGGATAGGGGAGGGGACGGGCGACGAAGGCGGGTGGCGAGGGAAGGTCGGACGGCGCGCGCCGTCTATTCCAGCCCTCCTCGCTCCCTCAGCTCGGGCACGAGCGCCTCTGCGAACTCCCGGATGTCGTCGAGGCGAGCCAGGTGCTCGTGCACCAGCTCCGGGTTCACCGAGGCGTATTCGTGGGCCAGGACGTTCCGGAAGCCCGCCATCGCCTCCAGGCGATCGGCCAGCTCCGCGTCGAGAAGGCCCTCCCGGTGGAGCGCCCCGAAGACGGCACGATTCGTATCGGGCGGAGCCGCGGGCTGATCCGCGAGAAGATGCACCCCGAGGGTGATGCAGGCCTGGACCGCCAGCTCGAAGTTCCGCTCGACGATGTCCTGGAGATCGCGGTCGGCCAGGTACTCCTCGGGCGGCGTCCCCCTGGCACGCTCCAGCCGTGCCACGCGGCGCTCGACCGTGTCGAGAAGGCTACGAACCGCCTCTTTCTCGACCACCGAACGTTCCTTCCTCGAGACGACGCAGCCGGTACCGGTCGAAGATGCGCCGGGCCGGCTCCATGTCGAAGTACAGGCGGCAGTGGTCGACGAAGAAGCGACTGCGCGCTTCGTCGTCCCGGCAGAAGACCAGTTGGCCCGTGCTCAGGACGTTATGCGTCAGTCCCGGAGGTGCGTCCTCGAGGACCACGACCTGGACCCGCCGACCCAGCTCGTGCTCCAGGACGCCTTCCAGATCCAGCGCCGTTCGCTTCCGCTCGACGGATGCCGTGTCCCCTCCATCGGTGCCCCGGCCGCCGTCAGTTCCGAAATGGACGGCCAGATCGACGTCGCTGTCGGGCCGCGCCGTACCCTTGGCCCGGGATCCGAAGAGATACGCGAAGGCCACGTCCCCCCGTTCGGCGAGCCGCTCCCGGACGTGCCGGTCCAGATCCGTCCGATCTGTCCGCGCGGATCCGTCCACGTGAGGCTCCTGGTGCCAATCGAAGGTGGGTCACTCGAGCGAAGCTGAATGGCCCCGGACGCGTGCAAACGTACCTGCGAACAGGATGGCTCGACAGGAGGAGCTGGCGCCTCAGTATACGGTGGCGACGCTGTCGCCCAGGTCGAATTGGGCGACAGAAACTTCACTCGAACTGTGTATTTATTGCCTGGACCGGGCCTACGGCGATGCCCGACAGCTGGACGAAGGCGCCCTCCGCCACTGTTGTGACGTCACGAGTTTCTCCGTCCAGCCATGATCCCGTGATCGACCTCGTCTGACCACTCTCTAACTCTGGTACCCAGCAACTCGAGAAACCGGTCGAGGGAGAGGTCGAATGCGCGTGCGAAAGCCTTCGCGGCTTCAGCCGTCAGCCTCGAGGTACCCTTCTCCAGGCGTCGTACCTGCCGGGCGCTGAGGCCGGCGATGTCCCGCTGCCGCAGCTTCCGGTCTGTCCGCATCTGCCGAAGCGCCCGCCCGGTGTCTTCGCGGGAGAGACGCTCGATCTCCGCGTCGGCCAGGAACATGGGGTTCACTGCCTGCAGGATGCCCGGCACGCTGAGATCCACGTCCTCGGCTGGCCAGCGCAGGTAGGTGCCGTCGGGATCGATCTCGAAGTCGGAGAAGCCCGCCTCCGACAGGTCACCGACCCCGGGGAGCTCGGACCGTGGAAGGGACCGGATCGTGAGATCACCGAGGACGAGGACCAGCTCGTCCCCCACCCCGTAGGCGTCGACGATGCCCTCCATGGGGATTGCCCGCCGGGAAGCGATCAGCAGCCGGCGAAGAGCACCGGAGTCTCGGGTGACGTGAAGCCTTCGGTCGGGCTTGTGCAGGCCGAGAACGGTGGGTAACCGCATGACCGCGGGAAGCACCACATCCATGAACACGAGGTAGAACGTCTCCGGGCCCACCCAGTCCGGAAGCAGGCCTCCCCGCTCGGCAGCGAGCTCCGAGGCGGACGCCACGACCAGCCCGTCGCCGTCGGCGGTTCGCGCCGTCAGCTCGTCGAGCGACTCCTCGAGCCGGGAGGGAAGCCTCGTCAGCTCCCGTGCCTCTGGCGTGACGCACCAGGGTCCCAGGATGCGCTCGTTCCTGTCACCCATCGGCAGCCACCTTCTCGGACCACTCCTCGAGGAGCGCTGCTCGATGTTCGGCGGCCTTCCCCAGGATTTCCCGAAGCTCCGAAGCAGGTATACGAGTCATGACCCACTTCTCGTCGTAGGTGGGCGGCTCGTGCAGGAAGTAGACGCGGATCTCCCACTCGCCGGATACCGATGCGTGGAAGTGAGCCGGCCCGTGGTCGTGGCTGTGGAACCGCAGGTCGCAACCGGAGACGTCGAAGCTGGTGACCTGCGGCACGGGGCCTCAGCCGGCCTCGGCGCCCGGCTGCGACGTCGGCTTCCGCTCAACCGGAGGCTGGATATGGGTCGTTCCCGTAGGACCGTCGCTCACGTATCCGGCCGTCGCGCCCGTGGACGAACAGCTCCCCCTTCTGGTTCCGGGCGATGCGGCGCGCCACCCGTATCGCGTCCCCCTGGGTCTCGAAGCGACGAGTGTCGCGGCTGTTGCCCTCCCCCCGGACAGCCCACCCGTCCTCACGGGGAACGACATGCTGGTTTCGCTTCGAGGGCATGAAGAGCCTCCCACGGCGTAGTACTTGACCGGACACAAAAGTAATGTAAATATCACTATATGTCCGGTCAAGTAATCCCAGAGCTTCTCCCGTACCCAGGCGGACGTGCTCTCAGCGTAGGAGACCCCCTCAACTCGGCCTCAAACCGAATCCGGGATTTCCTGTATCTCGGTATCCCGAGTGGGCCACGGCCGACGTTCAGGAGTCCCGGACAAAAATCTCCGCCAGGTCGATCTCGCCAACCACCTCATCGCCGATCCGGACCGGAAGGCGCTCCGTGTAACGCTCGTGGGTCGTTTCGCCTTCACGTCCGGAGGCTCCGAACCGCCAGACCTCCACGGCGTCTTCCTCCGGATCCACCACCCAGTATTCGCCGACTCCCTGCCGGCGGTAGAGCTTGAGTTTCACGCCTCGGTCCCGGTCTCCGGTCGAGGGCGACAGGATCTCAACGACCAGATCGGGAGCGCCGCGAATCCAGTCATCGGCGATGATCCCGCGGCGCTCCTCCGAGACGAAGATCAGGTCCGGCTGGACCCCCTCCTCGGTGGCGGGGAACTCGACACCCACGGGACCCGCCGCGATCACACCGTGGCCTGGCCGCTCCAGTAGGTCGTCAAGCCTGACCTGCAGGCGGTGACAGATTCTCTGATGACGGAAAGAGGGAGCCGCCGTCACGTAGAGCTCCCCCTCGGCCGCCTCGTAGCGGCGGCCGTCCTCCGGCATCTTCTGCGCGTCGCGCCAGGTGATCGTCGCGGAATCCGGCAAAGAGACCCTCCTCTCTAATTGACGCGGACGCTGGTTCTGGCAGAGGAGCAGGGAGGGGCAGGAATCAGTCGGCGGGCGTTCTCCTTACGTGAAAGGTGTCTGCTCGTTCGAGAGGGCGAATCTGGTCGCGGTCCAGTGTCAGAACCGCGATTGTTGATCCGTCGCCCGCTAGAAACTCCACTTCGAAAGTCCGGCCCGAGTCGTATTGGTGGACGACCGTCCCGAGGTCTCCCTTTTCGAGCTCATGTTCCGTGATCGCTCGGGTGAGAGCGACTGAATCCAGTTCCCGGATCATGGAAGCCTCACTGCGGATAGGCTGTCACAAACCGCGGCCGGTAGCTGTCCGGGTTTCTGATCCAGATGGTCCGGAGCCGGACACACCGATCCGAGGGAGTCGTTACCATTCCGTCGACTGCGTATTTGATACCGTGAGAGGTGTGGATGGTTTCCGCTACCAGGCCATTTCGGGCGATCTGCCGCAGCGCGGATATCAAATCGTCGGGACGTTCCGCGTCGAAGCCGACGTTGAGAAAGAAACGCGCCTTGGCTCCCCCTGCCGGGTGCTCTGGAGCGAGCAGGTAACGCTCGATCTTTTCTCGGGGAATGTAGGCTCGGTCACCGTTCGGAAGCTTCACATTCGACTATCGACGGGCCGATCAAGGAGGAATCATCGCGATCACCTTCCAGTCTCCCGCACGTTGTAGAAGATTTGAATTCAACAGGTGACCACTGCCGTTACGGGAGCCCCATGAGACCGAGTTCCCTCGCTTCGACCCTCGCCCTCTTCCTGTCCCTCGCGGCCTGCGGCCCGGCCGGGGACACCGACGCCTACGACGTCGTGATCGAGAACGGGCGGGTGGTGGACGGCACGGGAGCCTCCTGGTTCCGGGGTGACGTGGCCATCGAGGGCGACCGCATCGCCCGGATCGAGCCCGGGGGCGTCCTCTCGGACGCCGAGGCCGACCGCCGGGTGGACGCCACCGGGCTGGTGGTGGCGCCGGGCTTCGTGGACATCCACGGCCAGTCCGACGGGGCGCTCACCGACGGCGACGGGCGGCTGGTGAGCAAGCTCACCCAGGGCATCACCACCGTGATCCTGGGAGAGGGCTCCACGCCGGCGCCGGCCAACGAGCGGATCATGGAGCTCGCCGCCGAGTCCATGGGCGACAGCGCCGCCCGGGAGCGCTACGGCGACGGGGAGGGCGGGGTCCGGTTCTCCGGCCCCCGGGGCTTCGGCGCCTGGCTCGACGCGATGGAGGAGCACGGCACCTCGCCGAACGTGGCATCGTTCCTCGGGGCCGGCACCGTGCGGGCCTACGCCATGGGCGGGAGCCGCGGGGAGCCGGACGCCGCCGCGCTCGACACCATGCGGGCGGTGACCCGCCGGGCCATGCGGGACGGGGCGCTGGGGGTGGCCTCGGCGCTCATCTATCCGCCGGGCTCCTTCGCCGGCACCGACGAGCTCGCCGCGATCGCCGGGGCCATGGCCCCCTACGGCGGCCTGTACGTCACCCACCTCCGCTCGGAGGCGAACACCCTGGTGCGGGCGGCCCGGGAGGCGCTCGAGATCGGGCGCCGCGGCGGGGTGCCGGTGGAGATCTATCACCTGAAGGCCGCCGGCCGGCCGAACTGGCCGAAGATGGACCGGGTGATCGCCCTCATCGACTCGGCCCGGGCGGCGGGCCAGGACGTGCAGGCCAACATGTACCCCTACCGGGCCGGCGCCACGAGCCTGTCGGCCGTCTTCCCGCCCTGGGCCTCGGCCGGGGGGCGGCTCATGGAGAACCTCCGGGACGGGGAGACGCGGGCGAAGATCCACGCCGCCATGACCCGCCCCGCCGAGGACTGGGAGAACCTGGGGCGGCTGGCCGGGCCCGACGGCGTGATGGTGCTCGGCCTGGAGGAAGAGTCGAACGAGCAGTGGAACGGCATGCGCCTGTCGGAGATCGCCGCCGAGATGGGCACCGACTGGGCGGACGCGGCCATCGAGCTGGTGGCCTCCGAGGAGGGCGGCGTGGGGGCGATCTACTTCCTCATGAGCGAGGAGAACCTGCACCGGCAGATGCGCCAGCCGTGGATCAAGTGGGGCACCGACGCCGCGGGCCTCCACCCGGACAGCGCCGAGGGCGGAACCCACCCCCGGGCCTACGGCACCTACCCCCGGATCATGGGCCGCTTCGTCCGGGAGCAGGGGGTGATCCCGCTGGAGGAGGCGGTGCGGAAGGCCACCTCGGCCCCGGCCACGCGGCTCCAGCTGCACGACCGGGGGGTGCTCAAGGAGGGGCTCCATGCCGACGTGGTGGTCTTCGACCCGGAGACGATCGTCGACCGGGCCACCTACCGGGATCCCCACCGGCTCTCGGAGGGCGTGCTCCACGTCTGGGTGAACGGGGAGGCCGTCGTGAGGGACGGCGAGCACACGGGCGCCACCCCGGGACGGATCCTGCGCGGGCCCGGCTACACGGGAGGAGGAGAGAGATGATCGCGCGCCTGTGGACGGGCCGCACGAGGCCGGAGGACGCGGACGCATACGAGGAGCTGCTCCGGACGGAGATCCTGCCCCACATCGCCGACGAGGCCTCCGGCGGCTACCGGGGGGCGGAGGTCTTCCGCCGGGAGCGGGCGGAGGACGTCGAGTTCCTCACCGTGCTCCGGTTCGAGACGGAGGAGGCGCTTGAGTCCTTCGCCGGGGAGGAGGACACCGAG
>CANPVF010000088.1 GCA_947581645.1 Candidatus Caribbeanibacter nitroreducens | reverse complement strand
CGAAAGGACAACGGCGACTCCGCGGACGACTCGTGTTCGAATCATGAATTTCCCCCTTCTTTGAGCCATGAGGCGGGCTCCTGCCTCCGGCAGGGAACGCTCCCTATTCCTGTCGCTGCAACTCGAGACCCAGACGACGGGGAACGTGGGTTCATCCCGATGTCGTGAGTCCGAACAGGAAGGAGACGCTGCGATTGCTACGTCGGGGCCGGGGCCGATCCGGGAAGTTGTTCGGGGCCTGCAGCGCTGAGGTGACAGATCGGAGGCGGGATCCCTCCGAGACCCTCTGTCGTACGACCGGGTGGGGGATCGGACGGCCAACCCCGTCTCCGGTGAATCGATCGAGGTGGAGGGGAGCATTCGGCTGCCGGGTCGCCGCGCGATGTACGACCGGTACCTGCGCCGCGAACTCTGAGAGTGAGCCCCCGACGACCGGTGGCGTCACCTCGTGTCTTCGGGGGGCGGTTCCTCCCACTCGAGAATCGAGCCACCGGCCCCGTTTCGGACCCGGGCCGACCAGGGCTCGCCCCGCCCGGTCCGTCCCTCGACCTGATTCCCGGTCACGGTCCCCTCGAGCCGGACGGTCCGCCCGTCGGCCCGGGTGAACGAGAGCCTCACGTCCGAGCCCTCGAGCCGTCCCACGACGTCACCGAAGGAGCCCCCGCTCCGGGCGACCCGCAGCTTCTGGAATCGCTGGTCGACCCGAATCGTGGTGGAATCCCCGCCGGGAAGCCCCACGGCCCAGACGCCCTCCACGTCGGCCGGAATGACCCACACGTAGACGGTGGAGGGGCCGGGCACGGGTCTCGGCGAGCCGATGACCAGTGAATCGAGCCGGGGCGTGAGCTCGGGGATGTCGGGGGCGGATCTGACGATGATCCCTTCGGTCCGGAGCGTCTTCCCGTCCTCCACCACCCCGATGCTGTCACGGGCGGTTTCCGCACCGGCCACCTCCCTCGTCCGGTCCGCCTCCCAGTCGCCCATGGAGAAGTCGTGGGCTACGACCCGGTCACCGGGCTCCAGCTGCCGAAAGAGTTTCGGCCGGAGCCGCTCGTTCACCTCCGGGAAGAGGTACAGGGTGACGACCGTGGCCGACTCGAGGTTGACCTCGAAGAGGTCTCCGCGGATGAAGCGGACCTGCCGGTCGACGCCGACCTCCCGGACGTTGCGGCGGGACTTGGCGACGAGGGCGGAGTCCAGCTCGACGCCCACGCCATGGGCTCCGTGCAGGTGCGCGGCCGTGATCGGGAGTCGTCCGTCCCCGGAGCCGAGATCGTAGACGGTGTCCTGCGGCGATACCTCCGCCAGCTCCAGCATCTCCACGACCACGTTCATCGGGGTCGGCACGAAGGGGGCGTCCGGCTCGACGTCCTGGGCCGGCGCCCCGGCCGGGTAGAGCACGGCGGCCAAAACGACGACGGACAGCGCTGCAGGCAGGCGGCGGGATCCGGATATCATCGGGCGAAGGAGGCTGTTGATGTGCATCGGTCGGGTGAGAGGAGAAGGATCACCGGAGGTATGCTACCAGAATCGTACCGCAGTGCTCTGTCTTCGGGGGGCGCCGAACGACTGGCCGGGCCGAGGGCCCGGTCGACCCGTACCGCCGGCGTCGGGGTCTCCAACCAGGGCCGTCTTCGCGCCCATGACGTTCGACTCACTTCCGCCAGTACCGCATGTCCGTTGACAGCGATTGGGACGATTAGATGAGACAGGAGCTGGTCGATCTGGAGGAACGCTCCGACAGTCTGACCAGTGACGCGGACGCCAACCTCGGTCGGCTGGGCTCGGGCCTCGACGAAAACAGGCAGGAGACCCTGGAGGGCATCCATCGGCACCTGCAGGAGGCATCGGAACGGCTCTCCGAGCCGCGGCGACGATTGCGGGACCTTCGCCCCGACGGATAGATGCGCCGGACGAGCGGCGTCACCACCGTGGGATCGGTAGAGTGTCTTCCTGCGGGCCGTGTGCGTCCACGGGCGGGGCGGACGTCACGGGCCTGATCCCGTGGGCCTCCGCTCCTCCGTCGTGTGCGACGGCGTGATGTCCTCCTCTTCATCGACGTTCCCCACCTTTCGGGTGTGGATCCCCAGCTGACAGGCGCGGGCAACGACCTCCGGATCGAACTGTTCACCGGCGTTGTCGTCGAGCTCCTCGGCCACCACGTCCGGGGGCAACGGTTCCTGGTAGGGGCGCTCGCTCCGCATGGCGTCGATCGCGTCCACGACTCCGATGATGCGGGCCGCCACCGGTATGTCCTCACCCGACAGCCCGTCCGGGTACCCCGACCCGTTCCAGCGCTCGTGGTGATGACGGACGCCTCCGAGCACGTCGTCGTCGAGAGCCCGGACCTCGGCCAGGAGTTCCTCGCCCCGGATCGGATGCTGTTCGATCAGCTCCCGCTGCTCCTCGGTGAGCGGGCCGTCCTTTTTCAGCACCCCCTGGAAGATCATCTCCAGCTTCCCGATGTCGTGCAGCAGGGCGGCGTACTCGACCACCTCCACCTCCGAGGAGTTCAGGTCCATGACCTCGGCGATCTCCCGACATCGCCGCGCCACGCGCACCGAGTGACCGGAGGTATAGGGATCCTGCTTCTCGAGCAGGGTGACGAGCATGCTGACCAGATCCCAGAGCACCTCGTGCAGGTGGGTCTGCACGGTGGTGAACACATGGGCACCGACCAGCGGAACGGAGAGGAGCGCGAGGGCGGGGGTGCCCCAGTCCAGGTAGAGGTGGGCCACCAGGAAGGTGAGGATCCCGACGCCGACGTCGAAGACGATGTTCAGCTCGTCCCGGACCTTCTTCCAGCTGAGCCACCATCCGTCCTCACCGGTGACCGATATGATCGTGGCGTACGCCACGGTGTTGACCGCGAAGAAGGTCGTCAGGCCGGTCATGAAGGCCAGGAGATCCGGCGCGAAGCTGCGCTCGGTGCCCCGGCCCACCGATCCGCCGAGCAGCACGTAAACGCCGGTGGCCAGGACGGCCGCGAGACTGATCTGCGCCACGTTGAAGACGGTCCGGCGAGCGGGACCGGCCGCCAGGAGCGCGAATGCCAGCGCCGAGAGGGCGAGCACGACAGCCCCGGTGATGACGTGGCGTGGCCCGACCGTACGGAAGAATCGAGAAGGCAAGGGGCAGCGGGAAGGGGGCGACGATTATGGAAACAACGACTTACACCATACAGGCCCCTCCCGTGCTACGGCCGCAACTCGGCCCCGTTTACGCCAGTACGAGTACGTACAACCTGTTCGGCACCAGGGGTCTGCGCTGATCCCCGCCCCACCATGGATACACGGTCACACGTAGCAGCGGGCGCCCCAATGTCGCTGGCGGAGAAAGAGATGTTTCAGGATCCCGATGCGCACGGTTGAGCCCGTCGTCCCCCGAGTCCGCCTGCGCCCTGGTCGGCTGCGCTCTGAAACAGCCAGGCGGATGCGAGGAACAGCAGGGCGAACATCACGGTGAGGCCCACGACGTGGACCGGCGATCCCCAGCCGGCGATGAGCGCTGTCACCCCGACGCCGGTGTGGGCGAGAGCCGTCGCGACCATCGCCCGGACCATCCCCCGTGGGTGGAACCGCGCGACGAGGGAGCCGACGCCCCCGACGGCGAGCACGCCGAAGTAGAGCACGTTGGCTTCGTGGGCGGACGAGCCCATGATGCCGACGGCCAGGTTCACCCAGACGAGGAGGAACGCCGAGGCGAGCGCCACGCCGGCGGCGGCCCGGTAGCCGATGGTGTCGCCCTTCCTCAGGGCCAGCTCGAAGGTGACGCCCGTCCCCACGATGAGCGTGCCCATGACCACGAAGTCGAAGAGCGTCCAGTTCACTTCTGCAGTGAACTGCATCGCCACCAGGGGCACCATCAGGAGTGTGGCTGCCGCCAGTATCGGACGGGCGAGGAGTCGGAGGGTGCTGCCGGTCGTCTTCATCGTCTTTCCCGGGGTCGAGGGATCGGTCGCAGACGGGGAGTTGTGTGCAGAGAGGGTGCTGCGCAGCATCGCGGCGACCATCCCACCGCTGATGGAGAGCGCGAGAAGGATCGTCGGGGCCAGGGCGAGAAGCCACGTCGTCGGTCCCGGCGGCGCCAGGAGCCCGGACGCGGCCACGCTGGCCGGAATCAAGGACAGGCCCAGGAGCGTGGCGGGACACATGGGGGCTCCGGAAGGCGTGGTCCACGCCAGGGAGAAGCCCCCGGCCGCTGCCCACAGGCCGCCGGCGACGAGCAACGTGACCGTGTCGGGCGACGTCCCCCCGAAGGCGACGGTGCCTGACATCACGAGGACCAGGGTGAAGGTCACCCTCGCCACTGTGCGGACGGTCTGCCCCGGGGTCTGCTGGAGCCACCAGTGGCGCAGCAGGTGAGGCACCGACCTCACCACCTGTCGCCTGTACCAGGCGCGAGCCGGACCGGCACCGGAGCTCTCAGCACGCTGGTGCTGCTCCTCCGCGAGATCGCCGAGGATGGCGTCCTCGAGGTGCGGGTCGGAGATGAAGCCCCGGAGCAGCGACTCGGCGATACGGGACTCCCTCATGCCGGCCCCACTCCGGGTTCGAGGTCCCACAGCCGCGCCGCGACCCGCCGGGCCTCCCGCAGGGCGGTGCGCCCGGCGGCCGTGAGCTCGTACTGGCGCCGGGACCGTCCGCCGCGCTCGGGCCGGGGGGGCGTCTCCCACGACTCCAGGAGCCCCTTCTCCTCCAGCCGGGACAGGGTCGTGTAGATGGCGCCGACCGAGTACTCGCGTCCGCGGACCTCGCTCACCTCACGGCGGACGCCGAGACCGTACGCCTCGTCGTCCAGCGTCGCCACGGCCATGAGGACGGACAGCTGCAGCTTGCCGAGCTCCGGAGTGTTCATGGTTATACAACGTAGAACAAATGGGCCGGACGGCAAGAGGAGCACCGTTTCGGGGGATGCGGAGGCCGCCGTGCCGGGGAGGGCTCCACCGGTGCCCGGGAACGTTCGGGCTGAGCCCCCTGTTACCCGGGTGAGGTGAAATTACCCGCGGGCGTGACTCGCGGGACGGACGAGATCACCTCGGAGCCGTGGAGCAGGTCCGGTGCCGCTTTGTCGTGCGTCGGGCCCGTCCTTCCCAACCCTGACCCGGGAGGTAGCATGTCGAAGACGGTGCGTAGCCCGGTGACGATCGTGCAGGTGGCGCTCGTCACCGCGGTGGCAGTGACGGCGTGCGGTGACTCATCGGCCGACCGGAGGGGAGCCAGCTCGGCTGCTGCTGCCGAGCCGGGCAGTTCCCAGCAGGCAGCGAGGCCCGATACGACGGCCGCGGGGCTCTGGGAGTACCTCCAGGAGGTGGGCTACCGGGACGCGTGGTCGCTCTATCCGGGCAAGACAGAGCTCTACGAGGGGCAGGAGCCCCATGGCATGCTCCTGACCACCTACGTCAACAGCCGGGCGCACGAGGCGATCTCGGGAACGTACGGACAGCTGCCGTACGGGGCCGTCGTGATCAAGGAGAACTTCAGGCCCGACAGTACACTGGCGGCCATCACCGTCATGTACAAGCGGGACGGCTACGACCCGGAGCACAACGACTGGTACTGGGTCAAGTACCTTCCGGACGGCTCCGTGGACAACGGTGGAAAGGCTTCCGGACGCGTACCGGGGTGCATCAACTGCCACGGCGGCATGGCCGACAACGACTACATCATGACGGGGCCGTTGGGCGGCCAGTAGAAAGCCGGGGTCGGATGCCCGGCGCTTCAGACGCGCAAGCCCGCCCCGGGTGGAGATCCCCCCGGGGGACGTGTCAGCGCCCCGGGTTCGGGGATCGAGCCGAGGTCTCGTCCTCGGCCGTCTGCCAGTGCGTCCGCGGCGGCTGTTCCCCGGGGGGCTGACCCGCGAAGCCGACCGGTGCGTCTCCGCGGGACGCTGACGGATGGACCAGCATGTCGAGGGTTCCGGCCCCGAAGCGTGCCGCGGCGCTCCGGCCCTGGCACTCGGGCCGGGCGATGACGTGCGGCGCCAGCGTCCCAAGGACGGCCAGGGCGGCGAGCACCGAGACGAAGGTGGTCGTCCGTCCGGGCGGTTGCCGCGGAGCGGCTCGGCTCACCAGTCGGTCCACGCGTTCGACCAGGTCCGTCCCCCGGGTCATGCCGACCAGCGCGATGCGCGAGCCGGGAGAGGGGGACAGCCGTCGGGCGAGGTCGAGGAGGCACTCGGCGTAGCTGGTGGAGCCGACGCCGGACTGCAGGACCAGGTCGTCGCAGGCCCGCTCGCGCTCGTCCCTCATCCGGGCTGCGGCGAACCATACCAGCGGGTTGAACCAGAACACCGCGCAGGAGATGGCGGCCACGGTCTGAGTGAACACGTCGCGGCGTCGGGCGTGGCCCAGCTCGTGGAGGAGAACCGCCCGCCGCTGGTCTTCCGGCCACTCGACCGCGTGATCGGGAAGCAGGATGCGCGGGCGCCAGAATCCCCAGGAGAGCGGTGGGACGTCCTCCCGTGAGAGGTGGAGATCGACGCGGGCCGGGAGACCGAGCCCTCGCGCCAGCTCTTGGGCCTCCGCGATGAGGTCCTGTTCGCCCGCTTCCCGGGCCGTCTCGCTCAGCCGCCGCACCCAGAGCCGCTCCAGGAGAATCGTGAGGAGAACGGCGAGCGCTCCGGCGGCCCACAGTCCGACCAGGGCGGTCGAGAGGTCCGGGTTCCACGCTCGGAGGAGCCCGGGCAGGGTGGCTTCGGCCGGAGGTGCTCCACGGGAGTCCCCGGCAGCGATCCCGGCACCCGCGGCCGGCGCCCTGCCTTCCGGTGCCTGTCCTGCTCCGGCCTCGCCGGCGGACGCGCGGGCCACGGGTGAGGGGGCGTCTGGATCGTCGGCCGGCGGTGTCGCCGATCCAGCCGCCGCCGTCCTGCCGGCGGCCCTCTCGCCCGAGCCGCAGGACGGCAGGTCGATGTGGACCGGACTGATCTCCACCGTGCAGTTCTGCCAGACCGGAAGACTGGTGGTGTGGAGCGTCGGGGCGAACGGGGCAGCGGCCAGCAGCACGAGAGCGCCGATCGCCGCCGAGGCCCAGACCATGTGTCGGATGGTGGCCGACTTCCGGCGGAGGAGGAGAGACGCGCCCCAGGCGAGGACGACCAGTATGCTCGCCCGGACCGTGACGCTGAACAGGAGCTCGATCGCCGAGTTCATCGCTCCTCCCGTGCCTCGCGTACCATCTCCTCCAGCTCGCTCAGCTCCTCCTCGGTGAGCTCGTCCGCAGATCGGTCCAGGATCGCCGCCACCGCCTGGATCGGTGAGTTCCGGTAGAAGGTGTCCAGGAGCCTCGACAGCGCCGAATCACGGGCCCTCTCCTTCGAGCCCGTGGGGTGATACCGGTTCCGGCGGCCCTCCTTTACGTGTCGCAGGTATCCCGCGTCCTCGAGCCGGAGGAGCATCGTTCGGACCGCCGACTCGGACGGCGGATCGGGAAGCTCCTCCCGGATCTCGGCCACCGTCGCCCCGTCGTCGCTCCGGTGCACGGCGTCCATGATCTGCCGCTGCCGTGCACTGAGCGCCTCGTAGTCGCTCGTCATGCCTCCCCCTGTCCGCTACGGTCGTCGCGCACGCGACGATTGTAGCGATACGCCCCGCTCGGCTCAAGCCCACGTCGGGGCGACCCGTCCTCACGGCCCCCCTCCCGGCGACCGCCCGCTGGAACAAAAGCTACATATGTAGCTAGCTACAATTGTAGCGACAGGGCGCCTCCGGCGCGACGGCGATGCCGGGCGCCCACTTCGAGGACGGACGGATCGCCCTGTTCTCCACGACAGCCCCCGAGAGAAGAAGATGACTCACCCCGTTTCCAGAAGTGCCGCGATGACCGTCACGTTGCTGGTTGCACTGCTGTCTTCATTCGGTGCCGGTGGCCTGGACGCCCGGGAGCCATCCGGAGGCTCACCGGCGCCCACCGACTCCGAGGCAGGCTCGCCGAATCCCACAGCCAGGGATACCACCCTCCGGAGCTACGCGATCGAGCCCGTCGAGGGGGAATCGCCGCGTGTCGACGGGCGGCTGGACGACGCTGCCTGGACGGAGGCCTCGTTCACCTCCGGTTTCGTGCAGCAGGAGCCGACCGAGGGGCGCCCGGCGAGCGGAGAGACCCGCGTCGCTCTTCGGTACGACGAGGAGAACCTCTATCTGGTGGCGAGGATGCGTCTCGACTCGCCGGACGGAATCCGGCGCCAGATGACGCGGCGCGACGAGGCGGGCACCTCGGCGAGGCTCTACCTGCACCTGGATCCCGAGCTGGACCGGAGGACGGCCCGGGTCTTCGGGGTGACGGCCGCGGGCGTACGGCTGGACTACGCCCTCTCCTCGGACCAGAACGAGACGCACGATCGCGACTACACGTACGATCCGGTCTGGGACGCCGAGGTCCGCGTCGACTCGACGGCGTGGACCGTGGAGGCCCGGATACCGTTCTCGGAGCTGCGCCTCAGCGGCCGGGCTCGCTCCACGTGGGGGATTCAGCTGCAGCGAGTTCTTCCCTCCCGCAACGAGGAGGACCACTGGCAGCTGGTGCCGAGGACCCGGGAGGGATGGATCTCCCGGTTCGGTCGCCTGACGGGCATCCGGGGCATCGACCGCAGCCGGACGGCCGAGATCCGGCCCTACGTGGCCACGCGCGGGGAGGTGCGCGGGCGGCTCTCCTCCGACAACCCGCTCCGGTCCAACCCGGCGAGCCAGCTTCGCGCCGGCGGCGATCTCACCGCGGGGATCGGGAGCGGGCTCACCCTGGACGCCACGGTCAACCCCGACTTCGGGCAGGTGGAGGCGGATCCGGCCCGGGTGAACCTCTCCGCGTACGAGCTCTTCTTCCAGGAGAACCGCCCCTTCTTCACCGAGGGAAGCCAGTACCTGCACGGCGGCGGTCCCGACTACTTCTATTCCCGGCGCATCGGCGCGCCCCCGCACGGACGGGCCCGGGGCCGATACGTCCAGGCGCCGGGTAACACGACCATCCTGGGTGCCGGCAAGCTCACCGGCCGGGTCGACGGGGACCTCTCGGTGGGAGCCCTGGCGGCGGTGACGCAGGAGGAGCAGGCCCGGGCCACCGACTCCATCGGCGGCGAGGTGCGGAGCGTGACCGTGGAGCCCCGGACGGCCTACGGCGTCGGCCGGGTGGAGGAGCAGCTCGCGGGAGGGAGCAGCGCCGGGCTCAGCCTGACGGGAGTCCGACGGGACATGGATCCCGGCAGCGCCCTGACGGGCGATCTTCCCCGGTCGGCGGTGGCCGGGGGCGGCGACTGGAATCTCCTCTTCGGGGACGGCCGCTATCAGCTGCGCGGATTCGGCGGCATGAGCCACGTCCGCGGGACCAGCGACGCGATTCTGGATCTTCAGCGCTCCAGCGTCCGCTACTTCCAGCGGCAGGGCGCCGACCACGTCGAGGTCGATTCCAGCCGCACCTCGCTCACCGGCTGGACCGCCGGCCTGGGCCTCCGGAAGCGATCGGGCGAGCACTGGCTGTGGAACGTCGACGCCGACGCGTCCTCCCCCGGCTTCGCCATCAACGAGCTGGGCCGGCTGCGCCGGACGGACGACATCTCGACGGGCGGCGGGGTGACCTATCGGGAGACCGACCCGGGACCGCTGTTCCGCAGCTGGAACGTGGAGGTGAACACGAATGCCGGATGGAACTTCGGCGGCACGCGGCGGTTCTTCGGCGTCACGCCGAGCGCCAGCGTCGAGTGGCCCAACTTCATGCGGACCAGTCTCGCCCTCTTCCGACGCTTCGGGGGCACGCACGTTCGACTGACCCGCGGTGGACCGCCGATGGCGCTGACCGACTTCTGGGGCGCCCGTCTCGGCTGGCGGACGAATCCAAGGAGTCCCAATCAGCTCGATGCCCTCGTGTATTACAGTCGTGACGAGCTCGGCGGCTGGTCCGGGACCGTGAGCGGCGGAGCCAGCGTCCGCCCCTCGCCGGACCTTCGCCTGGAGTTCAGCCCCCGGCTCACGCTGAGCGAGGAACCCCGCCAGTACGTGACGACGCTCCCGGACGGCCCCGAGGCGACCGGCGGCCGGCGATACGTCTTCTCCCGCATCGATCGGACGACCCTGTCCGGCGAGCTGCGGGCGGACTACGCCTTCAGTCCGGACCTGAGCCTCGAGCTGTTCGCCCAGCCCTTCGCGGCCAGCGGCGACTACTACGAGTTCGGAGAGCTCGCCCGCCCGGGCGACAGGCGCCTCCGTCGCTACGGCGAGGGGGACAGCCGGGTCGTCGGGCGGGAGGACGGGACCCTTCGCGTCGAACAGGGCGGAGAGCGCTTCACCGTGCCCGAGCCGGACTTCAACCTCTTCTCCTTCCGGAGCACCGCCGTGCTCCGCTGGCAGTGGCGGCCGGGCAGCACCGTCTACCTGGCCTGGCAGCAGGACCGCCGCGAGCGACGCGGGATCGGGACCGCGGTCGGGCCCGGCGGGTGGCTCGAGCCCTTCGACGCCACCGGCAACCAGGCCGTCACGGCCAAGATGACGTACTGGCTGCAGCTGTGAGGTCTGAGCCCCGGGGCCGGCTGACGCCCTGCAATCCCTCCGCATGACCCCGGGGCGAATCCTGCCGCTGAAACGCGGTAACGATGGATGTCGTAGTGCGGGCCTGAACGGACGACATCGAGCGCCGCGCCTGGCGCGGCGATGACATACAGGACTGAGGATCGGAGACGTGAGGATACCACAATGACAGCACGAGCCGGTCGCGTGATCCTTCTGGCAGCGATGACGCTCCTGGTCACGGCCGCTTCGGCCGTGGGTCAGGAGGGCGGCCTGGAGGAGTGGGCCAGTTCCTCCGCGGAGAACGACGACATTTTCCGACAGCTCGACCTTCCGGCGCCGAACAGCTATCGGAACGGAGCGGGGGGCCCGGGTGAGGACTACTGGCAGCAGCAGGTGGACTATGACATCGACGTCCGGCTCCACCCGGACTCGAACGTGGTCGGCGGCTCGGAGACCATCACCTACACGAACAACAGCCCGAGTGAGCTCGACCACCTCTGGCTCCAGCTGGACCAGAACCTGTTCGACCTGGGCAGCGAGGGGATGAAGGCTTCCGAGCAGGCGCCTCTCGTCCTGGAGGGCGGCGAAGGGGTCCCGGGCGTCTTTCCGGGCGGCGGTTACGAGATCTCCGACGTGCGCGTCACCGTGGGCGGAGAGACCGCGGAGCCGGAGTTCATGATCGACGGAACGGTGATGCGGGTGACCCTGCCGGAGCCGCTTCCGGCGGACGGCGGTCAGGCGAAGCTGAGCCTGGACTTCCGGTTCGAGGTGCCGAGGAGTGGATCGGGCCGGATGGGACGTCTCGACGTGAAGCAGGGCACCGTCTACGAGCTGGGCCAGTGGTATCCCCGGATGTTCGCCTACGACGACGCCCACGGGTGGAACGTCATGCCGTACCTGGGCAAGGGCGAGTTCTACCTGGAGTACGGCTCCTTCGATGTCGAGATCACCGCGCCGCGGGAGTTCGTGGTGGTGGGCACGGGCCGGCTGACGAATGGGGGACAGGTGCTCACCGATACCCAGCGCCGGCGTCTCGAGCGGGCGCGGAACAGCAGCGAAACGGTGCATCTGATCCGGGAGAACGAAGCTGGGGATCCGTCGGCCCGCCCCTCCGGCCAGGGCCCGCTCACCTGGCGTTTCCGGGCCGACAGCGTCCGGGACTTCGCCTGGGCCGCCTCGGAGGCCTTCGTCTGGGACGCCGCGAGCTGGAACGACGTCCTGATCATGTCCGCGTACCCGAGCGAGGGACTCGGCTCCGGGGATGAGCCGGGCTGGGAGCACTCCACGCGGATGCTCCGTCACTCGGTGAGCTACTACTCGGAGCAGTGGGGGGATTACCCGTACCCGGTGGCCATCAACGTGGCCGGCAGGGCGCAGGGGATGGAGTACCCCATGGTGTTCTTCACCAGCGTCGAGGCGCGTGGCGACCGGCTCCTGCGGATCACCGACCACGAGGCCGCCCACACCTGGTTCCCGATGCTCGTGGGCTCGGACGAGCGGCGCCACCACTGGATGGACGAGGGGCTGGTCACCTTCATGGGCCTCTACTCCCGGGAGGCCTATGGCGAGTCGGGCGGGGAGGGCGCGTCCGTGGCGGACAGCGTCCTGGCCGCCCGCACCGCGACGCTCACGCGGAAGCTCCGGAACCGACTCCCGATCCTCACCTACTCCGATCGGTTCAGCGGCCCCGGGTACGCGCTCTCCGGCTACCGGAAGGCCGGCCGGGGGCTCGTCCTGCTCCGGGAGGTCGTACTGGGGCCGGACCGGTTCGACCCGGCCCTGCGCGAATACATCGACCGCTGGAAGCACCGGCACCCGAAGCCGGCCGACTTCTTCCGGACCATCGAGGACGTGGCCGGCGAGGAGCTCGACTGGTTCTGGCAGGGGTGGTTCGACGGGACGAAGACCCTGGACCAGTCGGTGGACGACGTTGCCGTCTCCGGCGACACGACCCGGATCACCCTGGAGCAGGAGGGCCTGGTGATGCCACTCCGGGTGCGGCTGGAGTACGCCGACGGGAGCACCGCCACCCGGCGCATTCCGGTGGAGGCATGGCACACCAGCGACACCTTCACCGCGACCGTGATCGGCCCGCAGGTGCGATCGGTGACCGTGGATCCGGAGAACCGCCTTCCCGACGTGGAGCGGGGCAACGACGGGTGGCGTGCCGTCACGGACGGCGGCGGGCAGGAATGAGCCGGGCACTGAGTCCGGGGCACGGGGCGAGGGGGAGATGCCCGGCGCGGAGTCGCCCTCAGATCGTCGGACAGCCGAGACCGACGACGTAGTGGCCGGCCTGGTTCCCGACGGAGAAAGGGCACCGCCAGCCGTGGACGTTCGGATCGAGCTCCGCAACGTCCAGCTTATGAAGCATCAGCCTTCGACCGATTCGTCACGCTGATCGGACCGCAGGAGGGAGGACGGACCGTGTCGGAACCACGCAAGGAGAAATGCATCTGGTGCGCCGGAGACGACGGCGCGCTGACGACCGTCGAAGTTCCGGTTGACACGGAGATTCCGGCCGGCGAGCCGCGCCTGGAGGAAGTCGCCGTGCATCCGCGGCACCGGTCGGAGGCGCGCGACTACTGTTTCGAGGCCGCGAGGTACGTGAAGCGGGACTTCTTCATCGTCATCGGAATGCCCGTCCTCGTGGCGGCCGCGATCCCCCTCGGGCAGCTGCTTGCGGGCCCGGGGGGCTCGGAGCGAGCCTGGAGCATCGGGATCATCGGGTCCCTCCTCGCGCTCAACGGTGCGTACGTGATCCGCTTCCCTCACGCATACACCCCCCGGCGCATGAGCCTCCTGATCGGGGGATTGAAGAGGGGAAGACAGATCGTTCGCCTGGGAGGCGTGGCGGGGACTCTCTTCGGGCTGGCGGTCCTGGCCCTGGCGTTCGCGTAGAGGGGGGCGGGGAGCAGTGTTTCGACCGCCGGAATTGCATGACGCCCGCCGCGGAGGCACCGAGAGATATGGAAACCGACGTTACGGAGTGTGACGCGCGACGCTCGTCGACAGCAGTCGGAGGCGAACGGAAGGCCGGGGCTGCGGAGCCGATGCGACGGAGCCTGATGGCCGGGTTCCTCGCCCTCCTCGCGGCCGCCTCGCCCGTGGCCGCCCAGGAGCCGGGGCTGTCCGGTGTCGAGGTCGACGGAGTCGGTCCCCTCGTGGAGGAGGTCGTGCCCTTCCGACAGGTCGAGACCTACCTGGCCGTCGATCCCACGGATTCGACGACCATGATCGCCACGGCCCTGGCGGATTCCGCGGACGGAGGGCTGGCCTACGTCACCCGGGACGGCGGGGACACGTGGACGCGGATCGACGGTCCCGGCGACCCCGTCTTCCCCGGCGGCGATCCCATGGTCGACTTCGACGGCCAGGGGCGGGCCTATCTCTCGACACTGGCGTCCGGCTTCAGCGTGTGGAGGTCCACGGACGGGGGGCGCACCTGGTCGGGCCCGGCCGAGGTCGGGGGCACGCTCGATCGGCAGTGGGTGGTCGCCCCGGAGTCGACCGGCGACGGGGAGCAGCCCGTCTACGCGGCGGCCCGAGCGGGTCGTGGCCTCGACGCCGCCATCGCCGTGTTCGTCTCCGGCGACGGCGGACGCACGTTCACCGAGACCGCCCGCAGGACGCCGGACGAGGGGTTCCTGAACGCCGTGAACGACCTGGAGGTCACCGGCGACGGCACGCTGGTTCTCCCGTATCTCGCCTTCACCATGCAGTCTCGCGGCAGAGAGGTGGGGCGGGGCCGACAGAGGGTCCTGCGGTCGCGGGACGACGGGAAGACGTGGAGCGGTCCCCACCAGGCCCCGGACCGGACCGTCTTCACCAATGCCGCCGACGAGGATCTGATGTACAAGGGCCTCGGGAAGGGGGGCGCGGCCCTCGACCGGTCCGGAGGCGAATACGACGGAACGCTCTACATGGCCTGGAGCCACGTGGTGGAGGGCTTCCTCCAGCCGATGCTGGCCCGGTCCCGCGACGGGGGACGCAGCTGGAGCTCTCCGGTGCGGGTGAACGGCGGAGGCCGCCGGTCGCATCACAGCACGCCCCAGGTCGCGGTCGACCCGAACGGAGTCGTCGCCGTGACCTGGAATGACCGGCGCCACGATCCCGACGACCAGTGCTATCACCACTACGTCGCCGTCTCCCGGGACGGCGGCCGGACCTTCGGCGAGGAGAGGCGCATCTCGGAGCGACAGACCTGCCTCCCCTCCGGCTACCGCTGGCAGAACGGCGGCGACACCCAGGGCCTGGTCGCACTCCCGACCGGCGGGTTCCGGACGGTCTGGAGCGGACCCGGCCCGCACGGACCCAGGCCGTGGACGGCCGAGATCCACGTGCAGTGACGTTCACGTCTCCACCGCCGGACGGGCGGACGGCTCGCTGCCCCACGCCCTCCCTACGATCGTCCACGGTCGCGGGCGATCCGATCCGGCGCGTGCAGGACCCTTCTGTCGGCAACGATGACGGTCCGAGTGTGGTGTCTGAGCACCCACTCACCTGCGCGCGTCGGACCCCACGGGACGCGCTGACGCCCCGCGACTCCTCCTCCCCATCCGGGGACAGATCCACCCGCTGAAACGTGAGAACGAGGAAAGTCGTAATGCCGGCCTGTCGAGGTCTCGGGGCCCGCCGATCGGTCGGGGTCCCGATCGACGACGCCGGCGCGATCGAGTGACACCAGAGC
>CANPVF010000087.1 GCA_947581645.1 Candidatus Caribbeanibacter nitroreducens | reverse complement strand
GTCGTAGTGCCGGCCTGTCGAGGTCTCGGGGCCCGCCGATCGGTCGGGGTCCCGATCGACGACGCCGGCGCGATCGAGTGACACCAGAGCCCAGACCGAATCACCCAGGAGTTCCGATATCCCATGCTGGAGATCCGTGATCTCGTGAAGGTCTATCCCGGTCCCGTCCCGGCCCTCCGGGGGGTCGATCTCGACCTGCCGGAGGGGATGTTCGGCCTGCTCGGACCGAACGGGGCCGGAAAGAGCACGCTGATGCAGATCGTGGCCGGCCTCCTGGAGCCCACCTCCGGCTCGGTCCGGCTCGACGGGGAGAACGTGGTGGAGGACCCCGCGCGCGTCTGGGGCAGGCTCGGCTACCTGCCGCAGGAGTTCGGCTTCTATCCCCACCTGACGGGTCGCGACATGCTCGTTCACCTGCTGGAGCTGAAGGGGGTGACCGGACCGAACGGCGGGGCGGCCGTGGCCGACCGTCTCCTGGAGCAGGTGAACCTCCGGGACGCGGCCGACCGGAAGGTGAAGGAGTACTCGGGGGGCATGGAGCAGCGCCTGGGCGTCGCACAGGCCATCGCCGGCGACCCGCGACTGCTCATCGTGGACGAGCCGACCGCCGGGCTGGATCCGGAGGAGCGGTTCCGCTTCTACCGCATCCTGGCGGAGCTGGCGGAGGAACGGATCGTCCTGCTCTCGACGCACATCGTGGAGGACGTCTCCGTCCTCTGTCCCCGATTCGCGGTCATCAGGGAGGGGGAGGTCGTCGAGCGCACGACGCCCGACGACGCGCGGCGAGCCCTCGAGGGTCAGGTCTACGAGGGGGAGGCGGACTCGGCCGCCATCCGCGAGGGCACCGTCCTCCGCTCGCTGCTGGTGGAGGGACGTGAGCGTCTGCGCCTCCATCTTCCGGACGGTGATCCTCCATCCGGATTCACCGCCGTGGAACCGACGCTCGAGGACGCCTATCTGGTCCGCATCCAGAATGGAGCCGCCCGGCGCGAGAGCCGGGAGGGGGCCGCGGCGTGACCGCGGCGACCGGCGGGGTGGAGGGGAAGGCGTCGGACGCGGGGGCTCTGGCGAGGATCCGTACCGTAGCCCGGCGCGACCTGTCGCACTTCTTCCGGAGCCCCCTCTTCTGGATCTGGCTCGCGGTGGTGGCCTTTCTCGCGTACAGCCTCTCGACGGGGGCCGTGACGATCAGCACCGGCTCGACCTCGGTGGGCGGGTCGAGCGCGTGGATCACCTCCCAGTTCGGCGTGGCGAAGACCGTGGCGCTCGGCGTGGTGCCCTTCTACGCCTTCTTCGTGAGCATCGCCGCCGGATCCACCGTGATCCGGGACGAGGAGGAGTGGAACGTCGGACCGATCCTGCACGCCACGCCCCTCGGGCCGCGGGAGTACGTGTGGGGGAAGTTCGCCGCGGTGGCGGCACTGACGATCGTGGTCCTGGCGGCCCACCTGGGCCTGGCCGCCTTCTGTAACCACGTGCTTCCGCACGGCGGAGACGCCCCTCACCTGGGCCCGCTGGCGCTCGCGAACTACGTGGTCCCCTTCGTCGTCCTCGGGGTTCCTCCCCTCGCCTTCCTGGCCGGCTCCACGTTCCTGATCGGGGAACGGACGCGAAGCAGGATGCTGATCTACCTGTTCCCGGTGGCCTTCCTGCTGCTCAGCTTCTTCGTCTGGACGTGGTCCCCGGGATGGCTCGCGCCGTCGGCGAATCGGGCGCTGATGTGGGTCGACGTCACCGGCCTCCGGTGGCTGCAGGAGACCTACTACGCGGTGGACCGGGGCGTGGAGTTCTACAACACGACGCCCATCGACTGGACCCCGGGATTCGCGGCGAGTCGGGCGATGCTCGTGCTCGGCGGTCTCGGCGCGGCAGCCTGGTCGGCGCGAGGGTTCGCGTCGGGGCTCCGCGACAGCGGCGACCCGGACCGGGAGGCCGCCGGCGAACCGGGCTCAGCGGAGGAGGCGGCGCCGGCCGGAGGCTCTTCCGGTGCTGCCGGGGCCGGGGCGGCCCCGCGAACGCCGGAGATGACACAGAGTCCCCCCGGGATCCTGGCCGGGGCGCTCCGTACGGCGCGCTCGGAGCTGCGCGAGCTGCGGCGCCAGCCGGGGCTGTACCTCTTCGTCCCCCTCATTCTCTCGCAGGTGCTGGGTGCGGCGCTGGTCGGCACCGGTTCGTTCCAGACCAGCGTCCTCACCACCGCCGGTGGAGTGGCCGATCGCGCGATGGAGCGGCTGGCGCTGCTCGGTTGTCTCCTGCTCCTCTTCTATACCGTGCGGGCCCTGGTCCGGGACGACGCCACGGGCCTTGGAGAGATCACCCGCTCCACGCCGATGCCTGACGCCGCGCGCTTCCTGGGGGTCGGCGCGGCGATGATGGCGGTCGCCGGAGTCCTGGTCGTGTCGGCCTTCGCCGGCGGCTTCATCGCCATGATGGTGGAAGGGCAGGTGCCGCTGGAGGTCACGCCCTTTCTCTGGACGTGGGGCGCGCTCCTGCTTCCCACCTTCGCCCTCTGGATCGCCTTCGTGCAGGCGGTGCAGGCGCTCTCCGGGAACCGGTTCGTGACCTACGGGGCCGGCCTGGCCGCGCTGGGGGTGACCCTGTGGGAGCACATGGTCGGCGGGGGGCTCGACTGGGCCACGAACTGGCTCCTGTGGGGCGCCGTCGGGTGGACGGACATGGGCGTCTTCCCGCTGAATGCCGAGGCGCTGATGGCCAATCGGCTCACCTACCTGGCCCTGGCCTGCGTGCTCGTCGCCTTCGCGGTCGGCGTCTACCGCCGGCGCGACGCCGACGCCGTGGGCTGGCTCACCAGGCTCCAGCCGAAAAACATGGTCGGACGGTGGGCGGTCTTCGTCCCCGTGGCGCTCGTACCGGCGGCTGCGCTGGCCTTCACCTGGAGTCGGGTGGAGGGCGGGTTCCAGGGGGAGGCCGGGCAGAGCTGGGAGGAGGACTACTGGCGCCGAAATCGGGCCACCTGGATGCGGGCCGAGGACCCGGCCGTCGCCGGGGTGGAGGTCGATCTCGACCTGTGGCCGGAGCGAGGACGACTCTCCTCCAGCGGCACGATGACGCTGGTGAACCGGCAGGACACCACACTCTCTGCGGTGGCCCTCACCGGCGGCTTCCACTGGAGGGACGTGGAGTGGAGGGTGGACGGCGAGCCGCGGTCGCCCGAGGACCGCTCCGGCCTGCACGTGTTCAGACCCCACGGGGGGCTCGGCCCCGGGGACTCCCTCCGGGTCGGGTTCTCCTTCGAGGGGGAGTACCCCCGGGGCTGGACGCAGAACGGCCGTGCGGGCATGCAGTTCGTGACGCCGGCGGGCGTGGTGCTCAACAGTCTGACTCCCTCCTTCACGCCGGTGCCGGGCTTCCTCGAGGGACAGTTCGGCCCTCCGGCCGACGAGCGTCCGGAGCCCCGGGAGCGCCGGGACGACCACTACCGCGGGAGGACGGACCCCATGCGCGGGCTGTCGTCCCCATTCCCGGTGGAGACCCGCGTGACGGGCCCGGCGGGGTGGCGCTTCAACGCGGTGGGACGGCTGACCGCCGATTCCGTCCACGGCGAGCGGCGGACGATGACGTGGCGGACCGAGGAGCCGGTGCGCCTGTTCAACGTGGTCGCCGGACGCTGGGACTCGGTCTCCGGCGAGCGGACGACCGTCTTCCATCACCCCGAGCACGCCTTCAACGCCGACGACGTCTCGGAGGTGCTGGAGGCGGCCCGTGAGCACTACGCCGAGTGGTTCGCCCCCTATCCGTGGGCGGACCTCAAGGTGAGCGAGTTCCCCGCCCTCAGCGACTACGGGATGGGCATTCCCGGCAACATCGTCTTCTCGGAGGGGGTGGGCTTCCTCTCGGAAACGGACGACGACCCCAGCGCCCTCTTCCTGGTGACGGCGCACGAGGCGGCCCACCAGTGGTGGGGCACGCTGCTCACGCCCGGCGAAGGTCCCGGTGGGAACGTGCTCAGCGAAGGCATGGCCCACTTCTCGACCGCGCTCCTCTTCGGGGAGGAGCGGGGACCGGCGGCCCGGCGCGGCTTCATGGAGAGGCTCGAGACCCTCTACGCCGAGGGGCGACGTCCGGACGCCGAGAGGAGCCTCCTGCGCACCACCGGCGCCGAGCCCGGCGACGGGACGGTGACCTACGACAAGGGCGGCTGGGTGTTCTGGATGCTCGGCCGTGAGATCGGACGGGAGAACATGCTGCGGGGGCTGAGCTCGTTCATCGAACGATACCGGGGCGGTCCCGATTACCCCGTCCTGCAGGACTTCATCGACCACATGCGCTCCTACGCTCCCGACACCGCAGCGTACAACCTCTTCGTGCACCGCTGGTTCCGGGACGTCGTCCTCCCGCGGTATCGGGTTGACCGCGCCGAGCTGCGGCGTGCCGGGGCGGACTCCACGTGGGTGACCACCGCCCGTGTCCGGAATGATGGCACCGGAGAGGTGCCCGTGGAGGTCGCCGCCGTGCGGGGAGAGCGGTCGGCGGCGGATTCGTCCGGCACCGATGCCAGCGCCTGGCGAGCGCGGCGGGACACCCTCGTCCTCGGTGCCGGCGAGTCCGCGGTGGTGGAGTTCCGCACGGAATTCGAGCCGGAGCGGGTGGTCGTGGATCCGGACGTGGAGACGCTGATGCTCGCCCGGGAGTCGGCCAGCGCCCCCCTGGACGACTCCGGCCGCGGCGAACCGTGAGAGACTGCGCCCCGGAGCCGGCACGATAACTGCAAAATTAGTAGGTGTCAGAAACGAGAGACGTAGTCGTCCGTGACATGAATCGGACGAACGAATGCCACGAGGCCGATCTCCCGTCCACGAACCGGGAGCGTGACGCGACGGACGGTCCCCGGGAGCGCGGGCTCGGAAGCGAAGGGGAAGGCTGATGCTGGAGTGGATGGCCTATGCGCTGGTAGTCTCTCTCCTGGGAGGCCTGGCGGCGGCCGCGGCGGAGCGCGCCCTCCGAATGCGGGGGGCGCCGGTGCGGGGCGTCTGGCTGATCGCTCTGCTCGGGTCCGTGGCGATCCCGATCCTGGCCGCCGTCCTGGGGTCGGGCGGTGCACCGGCGCAGGGAATCGTCGTCACCGGCCTGGAGGGCGTCGTTCCCCCGATGTCCGCCCTCGAGGGAGCGGCCGCCGAGACGGCCTCGAATGCGGGGGTCGGTCTGCCGAGCCTGGACACCGCCCTCGCGGCGCTCTGGGGCCTGACGGCGGCCGCTTCCCTGGGGTGGCTGGCGTGGTCCGGGCTGGTCCTCCGCCGCCGTCTGCGCGAGCTGCCCTCGCGCTCGATCGGCCGGGTCCGGTGGCACACGTCCGACGAGGCGGGCCCCGCCGCCCTGTGGAGCCTCACCGGCGCGGCCCACGTCCTGGTGCCCGCCTGGTTCCGGGAGCTGGATTCGGAGAAGCGGCGGCTGGCGCTGGCCCACGAGCGGGAGCACCTGCGGCGGGGAGACTCGATCGTCGTGGGGCTGGCGTTCTTCCTCGCGGCCGCCGCCCCCTGGTGCCTGCCGCTCTGGTGGCAGGCGTTTCGCCTTCGGCGAGCCGTCGAGATCGACTGTGATCGTCGGGTGCTGGAGGGCGGTGCCGATCCGAAGAGCTACGGGGAGCTGCTGCTCGAGACCGGCGCCATCCAGTCGGGGTGGAGCTGGGCCATGGAGCACTTCGGACGATCCACACGTTTCCGCGATCGGGTCCTCCAGCTCGCGACCGGGCCGGGAGAGGGCGGGACGGTTCGGGTCGTGTCGCTACTCGCGGCCGCCGTCGCGGCTGTGGTGGTCGCCTTCTCCGTGCCCGTTCCCGACGCCTCCCTGGCAGGGGTCGCACGGGCCGAGGCGGGCTCACTCGCCGGCTCCGGCGACACCGACGACGTCCAGTCGGTGCTCCTGGACGAGATCGGGGAGACGGAGGACGGGAAGCCGATCAACTCCCTCATCGAGCTCGCCGACCGGGGGCTGCAGCCGAGGACACGGGTCGAATACCACTTCGACGCCGAGGGGCGTGTCCAGGACGTCCGGCTCCTGGACGAGAGCGAGTCCCGAAGGCTGAACGAGCTGTTCAGGGCCGTCGTCCACCCCGTTCCCGGACACGCGCCGCTCCCCGAGCACGAGATTCCGGACGGCGGAGGCACGGTCCGCCACTGGGTCATCTTCAACCCGGAGGCCATGATGACCGTCCGGGACGAGGAGCGGAGACGCCACCGGCTGGTGTCGAGAGCGATGGAGGAGATGTAGCGCCGCCCGTCCGCCGGGAGCGAGCCGCGCAGTGGCGGGACCCGGCCCGCCGTGAATCTCTCACCGATCAGCAGGACGGCATCGGCCGCTGCCAGCGGGTAAGTCCATGCTGAAGACCGCGTACGGCAGCCTGTATGTCATGGGACTGCTCTCGTTCGGCGCCATCGCGATCGAGAGCCTGCGCCCGTACACGGGCGTGCTGATCCAGCTGTTCCTGCACGGGCTCGGACTCGGCCT
>CANPVF010000086.1 GCA_947581645.1 Candidatus Caribbeanibacter nitroreducens | reverse complement strand
CCTCCAGTTCCGGGACCCGCTCTGCGGCACCGTTGATCGGACCCGGCGGCGAGGGTCGCTGCTCGGAATCGGAAGGCGTCATGTCTCCACCCCTGGGCTCGGAGCTCGATCCGCCCGACTCGCCGGCATTCCCGTGAACGACCTGCCGGGCCGGGCATCCGTACTGGCTTCGGTCCGCTCCCCTCCAACGCTAACGCCGCGACCGGTAGAGGGAAACCAGCGCCGGCGCTTTCCCGAGAGTGATCCGTCGGGGTAGCAAGGGCGGCCGATCGCCTCTACCTTTTTGCGTCCGCGATCAGACGTTTCCCGACCGATCCAACCACCTCGATCCACTCATGGGACGCATCGGCACCGACCCGGACGCCAGTCTTCTGAAGAAGCTCCTCTTCCGGTTGGACGGGGCGGCGAACAGCAGGCGGGTGGAGTTCACCAGCATCGCCGGCAACCGCTGGGAGGCGGAGCTGTCGCTGCACTCGGGCATGAACCCCCAGTCGCCCCGGCTCAAGGTCCTTTTCCGCTGCAAGTCCAACCCGGAGGAGCCCCAGCGGTACAACGAGGCCCCGTCGGGGGTGTCGAAGGATCCCCGGAAGGCCAGCGAGGAGCTCTCCGAGGACGATCTGCGCGAGCTGCTCTCCGAGTCGGTGAAGGTGTAGGGGGAAGGCGGAGTCATGAGGCGGACGTTCTACGACGAAGACTTTCTCGAGTGGGAAGCCTACGTCTCCGGCGGACAGCCACGTAGCGAGGCCGCGGCGCGCCTCTATTTCCTCTGCCTGACGGAGCCCTCCCGGCGCACTCGCTTCGTGAAGGAGGAGAGCGGCAACACGGCCGTCGCCGAGCGGAAGCTGGAGGAGCTGGACGACTCGAGTCTCCTGGAGCTCCTCCGGGACTCCGAGCCTCTTCCCTGACCGGCCTCTCGACCGTCCATGCTTCATGACGGCCGCGAGGGGTGGATCGAGGTCATCACCGGCGTGATGTACAGCGGCAAGTCGGAGGAGCTGCTCCGCCGGGTCCGCCGGGCTCTCATCGCCGAGCGCTCTGTCCAGGTGTTCAAGTCGCACCTCGACGAGCGCTACGGCGGGATCGAGCGCATCACCTCCCACGACGGCTCCGAGTTCCGCGCGCGACCGATCAGCGAATCCCGCGAGATCACCGAGCACCTGGAGGACGACACCGAGGTCGTGGCGGTGGACGAGGTCCAGTTCCTGGACGACGGCATCGTCCGCGTCGCCAACGCGCTGGCCGATCGCGGCTGTCGGGTGATGGTGGCGGGCACCGACATGGACTTCCGCGGCGAGCCGTTCGGGCCGGTGGCGAGCCTCCTGGCGGTGGCGGAGGAAGTCGACAAGCTGCACGCCATCTGTGTGAAGTGCGGCGAGCCGGCGACGCGCAACCAGCGGCTGCTGAACGGGCGCCCTGCCCCGGCCGAGGGCCCGACCATCAAGGTGGGCGGCTTCGAGACCTACGAGGCCCGCTGCCGCCAGTGCCACGAGGTCCCCTCCAGCCGGGACGATCAGATGCCCCTGCTGGAGGACGAGGAGTCCCGGGAGGAGAGCCCCTCGGACTGAGCGTCGCCGGGCCCCGCGCCCGCCTTCCCTCCACCCCTCCCTCCGCGCCCGCCTCGCGGGCTGTTCCTCCGGTTCTCCTGTCCTGCGCCAGTACGTCCCCTTGCGTCCCTGCCGCCGCCGTGATAGAGTATGGGTGTACCAGTTAGATAATACACTATCACGGAGGCCCGAGCGTGGCGGACGAGACGGACGTGCTCGTGGAGATCCAGGCCGACGACGCTCGGCCGATCTACGTGCAGATCATGGACGAGATCCGACGGGCGATCGTGGTCGGAGGGCTCGACGGCGACGATCCGTTGCCCTCGGTGCGCGAGCTGGCTTCCTCGCTCCAGGTCAATCCGAACACCGTGTCCCGTGCCTATCGGGAGCTCGAGCGGGACGGCCTCGTCTACGTCCGGCGCGGCCGCGGGACCTTCGTCTCACCGGAGGCCGACCGCGAGGCCGACCGACGGCGGCTGGCTCGTGAGGTGGCGGAGAGAGCGCTCCGGGACGCGCGCCGCCACTCGCTGACGGCCGAGGAGCTCGTGGCCTCGATCCGTGCCGTGTCCGACGGTGGAGGTGGCGGCGACGGGGATCGAGCCCAGCGCCGGGCGAACCAACCGACGGAGGGGAGGGAAGAGTCGTGATTCGACCGACGATGCCGGTCCGGCTGGACGTCGAGTCTCCGGTCGTCGAGACGACGGGGCTCGTCAAACGCTTCGGCGAGACCGCCGCCCTGTCGGGCCTCGACCTTCAGGTGCCGGAGGGCGCGGTCTACGTGCTCGTGGGGCCGAACGGGGCCGGGAAGACCACGGCCCTGCGCGTCCTCCTCGACCTGCTCCGGCCGGACGCCGGACGCGCGGAGCTGTTCGGGATGGAGCCGCGCGAGCGGCCCGGCGAGGTCCGGGCTCGGATCGGCTACGTGCCGGAGCGCCAGGACTTCCACTACGGCTGGATCCGGGTCCGGGACCTGATCGATCATCACGCCCGTTATCACCCTCGCTGGGATCCGGGCTACGCCGGCGACCTCATCGAGGAGCTGGAGGTTCCGACGGACCGCAAGTACGCCCGGCTCTCGAAGGGGCAGGCCCGACGGGTTCAGCTGGTGCTGGCGCTGGCACACCGGCCGCCGCTGCTGCTCCTGGACGAGCCCACCGACGGCCTGGATCCCGTGGGCAAGAAGAAGGTGCTCGGCCTCGTCGCGGATCACCTGGCCTCCACGCCCACGACGGTCCTGGTCTCCACCCACCTCGTCTACGAGGCCGAGCGACTGGGCGATCACCTGGGCGTGATGAAGGAAGGGCGGCTCACGGCCCAGCTCCCTCGGGAGAAGCTCCGCGATCGCATGCACCGTTACCTGCTCCGGACGCCGGACGGACGGGATCCCGTCGAGGGCGCGGACCTCGAGGTCCTGCAGCGGAAGCGTGCCGGCAGGGAGCTCCAGCTCACCGTGTGGGGGGAGCGGAGCGACGTGGTCGGGCGCCTCGAGCAAGCCGGGGCGGAGGTCCGCGAGGCCTCGCCGCTGAGCCTGGAGGAGTCGGCCCTGGCGCTCCTGGGCGCCGACGAGCGGTCGGCCGCCCGGACTCGCCGTGAGCCGACGGCCGCGGAGGTGTGACGATGACGGCCGACCCTCGACCCTCTAGCGCCGCGGACGCGGGCGATCGCCGGAAGGAAAGCGCCGACCCGGCCCGCCCCGCGGAGTGGAGAAACGTGGTCGCCGCCCAGATCCTGCTGGTGGCGAGAAAGAGGTGGAAGACCCTGGCCGCGATCCCCCTGGGGATGGGACTGTTCGTTCTGCCCTGGATCTACGTCACGGCCGAGACGGGCGTCGTGCCGGGCGACGGGGTCCATACGTTCGCGGGGCTGATGCTCGGATCGCCGTTCCACGTCGTCGCCGTCCTGGCCGCTTTCGGCTGGGCGCTTGGCGTGTGGTCCGACGAGGGCCCCGGCGAGCGCGCCTATCACTGGTCGCTGCCGGTGGAACGTCCCGGGCACGACCTGATCCGGGTCGCCGTGGGTGGCGCGTGGATGCTGGCCGTCGGGGCTGTCGGGGTTCTCGCGTGGAGCCTCGGCGGCTCCCTGCTCTCCCGAATGACGATCACGCCCGGCGCTCCCGGGGAACTGCTCGTCGCCGCCTCCAGCGTGAGCCTCGGCTACCTGATGGGAGCCGTGCCCGCCCTGGTCTGCGACCGCCCGGCGCGCTGGACGGTCGGTGGCGTTCTCGGATACGCCGTCGTCACGGGGGTCCTGATGGAGATCGCGAAGCGGTGGAGCTGGCTGACTCCGCTCCCCGACGCCCTCGCCGCCGTGTGGACCGGCGAACTGGGACTGAGATCGGCCGTGTTCGCCCACCTCCACATCCACGGGGACGTCAGCGGAGGGATCGTCGACCTCACGTACACGCCCGAGCCGGGCCTGGCCCTGCTCCTGTGGGTCCTCCTGGCTGCCGCGGCGGTCGTGGGGCTCAGCTTCGTTCACCTGGAGCGCGCGAAGGGAGCCGCGGGATGAGCACACGGGTCACGAGAGATGCCGGAGACGTCGACACGGGTGCAGCCGCCCGTCCCGGTTCCGTCCCGCAGCCCCCGGCCTGGGGCACCGTTCTCGCCGGACAGGCACGGCTGCTGGCCCGGAAGAAGTGGAAGTCGCTGCTGGTGCTGCTCGCCAGCGCCGGCCTCCTGGTGCTCCTCCGCTTCTCCGATGCCCGTTCCGGGGAGGCCGTGGTCTCGGTGGTGGAGCTCCTGCTGGCCTCGCCGCTCCACGTCTTCGCGTTCCTGGCCGCCTACGGCTGGGCCGCGGGCGTGTGGTCCGACGAGGGGCCGGGAGAGCGCGCCTACCACTGGTCGCTGCCGGTGACGCGTCCGGCCCACGACCTGACCCGGGTCGGCCTGGGCGCTGTGTTCTTCCTGGTCACGGGCGCCGCCGCCGTCGCCCTGTGGACGCTCCCCGTCGCGGCCCTGACCGGGGCCATCACGCCCGGGCCGGTCCGGGCTCTCGCCCTGGTCGCCCTGTTGCTCCTCCTGGGGTACCTGCTCGGGACGGTGCCAGCTCTGCTGAGCGATCATCCGGCCCGGTGGAGCATCGGTGTCTTCCTGGGCTACGCCGTCGGGACGGGACTCCTGATGGAGGCGGCGGAACGGTGGCGCTGGATCGGGAGCGTCCCGCGCGCCCTCGCTTCGGTGTGGAGCGGGGAGCTCGGGCTCCGGTCCGCCATGTTTGCCCCGCAGCAGATCGCCGGATACGCCGAGGAGACGGTCACGTCGTCTCCGGCCCTGGCGCTGTTCCTGTGGCTCGGCCTGGCGGCGTCCGCCGTCGTGGCCCTGAGCTTCGTCCACCTGGAGCGGGCGAAGGGGGCCGCGGGTTGATCCGGCGATCCGGGGTGGAATTCCGCGTGATGTCGGGCGGGAGCGACCCAACGATCGGCCAGTCCGCAGCGTCCCATGGACGAAGAATCGAGGGAAGGCCGGTTTCCGGGCCGTGCGGGCCTCGAGGACCCTCCTGTCGGCTGCGAGGATACGCGAACGAGCGCCGCGTCTGAGCGCGGAACTCGCCCGTGCGGACCGGGCCGGCCCTTTTCTCTTCTGCCGTTTCTCTTCTCCCGGTGATGGAATCGCCTCTGCTGGACGCCTCGCGTCGCCCCCCCTCCGTCCGCCGGGCCGGATCCCGGCCGCCCCCGTCGCCCGCCGCGCGCTCGGGGCCACTCGTCGCTCCACCCTTCCGTTCGTCGAGAGGCCACAACTCCGCGGGGCGGAGGAGCGTCATTACACGTGGAGGCACGAAGACCGTGCTCCACCGACAACGACTGTACGACGACCGTACGATGCGGCCACGGGGCCGCGAGATTGTTCCACAGACAGGAGAACGACGATGCGAATTCGACCCATTCACTCTCTGGTGCCGGCCGGTCTGGCCGCCGCCCTCCTCCTCGCCGTCGCGCCCGCGGCCTCCGCGCAGCAGCAGGTGGTTCCGATCTCGGAGCTGCCCCGCGTCGAGCAGGACCGGGTCATGCTGGAGAACCAGTCTCGGGTGATGGACTCCGATCGACTGTACCGGGAGGGGAAGGTCTACGTCGAGAAGGGCCAGTGGAAGAAGGCCGCTTCCCGCTTCGAGCAGGCGGCCGAGCGACGCGGTGACGGTGACATGAAGACGGCGAAGCTGTACCGGAAGGCCGCCGACGCGTACTACTTCGCGGGCAAGCACGGGCGCGCTGTGACCAACTTCGAGCGTGCCGCCGCCTCGGCCATGGGCTTCGGCGACATCGACATGGCGGCCGAGAGCTACCTGCGGGCGGCCCTGGTCTCACACGAGGCCGGCGACGCCGTGCGGGCCAACGACAACGGGTGGAAGGCGCAGCGGCTCTCCGGCTCTACCGCCCTCTCGCCGAAGATCCGCACCGCGATCCGGCAGCACCTGATCGTCGGCGACGCGGCGGTGGCCCTGGGAGGCTGACCGAGACACCGAGACACCAGAGACGGGTGCGACGGGACGAACGAGTCCCGGCCCGACCATCTTACTTCTGAACGAGCCCGGAGGGATCGCTCCCTCCGGGCTCGTGTCGTTCATGGGCACCTGCGCTCCGAATCGCCGCTCGGCAGCGCGCCGGCGGCACAGCTCTTTCGGACTGGAGTCGTCACGAACGTTCGGTCGTTTTCTCGACTCCAGCCCCTCCAGCCATGTCGATCACACCCCCGCTCGGCAGCTGCCTCCGCGCTTCCTCCCTCCGGTCGCGAGCCATCGGCACGCTCGTCCCGGTTCTCGTGGCCGGAGCCCTTCTGGCGCCCGGCCCGGCGTCGGCCCAGGACCTCCCGGATGGAGGCTTCTCCTCCCAGGACGCCGCTGAGAACGAGCTGGGCTGGGGCGGAAGCGCCGACTTCGGCCTCACGATCACCTCTGGAAACAGTGAGACGACGAGCATCTCGGTCGGGGCCAACGCCACCCGGGAATTCGTCCGCCAGCGCCTGTCCTTCTCGGCCACGTACCTCAGGACCACCGACGAGGGCGAAGAGGTGGCCCATCGGGGCGAGGCCGGCACGACCTACCGCTACTTCCCCAGCGGGCGGTTCTACTTCACCGCCCGGGGGTCGGGCTCCTTCAACGAGCCGGCGGGCCTGGACCTGCGGCTCTCTCCCGGCGCCGGCGTCGGATACGTCGTGGCACAGGGGGAGACCTACCAGCTCTCGGCCGAGAGCGGTGCGAACTGGATCCGCGACGCCTTCGTGGACGGCACGACGACCACGTCGTTCTACTACGCCCTGGCGCAGAGCTTCTCGCTGCAGGTGAGCGAGACCACGTCCCTGGAGCAGGAGCTCCGGTACAATCCGAAGGCCGACGACTTCTCGGACTACCTGCTGCACGGCCAGGCGACGCTGACGACACAGATCACCGATGCCATCGGACTTCGCGTGACTGTGATCGACGACTTCGACGCCACCCCGTTCCAGGGCGGCCCCGGCGAGGAGCCCGCCGAGAAGAACGACCTCACCTTCATCACGGGCGTGAGCTTCCAGTGGTGAGCTGACCGCCTGCAGCTGATCTGAACCAGCGCCGCACAGCACCGCGGCTGGCAGCATCCGAATCCGTATGCCGGACGCTGTTGGCCGCGCTATATTCTCCATTCTGACGGTTCGGTCGCCCCGTACCCCTCCGCGGGCGTGCCGGCCGGACTAGCTGCCGATCCGCTCACCGTCCGAACAGGAGACGCATGCCCGGAGGAGAAGCCCTGCTGACGCTCGCCGTCCTGGCGCTGCTGCTGACGGCGCTGGTG
>CANPVF010000085.1 GCA_947581645.1 Candidatus Caribbeanibacter nitroreducens | reverse complement strand
CCCACGGGAAGCCCGCGCCGAGCGCGGTTCCGCCAGCCGGGCCAGAACCGGCGCCCGTCGTTCCACCGGTAGTCCTCCCGACGGAAGTCGTCCCACCGGAACAGGTCCTCCTCGTTCCATCGGAAGAACGAGCCCTGATCACGTCGGGGGAAGCACGGACGCCACCGCCGGTACGTCCTGTAGGGAACGGGGCCCAGCGGAATGTAGCCTTCGCCGAAAAAGCGCAGGTACAGGCCCGTGCCTCGCGGAGGGCGGTGGCGGCGACCGTATCCCCAGCCGGGAGACGGGAAGGGACCGAACGACCGCTGACCGAGGCGGGAGAAGCCCCCGTAGGGCGCGATTCCACCGAAGCGCCATCCGGGGAGGTGGGCACCGCTGACCGACGACCGGGAGAGCGTGCCCTCGCCCGAGGCCCCGGACCGAGGCCGGGCCGCGGTGGCGACTGCGGACCGTGGAGCCGTCGATGCTGCGGTCCGACGGGAGCCCGACCCGGTTCGAGCGCCCTGCCGGAGACGCTGTCGGCGCTGCTGGCGAAGCTCCTCCTGCCGTCGCAGCCGCTGCTCCCGCTGCTCCTGGCGCCGGCGAACCACGGCTCCGGGCGGCCGGCCCCGGCGGTCCCCCCGTTCCGCCCGGGGCGGCGAGTGCGAGCGACGCACGACGGTGCTCCGTGGCCGACGGCTCGTCGACGGACCGTCGGCGGCCGGTCGAGTCCCGCGTCGCGGGGCCGGAGCCGCGGCGACCGGTCGGGAAGGGGCGGATTCGCTCGACGCGGCGCCCCCCCTCGTCTCGTCCCCCGAAGCGGGCCGGTCCGGGGTCCCGGGGGAGGCAGAGCCGGGGGGGCGGGGGGTGGTCACGCCCGAGCGGACGTCGGGAGAGGCGAACAGTGAGGCATCGTCGTCGCTCGAACCGGTGGTGCGCTCGGGGAACGTGCCGGTCGCGGCGTGGGGCTGTCCGGGACCGTCATCCCCCCCGGCGTCCGAGCCGTCTCCGGCTCCGCAGGCGAGGACCGCCGCTGCACCGAGGAGGGCCGGGACGGTGGTCGTTGCTCTCATTCCCCTGTGCTCCGAAGCGTGGTGTCGGCCATCGCGGCCACGGGGCATCCCTCCCGTGCACCGGGCGGGGCTGCCGGCGGCCGGACGGTGGCTAGGAGTCGTGGTGCGCCGTCTCTTCCGGACCCCGGCCGGGACGGAGTGTTCCGGCGTCGCCCGCGACGCCGGCAGGCGGTGCGGGCGGGCCCGGCTCACCGGACGACTCGGCGTCGAGCTCCCGCAGGTGGCTTCCGACCAGGCGCAGTCCAACGGACGCGTCGTAGAGGACGTGTTCCGCGCTCTTCTGCTGTCGAACCTCCTCGTCGCCGGGCACCGAGCTACTCCTGCTCCAGGTCGCCGCTCTCCAGGAGCTGGCGCGCGGTCTCCTCGACGACCTCGGGGGAGTCGTATACGCCGTCGTCGATCCGCTCGCGGATCTCCGCGGCCCGCTCCTCGGTCAGCTCCTCCCCCTCGCCCGTCCGAGCCCGGTCCGCCAGGGCGCGTCCGGCGTCCGAGAGATCCACCTGATCGGGCTCCTGGACCCGGGACGTGCCGTCACCGCTGTCGCCGCTGTCGCTCCCCGCGAGCTCGCGGAGACGCTCCGCCATCCTGCTCCCGAGGGACTCCAGCGGTCCGATGTTGCCTATATTCATGCGTCGATCATCTCCTCTCGTTCCTCGTGTTGGGCGCCGTCCTCCGCACTTGCCCGTGAGGGGGAGTGTCGGCGGGGGCGGGGACGAAGTTAAGTGTGTCCGTGGCGCTCATCCCAAACCACGGCCGACTATCCCCGGACGTCGATGTGATCCCGCTGTTCGCTCCGGGGGGACGTCTCCGCCTCGGTGGACTCTCCCCCGGCATCATAGGGGTTTCTGGGCTCCGCCTCGTCCGCCCGGATGTAGGTCCGGGCGTCCTCCTCACGCTCCCGACTCGTGCGGATCGCCTCGAGCGTGCTGTCCCGGAGGCGTTCGAGCCTCTCGCGCACCTCGGAGTCCAGGTCCACGCAGCGTTTCAGGTGCTCGTGTACGTCCGACGCCAGGGAGCGGGTCCCCTCGGGAGGGTCGTCGGGAACCCCCGGCAGCTCCTCGCCCTCCTGCTCCAGGAGCCGCTCGGTGACCTCGTCGCGCCGGTCGGTCAGCTCGGCCACGCGCCCGATGTCCTCGTCCTCCAGCGCCTCGAGCTGGTCGGAGAGCACCGAGGCATAGCGGGCGTACGCCTCCCTGCGCCGGCGCAGCCAGTCGGCGAATTCGCCGTTCTGGCCGTTCCCTCGGTTCCCACTCATCCGACGGCGAGCTCTCCCCGTCCGTCTCCGGAATCCTGTTCAGCCGCCACCTTCTCGGCCGCGGTCTCCCACGCTTCGTGGAGCTCGTCGACCAGGTCGATCACCCGGTCGAGGCGCTCGGGGTCCAGCTCCGAGCTGGCCGCCCGGGTCTCCTCGATGAAGAACGTGTAGAGAGAGATCAGGTTGCCCGTGAGCTCCTCGTCGGCCTCCGGGTCCAGGGCCGCGATCAGCTCCCACAGGATGTCCAGCGCCTGGCCCACGTGCTCGGCCTTCTCGTCGATGGCGCGCTCATCGATGCCCTCGCGCGCCCGCCGCAGGTGCTTGAGGAGGGGACGATAGAGGAGGGGCACGAGCCGCTCCTCGGAGCGGGACAGAACCTCGTTGCTCTGGTAGGCCGACGCGTTCCGCTGGCTCAGGTTTCCGTACGACACCGGATGCTCCTCCTCTTCGTGGACGATCTACTCGCTCTCGTGGATGCCATCGACTCGATCGGATGTCGGCCCCGTCAACCCAGGAGCTGGCTGATCCCTCCGCCGCCGCCTCCGCCCGGGAGCCGGCTCAGCAGGAACTGTCCCTGCTGCTGGACCCGGGCCAGGGTCTGCTCCATCTGGCTGAAGCGCTCGATGAGGCGCTGTCGCTGATTCTCGACCTGGCTCTCGCGGCTGGCGATCCGGTCCTGGATGCGGCCGATCTGGTCGCCGAGGTTCTCCTCGATCTCGGAGATCGAGCCCTGGCCGTTGCCCACCAGCGGCTCGGCCACCTGCTCGACCTGCGAGGCGATGCCGCGGGCGACGGTGATATCGCCGACGGCGCCGGTCCCGGCCTCCGTGTAGCGGACCGAGAGTCCGTCGACGGGCGTGCCGCCGTCGCCCGTGAGCAGCTGCCCGGCCCCGGAGGCAGCGTGGCCGCCGATGGTTCCCGCCACGTCCTGGCCCGTGTAGGTGCCCGCGGCGATGAGGTCCGCCTGGTCGGCGGAGAAGCTGCCGTCGCCGTCCTGGCCCCAGCTCACTTCGAACCCCGAGCCGTCCCCGTAGTCCTGGTGGGTGAGCTCGAGCTCGCCGCCCGTGGCCGCGGCCTCCAGGTCGGCGGTGCCCCGTCCCTGTTGGGTCACGCTGATGGTGCCGAGCGAGAAGCTCCCGCCGCCGCTGTAGCTGGCCGACAGGGTGGCCTCGCTGTCGCCGGTCTCCAGCGCGTCGACGCGCAGGTTGCCGCTGCTGTCCACGTAGGCGTCGACCCCGGACCCCATGGCGTCCTCGACCTCCGAGACCAGGTCGCCCAACGTCTGGCTGCTCGCGTCGGTGACGTCGAAGTCCCGCGTGAACGAGGAGCCGCCGGGCGTCCTCCCGGAGAAGGTGATGGTGTCGCCGTCAGTGATCCCGGAGTCGGTACCGTCGGACTGGTGGACGCCGGCCAGCGCCGTGGATTCGGCGGCAGGGTTGCCGCCGGCGTCCTGAAGCGACTCGCCGGCCGTGATCCGGTGCTCGAGCGCCGTGTCGAACTCGGTGTTCAGGGCGTCCCCGATCTCTGAGAGGGACATGCCGTCCGACAGGGTCACGGAGTAGCTGTAGTCGGTGCTCACGTCGCGGACCGTCATCACGTCCGACTCGCCGCTGTACGTGCCGTCGAACCCGGAGCCGGTGGCGCTGGCGCGGGTCGCTTCCTGGGTGACGTTCACGGAGTAGGTGCCGGCCTCCGCTCCGTCCGCGGCCTGGACGAACTCCAGTCCGCTCGCGGCCGAATTCCCGGTGACGCCGAACAGCCGCTGGACGTCGTCCGGATTGGTCCGCATCGCGTCCTTCAGCTTGCCGGCCTTCACCTCGAACGTGCCGTCTCTCTGGATCTCGACGCCCACCTCGAACAGCCGGTCGTACTCGCCGGTTCCACCGCTCACCTCGCCCAGGAGCGTGGAGCGGATGCGGCGCTGCATGGACCGCAGGGTGCCGCTGCCCGACAGGGGGCTGCTGTTCTCCCCCTCGGCGTTGGGCGTGAACTGCTTGTTGGTGAACTCGGCCAGCTTGTTGTAGGCACCGACCATCTCCTTCACTGCCTTGACGCCGGCCTGGACGTTCCGGCTCACGTCCACCGTGGCGGTGTCCGTGGCCGACGCGTTCTGGAGGTTCAGCGTGATCCCGTCCAGAACGTCGTCCACGGTGTTCGACCCCCGGGTCACCGAGATGCCGTCCACGGTGAGCTGCGCGTCCTGTCCGGCCTGCAGCTCGCTCGCCCGGCCCCCTTCGAGCACGCCCAGCGTCTCCAGGACGCGGTTGCCGTCCGTGAAGCTCGACGCGTTGCTGATGTCGAGCCGCTTGACCGTCTCCCCGTCCACGGTCTCCTCCACCACCTCGGCCGTCGTGTTGGCGCCGGCGCCGCTGGCGGCGGAGTTGACCGCGTCCCGGATGTCGGTGAGCGAGTCGCCGCCCAGGTCGACGTTCACCGTGAAGGACGTCGCCGCGTCGTCCGTGATCGTGACGCCGGTGGCCGGGGCGGGGGAGGAGAGGCCGCGCATCTGGGCCACCGTCTCCGTGGAGCTCGTGAAGCCGTCGCTCTTCGCCCCGTCGGAGGTGGCGTGCTCGATGGAGGTCGTGTTGTCCAGGACCCCCAGGTCGCGGAGCACGCCCTCGTCGCTGTCGGCCAGGTCGATGCCGCCGGCTCCGGTCTCTTCGGAGGTGAGCACGAGCCGGTGGTCGTCCGTTGAGGCCGTGACCACCGAGGCGTCGACCCCGGCGTCCGCGCTGTTGACGGCGTCGGCGACGTCCCGGAGGGAGTCCGCGCTGGACACCCCGACGCGCGTCCCGTTCACCGTGAACTCGCCGGAGAATCCGAGATCCGTGGAGTCGGAGGTGAAGGAGGCGCTCCCCAGCTTCTCGACCTGGGCGAGCTGCGAGACCTCGATCTCGTGTGATCCCGCGGCGGCGTCGGTGGAGGCCGACGCGCTGAGCAGTGTGGTGTCGCCGGAGAAGGAGGTCGAGGCCGTCTTCCGCTCGAACGTCTCGGTCTGGCTCAGCGACTCGGCGGCGTCGGTGAAGCTCTCCACGGCCCCCTCGTAGGAGACGAAGGCCTCGGAGCGCCGCTCGATCCGGGAGATCTCGTCCTCCATGCGCCGGATCGGCGCCCGCTCGGCCCGGATGATCTCGGAGATGAGGGACTCCGTGTTCAGGCCGCTGGCGATGCCGTCGAACTGGGCGATGGGAGACATGTCGCGGTTTCCTCCTGTCGCTCGAGCCGGTGCCGACGCCCGGAGCTGACGTAGTGCGGGCGGCGGCGGTGGTCAGTGTTGAGGGTCGGCAAGGGGCGCCCCGGACTTGACCGTTCCGCGCTCCCCGGGAGCGGGGAAGTGGCCGTCAAATGAGAAAGCCCCCGGCCGGCGGAGTGCCGGCGCGGGGGCTTTCGTGGTGAGGGCGGGCCCCGGGAGGCCGTGAGGCCTCCGCGGGAGCTCCGCCGGGCTCTCGAGGGACGCTAGCCCTGGATGAGTCCGAGCACCTGCTGCGGCGCGGAGTTGGCCTGCGCCAGCATCGAGGTGGCGGCCTGCTGCTGGATCTGCAGCCTGGAGAACCGCGTGGTCTCGGAGGCGATGTCCACGTCCCGGATCACGGACTCGGCGGCCGAGAAGTTCTCGATGGCCGTCTCCGTGTTCGACTTGGCGAACCCGATCCGGTTCATGCTCGCTCCGATGGTACCCAGGGACTCGGAAACGTCGTTGATGGCCCGGTCGATGGACTCGATGGCCGACTCGGCGTCCGAGCGCGTCGACAGGCTCTGCTGATCGATCGAGTCCTCGGCGGTCGTCGCCGGGTCCTCACCGAGAGTGTCCGTGGTCAGGTCCAGGTCCGACCCCGAGAGCTGAATGGTCCCGGCACCGCTGGGCCCGGCCTCAGCGTTTCCGCTGACCAGGAACGTGCCATTGCCCTCGTTGATGTCGATCTCGATACCCGTGCCGGCGTCTCCGGTGTTGGAGGTGTCGGCCTCGTTGGCGAACTCGCTCTTGTCCGAGACGCTGATGCTCAGATCGAACGCCTCGAGGTCGACCTGGGCCGTACCGGTAGTGTCGGTGCTTGTGAGCTGGAAAGTTTCGGAGACGGCTCCAGTGAGGGTGTTGGAGACGGTGAATGTCGCCGTGCCGCCAGTGGTTCCGGTCGTCGTGTCGATCCGGAAGTGGCCGGTTTCGCCGAACTCCAGATCGGAAACCCCGAAGTCACCGCTGGTGCCGTTCGCCTCACCGAAGGAGGTGCCGGTGGCGGCGGCGCGCTTGTTCAGGATGTCGTCGCCGAAGTCGTCGCCGTCATCGATGTCACTGGCACCGGTGGTATCTCCGTCATGGTCGTCTCCGGCCTCAAGAGACGCCCCGAAGCTGCCGTCCAGGAGCTTGGAGCCCTGGAACTTCGTGGTGTCGACGATTCGGCCGATCTCGTCCTGGAGGTTGGAGAACTCGTCCTGGATG
>CANPVF010000084.1 GCA_947581645.1 Candidatus Caribbeanibacter nitroreducens | reverse complement strand
GAAGGCGAAGGCCGACGATGACGACGAGGACGACTGGGAGGACGACGACGATGACGACGATGACGATGACGACGAGGACGACGATGACGGTGACGACTGGGGATGACGCCTGACTGACGTCCCCTGAGGGCTGGAGCCGCTTCCGTCCGGCTCGCGATCGAGGCCCGGCGTCCCCGAGAGGAGGATGTCGGGCCTCGACTGCGTCCAGCGCGAATCATTTCCCGGATCGCCGGTCCACGACGGCGGTCCCGTTCGGCCGTCGCCCCCGTACAGGCCTTGCTGCTATAGTGGAAGGAGAGCGAACCTTCCCTCGTAACCGGACCGACCACCGTGAGCGCTCCATCGCCGGCTCGTGATGAACACAGGTTGGGAGGGCTGCCCCCGGAGGCCGCCCTCCTCCTGCTCGCCAGCCTGGGCATCGTGACCTGGGGCACCTTCGAGCTCCTGGCCCCCTCCGCCCCCTTCGGGTCTCTCCGCTCCGCAGCTCGGGGCACCCTGGTACTCGGCCTGATCGCCTTCGGAGGGGCGGGAGTCAGCGTCCTGGGCGCGTCGCCACCGCGGCCGCCGGCCTCTGGAGGTCCCGTCGGAAGCCGGCTCCGGGCGGCGTTCTTCCAAATCGGAAGCTCGGAAGAGGCCGCGGAACGTCACGAACCGGTCCGCCTGGGCTGGGCCAGAATGGCGGCGAGCGTCGGCCTGCTCCTCCTTCTGCTCACCGCAGTGCTGAGTCTCAGCCCCTATTCCGCCGCGGTGCTCATGGTCATCGCCGGCTCGGGCGGCGTCCTGGCCCTGCGCTCCACGTGACGACGACGGACGACTGGCTGACCTTCTTCGCCGAGCTGAGCCCCTGCTACCGCACCCTGGAGCTGGAGCCGACCTGGGGACGACGCTTCGGGGGCCATCGGGAGGATCCCTGGACGTCCCTGGGGCTGTTCCTCCACGGGTACGGCTTCGGCCGGAGAGGGAGCGCCGGATACGACGCGGGCGCCGGCGCCAAGGCTCTCTCCCTGGCCCGCGAGCACGGACCGTTCGCGGACGCGCTGGCCGCGGCCGAAACGACCTGGGAGCTCCTGCTCGCCATCTCCCGGCAGGAGACCGCGAGCCCGCGGCGCCACCCCCTCTACCCGTCCAGCGATCCCGGTGGTCTCGACGTCCGCTCCCGCCCGTCCCTGCTCGAGGTCCGCTATTTCAGCGACGTCACCGCGCACCGGGCATCCCTCACCGACTTCGCGTCGACCCTCCTGGCGCGGGACGACCTGTCGACCGTCCTCGACCTCCTCACCGACGTGCGGGGCGTCGGCGGCACCCGCGCCGGCTGGTTCCTCCGGGACCTGGCCGTGTGGGACGATGCGACCACCCCGTCCGCCTCCCACACGGTGGAGCCGGCCGACGATCACGTGGGCCGATGCGTGAGCCTCCTGGCCACGGGGACCGGCGACGGGACGGACGTGGGCACCTGGCTCCTGGACCGATGCGAGGCGCACGGCCTACAGCCTCACCGGGTGAGCGCGGGCATGACGTACTTCGCGACCCGGGTCGCCGGGGATCCGTACCGCCTGGAGCAGTGCCTGACGGATCTCGACCGCACCCGGCGACTGGTACGAGAGCACCTGGAGCGGCTGGGAAGGGTCGCGGCGGACGAGGGCCGAGAAGAGAGCCGCGATGACTGATCCGGCGGTCGGGAGGAACCGTCAACGTCACCTATGAGCGAAGCTGGGGGGACCATGGGGGATGCGGGAGACTCGGGAGAGAGGTCGTCGTGGAAGGACGTGGACACCACGCTCGCCCCGTTCGCCGACGACGGCGGCGGGTCCACCCTCGGCGAGGGGGGCAGCGAGGGTGACGAGATCCGCGTGTCCGAGGTGCTCGCCTCCCTCTCCTTCGCGCTGGACGTCACGGAGGGACAGCCCGAGGGTCACGCCGTCCGGAATGCACTGATCGGCATGCGCCTGGCCGAGGAAGTCGACCTCTCCGGGCAGCAGTCCTCCGCGCTCTTCTACGCCCTTCTCCTGAAGGACCTCGGCTGTTCCAGCAACGCGGCCAAGATGTGCTATCTGTTCGGCTCCGACGACCGGGCCGTGAAGCGGGACGTGAAGACCCGGGACTGGTCCAGCCTGACGGGCGCGATCAGCTACGTGGCGAAGAACGTGGCCCGGGACGGCACCGTGCCGGAGAAGATCGCCGGCTTCGTCAAGCTGGGACTGGAGGGGCCCGAAGCCGCACGCGATCTGGTCCGGATTCGGTGCGAGCAGGGTGCCGGCATCGCGCGCATCCTCGGCTTTCCGGAACCCACCTGCCGGGCCATTCACCAGCTGGACGAGCACTGGAACGGGGACGGACATCCCGAGGGGCGGCAGGGCGAGGAGATCTCTCCGCTGGCTCGCATCCTGGGGCTCTCCCAGACCGTGGAAGTCTTCCTCAGGGAGTTCGACCTGCGGACGGCCTGCGAGATGGCCGAGGACCGGCGTCGCACGTGGTTCGATCCCGATCTGGTCGATGCCCTCCACTCCATCCGGGACGACCGTGAGTTCTGGGCCACGGTGGCGGTCCGGGACCCCCGGTCGCAGCTGGGTCGGTGGGAGCCGGACGATCGCGCCGTTCCGGCCACCGGTGACCGGCTCGACCTGATCAGTCGGGCCTTCGCCCGGGTGGTCGACGCCAAGTCACCATGGACGTACCGGCATTCGGAGCGTGTCGGAGAGCTCGCCACGGAGACGGGCCGGCGCCTGGGCATCGGAGAAGAAGGGCTCCGGAAGATCCACCGGGCCGCCCTCCTGCACGACATCGGGAAGCTCGGCGTCTCGAACATGATCCTCGACAAGGAAGGCGAGCTCACCGACGAGGAGTACGCGGAAATCAAGAGACATCCGCGCACCTCGCAGCGCATCCTGAGGCGGGTCTCCCCGTTCCGGGAGGTGGCGGAGATCGCAGGGCGCCACCACGAGCGGCTGGACGGCACCGGCTATCACCGGGGGCTCGACGCCGACAGTCTCTCCCTCGCCTCGCGGACACTCGCCGTCGCGGACGTCTACGAGGCGCTCACCGCAGATCGCCCCTACCGGGACCCGTTCTCCCCCGGGGAGGCAATGGAGATCCTGCGTGACGACGCCGGAACGGCCCTGGATGCGGACGCGGTGAGCGCTCTGGAGGAGGCGGTGGCGGACGCGAGTCATCTGGCCCGCGGGCAGCAGGGGCCCCAATCGCCCGCGGCGGGAAACCGGGGCTGATCGGGGGAGTGGGGAGTCAGGCGCCCGAGCGAAGCCTCGCCGCGGCCACGGCCGCCTGCCCGTAGGAGATTCCTCCGTCGTTCGCCGGCAACCGTTCGGGCACCAGGACCCGGAGCCCGGCCTCGTCGAGCAGTGCGGCGGTCCGCTCCAGGAGCAGCACGTTCTGAAAGACGCCGCCGGAGAGGACGACCGTCTCCGTCCCGGCACGACCCGCGGCGTCCGACGCGGCCCGGGCGGCGGCCGCGGCCAGCCCCCGGTGGAACCGCGCCCCGACCTCGCTCGCGGACACCCCCTCCGAGAGATCGTCGACGACGGCTCGGACGGCGGCCCGGCCGTCCAGGATTCGACGCTCCGGAGGGCCCTCCCGGTCCGAGGCGCCGGCGCCGGGGGCCTCGCCCGGCCCCAGCAGCGGGAGATCGTACGCCCCGTCACCGACGCCCGCCGCGGCGGCCATCTCGAGCTCGATCGCCGCCTGGCCCTCGTAGTTCACCCGGCTCCGGACGCCGCAGAGCGCCGATACGGCGTCGAAGAGGCGTCCCACGCTGGTGGTCACCGGTGAGGACACACCCCGGCGCGCCAGCCGGGTTACCAGCTCCCAGTCCTCGCGATCGACGTCGCCCTGCAGGGTCTCGGGGATCGGCGGCACCCCGTCGGTGAGCTCGCACAGCCAGGAGCACGCCGTCCGCCACGGCTCCCGTATGGCGGCCTCGCCGCCCGGGAGACGCACGGGCCACAGGCTGCCGGCTCGATCGAACCCGGCCAGGTCACCGACGAGGATCTCACCCCCCCAGACCGTCCCGTCGGTGCCGTAGCCGGTGCCGTCGAAGATAACCCCCACGGCGGGCCCCTCCTCGCCGTGCTCCGCCAGGCAGGCGGCGTGGTGCGCGTGGTGGTGCTGAACGCCCAGCGCCGGCAGGTCCCGCTCCTCCAGCGCATACCGTGTGGACAGGTAATCCGGGTGGAAGTCGTGGGCCACGAGCTCGGGCTCCACGGAGAACAGGTCCTCGAAGTGCTCCACGCCCTCCCGGAAGGAGAGCAGGGTCTCGAGGTTCTCCAGGTCCCCGATGTGGTGGCCCACCCACACGCGCTCGCCCCGGGCCACCGAGAAGGTGTTCTTCAGGTGGGCCCCGCACGCCAGCAGCGGCGGCGCCTCCACCGGCGTCGGCACGGGCATCGGGACGTAGCCCCGGGACCGCCGGAGCGAGACCGGGCGGCGGCCCCCGGGCGCAGAGACGACGCGGACGACGGAGTCGTCGGTCCGCATGTGAATGGGCCGGTCATGGACGAGGAACAGGTCCGCGATTCCCTCCAGCCGCTCCAGCGCCTCCCGGTCTCGGTAGGCGATGGGCTCGTCGGAGACGTTGCCGCTGGTCATCACAAGCGCACCTCCCGTCTCGTCCAGGAGCAGGTGGTGGAGGGGCGAGTACGGGAGCATGACTCCGAGGTCCCGGTGGCCGGACGCCACGGCCGGGGCCACCGGCGCGTCCGGTCGCCGCCGGGCCAGTACGATGGGCCGCTCCCGCCCCTTGAGCAGGCGTGCCTCCTCCTCGTCGAGACGCACCAGCTCCCGCGCCGCGTCCGGGTCCGGCGGCATGAGGGCGAAGGGCTTGTCCTCCCGGTGCTTTCGGTCCCGGAGGCGCGACACCGCGGCGGCGTCGTCGGCCCGGCACGCCAGGTGGTAGCCTCCCAGCCCCTTCACGGCCACCACCTCGCCCGCCATGAGCGCCTCGGCGGCCGCCCGTACGGACCGGTCCGGATCGTCGGACGAGGCGCCGGCACGTTCCACCCCGGTCGGATCCACGAGCCGAGCCGAGGGGCCGCAGTCGGGGCAGGCGTTGGGCTGGGCGTGAAAGCGGCGGTCGGCGGGATCCTCGTACTCGGCGCGGCAGGGCCCGCACATCTCGAACGTCGACATCGTGGTCTGCGGACGGTCGTAGGGCACGCCCTGGATGATCGTGAACCGGGGTCCGCAGTTCGTGCAGTTGATGAAGGGATAGCGGTACCGCCGGTCCGCCGGGTCGAACAGCTCTTCCAGGCAGTCGGCGCACGTGGCGGTGTCCGGGGACACCAGCGCCGAGGGCGGCTCCGAGTCCTCGCTCTCCACGATCTCGAAGCCGACCTCGCCGTGGGGCTCCAGCTCCTCCCGTCCGACCTCCTCCACCGTGGAGAGCGGGGGCGCCCCGGAGCGGAACCGACCGAAGAACCTCGCGACGTCCCGGGCGTCCCCCTCCACCTCGAGAAGGACGCCCCGGGAATCGTTCAGGACGTAGCCCGCCAGATCGAGGGACGAAGCCAGGCGATACACGAAGGGGCGGAACCCGACGCCCTGGACCACGCCCGTGATCCGGGCGCGGACACGCCGCCGTTTCTCGGCGCCGTCACGCGGATGCGGGTCGGCAGGTCGTTCCTCGGCAGCCATGTACCGGAACCTCTCGAACTCGGTTGGAGGACCCGCGTACCCTCTCGTGACCCGAAGCGGGGACGGTGACGCGGCTCGAACATACCTACTCGTCCCACGGCCGATCATCCGTCCGCGTGTCGGAAGAGCAGGAAAGCCGGGCGCCGGGCGCCGGCCTAAAGGGATGCACGCTATCGAGGGCGTCTGACGCGTCCCTCGCCGTCGAGCAGCGGCACGCCGACGCTGCGCACGATCTCCCGGAACCCCGGGTCGTCGTGCAATCCCTCCAGGGCCGGAATCACTCCGATGTAGGGCATGTTCTGCTCGCGGGCCTCGAGGGCTCTCCGGAACCAGGCCACGGCCTCGTCCCCGTCGCCCGCCCTCGTGTAGAGCTCCGCGATCCGGAACGGGGTCACGTACTCGTTCCGAGCCTTCTTCGCCATGGCGTCGGCCGCCCGCCGAAGCGCCGTCCGGTAGCCCCCCTCGCGCCGACCCCGCTCGAGAGCCGCCACGGCCTCCGCGTCCCCCCTGCCCTCGAGGATCCGTGTGAGAGTCTCGAGTGCGGCCTCGCGGCGGCCGACGGCTTCGTAGGAAGCGGAGAGAGCCGCCCGCCCGAAGCCGGCACCGGGATGCCGTCGGAACGTCTCCTCCAGGACCTCGATGGCCTCGTCGTAGCGGCGGGTGAGATACAGATGCGTGCCGTACAGTCCCTTCACGAAGGGATTCAGGGGATCCAGCTCGATCGCTTCCTCCACCTGCACACGAGCCTCCTCCCAGCGGCCGAGGATCGTGAGGAGGTGACCGTAGAACACGCGGGTCTCGGGATGCCGGGGGTTCTGTCGGATCGCCCGCCGAAAGATCCGCTCTCCTCGCCGGAAGTCCCAGTCCATCCACGTGGTTCCCCCGGCGGCCGCCATGGAGGCCTCGGCCAGCGTGCTGTCCAGCTGCACCGCCCGCTCCAGCATCGGCTCCGCCTCCCGGCGGGCGCGACGCGCCGAGACGAACCCGGCCTGCGCCCGAAACGACCAGACGCGAGCCAGGCCCACGTAGGCGGGCGCGAACGAAGAGTCCGCCGACAGCGCCGCGCGGAAGTACTCCCGCGCGGTATCCAGGTCCCGAGCCGTGAAGCGCTGGGCGTGGTAGACGCCCTTCAGGTACTGATCGTAGGCTTCCGGGTCCACGTCGGGCGCACCGGCGAGACGGCTCTCGTCCTCCGGAGAGAGGGCCACCCGGATCTCCAGCGCGATGGCGCGCGTCAGCCGCCTGTGGAGCGACAGGACGTTCGCGAGGCTGCCGGCGAAGGAGCCCCGCCACCGATACTCCTCCGTCGCGGGATCGACGAGTCGGGCGTTGATCTCGACGCTGTCCCCGGCCCTGAAGACGGTTCCCTCCACCACGGCGTCCACGTCCAGCTCCCGGGCGATCTCCCGTACGGATGTCTCCCCGTCGCCGAACCGCATCACCGAGGTCCGTGCGATGACCGGAACGCCGACCTCCTGGAGCTCGGAGATGATCCCGTCGTGCATTCCCTGGACGAAGTACTCCTGATCGGATTCCTGCATCAGGTTGTCCAGGGGGAGGACCGCCAGACGGGTGACGCTCGGATTCGGTCCACCCCCGCCCGAGCCGAACCACCAGCCCGCTGCCGCCACGATCACGAGGCCCAGGGCGAGGGCGAACACCGTCCTTCCCCGGACCACGTCCCCGCCGTCCCGGACGTCGACGGGCCTCGTCCTCCGCACTCCGTCCGGGGTGACCTCGAACGCCCACGCCAGGAGGACGGCGATGGGGAAACCCGCGACCACGAGAACGATGACCAGGGTCACCGACCACGGCGGAAGGGTCAGCCGCTCGAAGGTGAGGTCGGCCACCTGCACGAGCACGAAGGCCGTCGCCGCGTAGGACACGGCCACCCGATAGACACGACGCCGCTTCAGCTCCGCGAAGAAGCGTCGCCACGGAGCGTTCGGACTCATCAGCCCTCCGCCAGCTCGTGAGCGCGGAAACGGACAGGCCGCACAGGCACGACCAATCTACGTCCCGTGGCATACGACGGCGAGCGCCGCCGCCCGTCGGATGCGGATCAGCCGCCGTCAGCTACCAACGGTACCTCACCGTGTAGGTCAGCGTCGCCTCCTCTCCGGCGGCCACGGGCACCTGCCACTCCACCCGGTGACTGTCCAGCCGCTCGTGCTCGACGGGCTCTCCGTTCATCCGCTCACGGGTGATCGTCCAGTCGGAGGCCCGGTACATCGGCTCCACCACCCGGATCGTCACGTCCTCGTCCGACTTCCGGTTCCGGAGCCGGATCTCGATGTCTTCCTCGACCACGTCGTCGCTGATCCGCCGGTAGTCGGTCCGGACGCGCTCGCCCACCAGGTCGAAGGCCTGACCCACGGTGAGCTGCACGTCCTCGTCCTTCGGCGTGTGATCGATCCGGTCCTCGCCGATGAGGAGCGAGGAGCCGTCCACGTCCTCCTGGTAGACCCGGACGCGGCCCGCCGGGAGCCGTCGGTCCAGCCCCGCCTCCTCGCTGGTGCGGAAGTGGAGGTAGACCTCCACCGCCTCGTTGCCGGTGTCCGCGCCGTACTCGGGATCGACTCGCCGGCTGCCGCCCCAGGACGCCCGGGTGCCCCGGTAGACGAACCGCTTCTCGGCGTCCACCCGCTCGGCGGTGACGAACTCGATCTGCTTCGTCTGCCGGTTCTCCACTGTGACGGGACGGGTGATCTCGTACAGGTGGTACTCGAAGAAGGAGCGGGAATCGACCTGCTGGGGAGCGCCGGCCCGCGCCGCCTCCAGCATCACGTCCCGCGCCCGTCGCCGCTCGTCGGCGGCCCGGTGGATGTCACCGGCCACGAGCTTGAGGCGAGCACCCTCGTACGTCTTGCCGCTCTCGTTGTCGAGCGTGACCCACCCCCGGAGGCTCATGGACTCGTCGTCGCGACCCAGCTCGACGACGTAATCGGCCTGCCACCCCATTCCCTCGGTCAGGTACGCCAGCTCCGTGGGATGGGAGCCACCCTGCTCCGCCCGTACGGTCCATACCAGCGTCGGACGCGTCCGGAGCCCTCCCGGCAGCTCGGGAAAGTCGAAGGAGCGGACCTGATCCCGGCTCAGGACCCGGACGCCACCGTCGGTGCGGAGCACGACGCCACCCTCGGTGCTGAGGAGCTCGCCCTCCTGTCGCGACCCGTCCTCCAGCTCGACGGCGATGGTGTGGTCGATGTACTTCTGGAGCAGTCGGTCGGAGCTCACCAGGTCGTACTCGAAGTTCTGCTCCAGCACCGAGGTCCCTTCCGGGTCGCGGAGAGAGCGGAAGGTGACGCTGGTGGGCTGGAGTCGCGCCGCCACGTCGCGGTAGGAGACGTCGCTCACGCCCTCGTCCAGGCTAATCCGGCGCTGCTCCTCGACCAGCGCCAGGTTCTCGTTGTAGACGGTGAGCTCCGTGCCGGTCACGGTATCCGACGGCGTCTCCTGCGCGGCGGCGGGGAGAGGGAGGAGGAGCGCCAGCGCGAAGCCGGCGGGCCAGGGACTCGGGTATCGGGTCATCGGCAGGCCCCGGTCGTGGGATGAGCTCTTCGGTCGAATGATCTCCATACACCCGACGTTCGAGCCTCGACCAGGGTTGTGTCCAGCCCCCGCCGCCCGGTCGCGCCCCCCACCCGCATACGTCAGCCCCGCGGGAACCGGTCCCGCGGGGCTGACACCTGGACCTCACCCGGATCGCCGCGATCGGGGGCGACCGGGTGGACCTGCTCTACGTCAGGGGAAGAGGAATCCGCCGGTGAGGACGAACTGCTCGCCCCCTTCGATCTCGACCCGGGCCTCGACGAAGGGAGTGACCCCTTCAGCGTCGAACTTGCTCCCGCCGACGATGTTCACGCCGAGATCCGTGTCCTCCAGGGTGCCGGCTTCGACGCGGGCGATGTTCAGCCCGCCCCCGAGGTACGGGAAGAACGTCCGCGACTCCTCCACCGGGAAGTTGTAGACCAGGTTCCCGTTCAGCTCCCAGTAGTCGACATCTCCGTCGGGGAAGAAGACGTCGAAGCTGCCTGTGCCCTCCCAACCTCCGGGATCGCCGACGTTGAAGACCGCCCGGCCGCCGAGGCCGGCATCATAGTCGTCGGCCAGGCTGAGCTGCGGACCGAGCTGCACGTCCTGTCCCCGGGCGGTGCCCGGAAGAGCCAGGAGCGCCACCGCGAAGACCGCCGCGACCGTCGTAGTGATCTTCTTCATGGTTGCCTCCGTGAATCTATGCCGAATCATGATCGAGTTCGTTCGGGCGCGTCCCCATACGTGATCCAGATTCGATCCAGACGCTGCGTTCGTTCTCAGTACCGCAGCTTGAGGCCGACCTGTGGGCGCACGGACCAGCCCGAGCGCTCCGGCAGGCCGTCGGCGGCGGAGAACGACAGGTACTCCACGCCCACGGCCCCCAGCAGGCCCACCTCGTCGGTCAGCCAGTACTCGGCTCCGGCCTGTCCCCCCACCAGCGAGCCGTCCTGTGAGATGTCGTCGTCCCCGGGACCGGAGGTGCTGAAGCGGACGAAGCCCGCGCGCGCCTCCAGGAACGGATGCAGGTGCTGGATGGCGGCCCGCGGAACGTTGAAGCGGTAGCGGGCGAATCCCACCACGTCCGTGATGTCGCCGTTCACGTCGGGCGCCGGGTCGTGGAAGGAGATCCCCGCCCCGACTCCGGCCTCCCAGCCGGTCCGCCAGGCGTAGCTCCCGAGGGCGTGGACGGCGTACCCGTCGTCCAGCCCCTCCAGCTCGTCCCCGGCCAGGATGCGGCCGCCGCCGTCCACCTCCAGGCCGAAGCCCTGGCCCGAGGCTCCCTGGGCGGCCGCCATCGCCGGCCAGGCCAGGAGAAGCAACGCCGCTACGGAAAGAGTTCGAGCGAACCGATCCGTCCGATACTCACCATCTGTATCGAGCCTCATGGTCACGTGCCCTCCCCGTTCGTGTCGTCGGCAGAGGCCTGCCCGCCCGTCACCGGCACGGTCAGGGCCTCGCTGAGCTCCAGACGAACGTTGGATCCCTGCGGGAGCACCGCGTAACCGTCCTTCGTGGCCAGCACGACGCCCGTGCCGGCGGCTGCACCCACCGCCGCTCCCACGGCGGCGCCGGTGCCGTCGCCGCCGATCACGCGGCCCAGGATCGCCCCGGCGGCCGCGCCGCCTCCGACCTTGGCGGCGGCCTCACCGGTGCTCGTCTCCGAGCGTGCCTCGGGATTGGCGCTGACGACGCGGGCGCTCACGGGATGGCGCTCGCCGCGGATCTCCACGTACGTCACGTCCAGGCTGAGTACGCCCTTCCTGCCCTGGTCGTCCGCGCGCTGCACGCCGGTGACTTCACCGTGCACCGTCGCCCCCGCGGGAATCGCCACACGTCCGCTGTCCGAGACGGCCGACGAGACCTGCGCCGCGAAGGCGTCGCCCTTCGCGTGGCTTCGGGTGCTCAGCTCCTCGTTCAGCTGTACGACGACCTCCGTGCCGGCCGGCACGGTGACCGTCTGCGGCTCGTCGCTCTCGCTGGCCTCACCGCTGGTGCCGCCACAGGCGGCCAGCAGGGCCAGTGTCGCGACGAATCCCGCAGCTCGAAGCGTCCTCGTGTAGATCATCTCGTCCCCCCTCGTTCTGGTTCGATTCCGCCGTTCGGCCCGAAACGGGAGAGCGCCTCCGGGACCATCGATCCACGTACGCGGTCCGCTGAAGGCGCTTCCGGGTCCGGGGGTCGGTGGCGCAACCACGGGACCGGAGCGACGGGTAGGTGTGCAGGGGATTACCCTGCATGGAGTTAGGGGGCGCGGAGGGGGAAGGCACGATCCGGGCCTGTGCCCGTGCGGCCGGAAAGTTTTTCCGTCTGAGTACGTCGGACGTCCGGGATTTGGACCCGGAACCGGGCCAATCAATTCCCGGGCGGCGGCGACACCGACGCATCGGCCCCCTTACCCGGTATCGATCCGGTCAGTTGACGCGGGAGGTCCCGAGCGAGATTCTCCGAAGGATCAACGACTCTATCCACCGACCGGGAGCCGCCGTGAACTGTCCCGCATGCGAAGGCACGCTGAGCGAGAAGACCGTCGGAGGCCTCACCGTGGACGTCTGCGAGGACGGATGCGCGGGCCTCTGGCTGGACAACTTCGAGCTCGAGAAGGTCGACGAGCAGCACGAGTCCGCCGGGGAGGCGCTGCTCGACGTCACCGGAGATCCCGGCCTCCGACCGGAGGGCGACGATCCGTACGCCTGCCCCAGCTGCAGCGACGGATCCGTGATGCACCGAAACTTCTTCAGCGTGAAGCGCGAGATCGAGGTGGACGAGTGCCCCACCTGTGGCGGGGTGTGGCTAGACGTGGGCGAGCTCGGTGCCCTCAGGCGTCAGTACGAGACCGAAGAGGCGAAGCGTCGGGCGGCCGAGGAGGAGTATCAGCGCATGTTCGGCGACGAGCTGGATAGAATGCGCCGGGAGTCGCTGGACGACCTCCAGCGCGCCCGGAGCTTCGCCCACGCCCTGCGCTTCGTGCTGCCCAGCTACTGGATCCCCGGTGACCAGGACTGGGGCGCCTACTAGGCCAGGGGCCGTTCACGTCCCTGGACGTCTGATCGGAGATTCGGACAAGGAACTTTTCCCGGGTCGACGGGACCGGCGGTACGAGTTATATCCACACAAACTATTGCTCATAAACGGCTTACAGAATATAGTCGTCCCGGGACCGTCGCTTGCGTTCTACGGTTGGCCTGACGAGCCAGCCCATGTCGCACGTACAGGAACGCGAGTCGACGATGACAGACGCCCAGAAGACCCCGGTACTCTCCAGCTCCCTGCTGCGCCTCGGCGCTGCCCTGGCTGTAGCCACGGCCCTTCCGGTCCTGGCGGCCTGCGAGGGCGACTCCGCCGTCGGGCCCGGCGCATCGGGCAACTATCAGATCAACCTCGCCCGGTCGGACGACGGGGGAGGCGCGGTCCAGTCGAACGTCTCCGCGGAGGAAGCCGGCATTCGCGCCGCGCGCCTGTCGCGGGAGAGCGTGGAAGCGGTGACGATCGACCTCGAGGCCGTCGAGGTCTACCGCCTGAACGCGGACACGACCGGATCCGACACGACCCAGGGGCCCGACGCGCGTTGGGTCCGCGTGGAGGTGGTGTCCGACAGCGCCAGTTCCGACAGTGCCGACGACAGCTCCTCACTCGAGGTCGACCTCACGGATCTCCCGGACGATTCCACCGGTATCGAGGTGGCTGCCGGCGACCTGGAGGCCGGTACGTACCGCGGACTCCGGCTTCGCTTCAGCGGCGCCGAGCTCGTGCTGGCGGACTCGGCCCGTCTCGGCGGAGGCGACGGCGGCGTGACCTACGGGCCGGGCACCTACGACCTGTTCGTCCCGAGCGGGGTCCAGACCGGCATCAAGCTGCCGTCGGTCCGGTTCACGATGACCACGGACGGGAGCGAGACGACCACGGTCCTGGCCGACACCGATGCCTCGATCCAGAACATCAACATCACCGGGCGTGGCTTCCTGATGACCCCCGTGCTGAAGACGGCTGCCGAAGATTCAGCCGCCACCGACGACTCGGCATCGAGCGACGGATCGTGACGGGGAAGTACTGACGGCAACCGCCCGGGGGCTCCTGCTGGAGGCGACCTCCCTGCCCGACGGTTCGGCGTACCGGAGGTCCTGGCCGGACAGCACCGCCTACATGGAGCTTCGCGCGGCGCAGGCGCGGGAGGCGCTGATCGCCTTCCGGATGGAAGCCGAGCTCTCCAAGGCCCGCATCCTCGAGCTGTACCTGAACGTCATCGAGCTCGGAGACGGCATCTTCGGGATCCAGGCCGCGTCGACTCGATACTTCGGACGTCCCGTCGCTCGTCTGTCGCGGCGCCAGGCCGCGATGCTGGCCGCCACGATCCCCTCACCGCGCACCGACAATCCGGCCACGGAGACCCGCGAATTTCGCTGGCGCACGGGCCTGATCTACCGGCGGGCCTTCGGGCGGAAGCCGGAGCCGGACACGGCGTCCGCCGCCACGGATTCCATCGGCCGATCCCCGGAAACGGTCCGGGCCCTGCCGGCCGCGGATTCCGTGAATTTTTCCGGAGTTCCGCTCGACACGGTGCCGTCCACGGGCGGCTCGTAGCGTCCCAACCCTTTACCACGTAAGCGGCTGCCTCCACCGGACCGTCTCCGGACGCGGACTTGCCCCGGCACATGTACGGCGATCGGAACGTTTGTACTCCGAGTCGCGTCCTTTCCTTCCGAAGAGGAGGCGGACATGCGGTACGTGCCCCGACAGAGCGTCCTGGCATCGACCCTCGCGGTGGCGCTTGCGGCCGGACCCGCACCGGGACGGACGGGCCCGCAGTCGGGGTCCGTCCGGGCCGCACCGGCGCCGGCCTGCTCCCTCTCGGTCTTTCCGGACGAGGTGAGCGCCGGCCGGCCGGACACCCGGGTGCTCGTGGAGACATCGGAGCGCCTGACGGGATCGCCCCGCGCCGAGGTGCCGGCAGGGAGTGGAATCGAAGTCCGGGAGGTCGAGCCGGACGTCTCGCCGGACTCCTGGGTCCTCCGGATGGATCTGTCCGGCGCACGGGCCGGTGAGTGGCGGATCACGCTGGAGGGGCGTTCGGTGACGTGTGTCGGCGACATCGGAATCGCGGACTCCGCCGTCTCGGAGCCGACTGCCTCACTGCCCCCCTCCCTCCACCGACCATAGCTCGGTCTCCGGCCGGAAGCCGACCCAGGCGAACCAGAACGGGCTGTCGTGCCGCACGTCCTTCACCTCCCGGCCCTCGAGCGGTCCCGATACGGCGCGGCCCGCCAGGTTCCAGCGTGACCCCGTCTCCTCGTCCACCCAGGCTCCGCCGTCTCCGCCCCCGTCCGTCTCCCACCGGAAGCTGAGGGTTCCCTCGCCCTCGATCCTCCGCTCGAACACCGCGACCTGCCCCACGTCCTCGCCCCGGGAGACCTCCACCTCGTCGAGGGGGCTCGCAGCACCGGGCGCCCAGAACACGGTCAGCGGGCGGCCCGCCACGGTCGCATTCACGACGCGTCTCTCGGACAGCACGGAGTAGGGCACCGCCCATCCGCCGTCCAGGTCGACCGCTGCCACGCGCTCCATGGGCGGCAGCGGCCCGGGGGTCGCCCCGGAGACGAAGCGCTGTATCGGCTGCTTGCCCCGATCCTCGTAGCCGGGATACGGGGAGCGGCTGTAGTCCCGATCGTAGCCGGTCTCCCGCGAGAGGACCCGGGCGTCGGGGTGGAACTCCCTGGCCCGCTCCCAGGAGAACGTGTTCGAGGAGCGGAACGCCAGCGTGTCGCCGGCGTGGCGTCCGACGATTCCCTCGCCGGTGGCCTGCTGCCACCACGTGCCGGTGGAGCGGTCGTACATGATCAGGTCCGAATGGCGGAGCCGGCCGGTGGTGCCGAACTCCACGACCTGACCTCCGGGCAGGGTGCGCTCGAAGACGAGAGCCGTGTTGCACAACGGACAGTAGGTGACGGCCACGGGCACACCGCCGACCCGATCGTTCACGATCTCGTGCATGACGAGGATCCTGAGCGGATACGCCCTCACCTCCCCGCCGGCCTCCACCACCATGACCGGATCCGAGGGGTTCAGCCACGAATCCGCCTCCCCGATCGACTGGAACCGCGGCTCGTCGATGGAGGGAATGCCGTCCTTCGGCGGACCGCCGGAGACGATCTCCTCCGGGGGAACCGTGATGCGCGAGAAATCGGTCTTCCACGTCGCCCCTCCGGCCAGCCGCGTCGCCACGGCCATCGAGTCCACGTCCAGCAGGGTGTCCGCGGCCGGGGACGTCGGAGACGGCCCCTCACCGCCCGGCTCTCCCATTCGCCAGAAGAGAGCACCGGCCGAGAGGACGAACACCACCGGAACGAGAAGTCTGTCGCCGCGCATGGAAGCCTCCTGCTGTCGGGGTTCGGAGGTGGTGCCCCGTGAACACGAGCACCTCCCGCGCGGGTTCCCGACGGGCTCAGCGCGTCCCCACCTCCGGGTGCGGCCACGCCTCCTCCAGGCTGACCCCGAGCCCGTCGGCCATGCGGTTCACGAAGTTGAAGTAGGAGACGACCTCGACGAGGTGCAGGATCGCCTCGTCGTCGAGTCCCGCATCCCGGAGCGTCGCCACGTCCTCCTGGTCGACAGCCTCGGGTTCCCGGGTCAGCTCCTCGGCGTACCGCAGCATCGCCCGGAGGCGGCCGCCGGGCTCCGTCGCCGAGCGCCAGTCCCGGGCGAGCGTCTGGATCCGATCGTCGTCGACACCGAGCTCACGGAGCGCCGCCCCGTGATGCTGAATTCAATAGAAGCAGTCGTTCGCCGCCGACACCGTGACGGCCACGGCCTCCCGCTCGATCCGGGAGAGGGGCGACCGGCCGAACATGAGTGTCCGGTAGAGCTCGTCGTGGGCGGAGAGTCCGTCCGGGTGAAGGGACTGGACGCCCAGGATGTTGGAGACCCCGCGCCGGGCACCGATCGACCGGTAGACGTCCCGCAGTTCCCCCTCCGCCGAGTCCGGGGGGACGGTCCGGATCCACGCCGCGTCGGGGGCCTCCTCGCCCGTCCCCTCCCCGCTCTCGCTGTCGCTCGCTCGGCTCATGAGCTCGATCACCTGTTCGGGTCGGATGAACGAAGACCGGACCGGACGCGTCCTCCGTCGCGGGAACCTTGCCTCTCGCCGAGGGGTTGCCCGGATGCACGGGACCCGCAAACGCCGGCGAGGTCCGGCCGGGTTCCGCAGACTCGATGTTTCCGTACCGGCCCACCCCGATGGGAGGATGGCAGTGAGCCCGGTCTACAGTCCAGACCCCGGAGGTCCGCGGTCTCTCCACCCCGGACGGACACGAACACTCGCGCTCGTCCTCGCCGCGGCAGCACTGGGCCTCGTCGTCGGCTGCGGGGAGAATCCCGGCGGTCCCGGGGACCCGGATCCCACCGCCGACCTGCAGTGCAGCATTCCCACGGATCAGATCGCCGACGGTGGCGTGGGCCGGGGCGGGATCCCCGCCCTGAGCGACCCCGAGCTGGTCTCCCCCGGGGGATCCGGCACCGAGTACCTGAGGGCCGACGTCTCCGCCGACCCCGAGGTCCGCGTGATCGGGCTGCGGGCGCCCGACGGCCAGCCCATCGCGGTTCCCCACCGCATCCTGTGGTGGCACGAGATCGTCAACTTCGACTTCGGGGACCGGAAGATCGCCGTGACCCTGTGTCCGCTCACCGGCTCCAGCCTGGCCTTCGACCGCGCCGCGGTGGACGGCCGGGAGTTCGTGGTCTCCGGGCTGCTGTACCTCAACAACCTGATGATGGCGCCGGCGGAGGGCGGTCGGACCCTCTACCCCCAGATGTCCCGCGGGGGACGCTGCGGACCGGACCGGGGGGTGGAGCTGGAGCAGGTGCACGTCACGGAGATGAGCTGGGAGCAGTGGAAGAGCCTCCATCCGGACACGCGCGTGATCTCGTCCTCGACGGGCTTCCAGCGGGACTACACCGACTATCCCTACGGCAGCTACAACAGCCTGGGGAACAGCAATACGCTGTTTCCCGTCCCCCGCATCGACGGCCGGCGCCCCCCGAAGGAGCTGGTCCTCGGACTTCCGCACGAGGACGGTGGCCTGGCCGTGCCCTTCGGCGCGCTGCAGAACACGGCCGAGGTCGCGCTGGACAGCGTGAGCGTCGGGGGCGAACCCGTGTGGGTGTTCTGGAAGGCGCAGGCCCGGTCGGCCGCCGCCTACCGCCCGGAGGCGGTGACGCCCTCGGGTGAGACGCGCACGGCGAGCTTCACGCTCGACGGCGGTGAGATCGTGGACCGGGAGACGGGTAGCGTCTGGACGGTGGACGGGAGAGCGGTATCGGGTCCGATGGAGGGCGCGGAGCTCGAGCCCGTGACAGAGGCCTACGTCGCCTTCTGGTTCGCCTGGGCCCTCTTCCAGCCCGAGACCGAGATCTGGGAGCCGCCCTCGTGACCTATCGGCTCGCTCCCGTCACCACGGTTTCGGCGGTCGCCGCCGCCCTGACGCTCTCGCTCGTGTCCGCGCCTCCGGCCGCGGCGCAGTGGGTGAGCGCCCCGGGCGAGGGCTGGGTGGAGGTGTCGGTCATCCATCACGACACCGACGAGGAGTATCGGTCCACGGGCGAGGTGGAGCCGTTCTTCGCCGACGGACACATGGTCGCCACCTCCGCCTACGTGAACGCCACCCTGGGAATCGTCCCGGGGCTCGACGCGTGGGTCCAGGCCCCGGTCCATCGCTTTCAGTTCGACGACGCCGGGGGGGAGCGGACCGAGACCGGCGTCGGCGACGTACGCGGGTGGCTGAGGATCGGTCCCGGGGCACTGAGCTTCTCGAATCCACTCCCGGTCGCCGTGGCCCTCCGGGGCGGCGTGAAGCTCCCCGGCAGCGACTTCCCGGTGGACGCCGAGGTGATCCCCCTCACGGAGGGGCAGCGCGACTGGGAGCTGATCCTGGAGGTCGGTCGCTCGCTCCATCCGCTCCCGCTGTACGTGAAGGCGTGGATGGGCCGTCGCTGGCGGGAGCGGAACGCGGAGATCCTGTGGGACCCCGGCGACGAGACGTTCGCCTTCCTGGCCGCCGGCGGCACGGCGGGCCGCTTCTCGTGGGAGCTGGCCGCCGAGGGGCTCTGGGGGGACCCACCGGTGAAAGAGGGGATCCGGCTGGAGAGCGAGCAGCGCAAGATGATCCAGCTGCTGCCGAAGGTCGGTGTCGGGACCGGGCTCGGTGCCGCGAGCTTGCAGGTCGGAGCCCGGGTGCCGCTGGACGGACGCAACCTGCCGGCGGGACCGTCGCTCAGGGTGGGTGTCTTCTCGCCCGTGCGCCTCTTCTAGGCGTCTTCAGTGGCGGGCGAAGGCCGGCTTCAGCCCTCCGCCTCCCGGTCCAGGAGAGCCTCCACCTTCTCGCGCAGCTCCGGGTTCTCCTCCGCCCGGTCCGCGCTCTCCCGGACGAAGTCCAGGAACATCTGCTCCCAGTTGTACATCGGATAGCACCGCTTGCACTGCTCCACGTGGCAGCGGACCTCCCGGGCCCGCTCCGGCGCCAGCTCTCCGTCCAGGTACTCGTAGACCTTCTCGGCCGCCTCGGAGCAGGAGATCTCCTCCACGTCCTCGCACTCCGGGGACGCCCCGCCGGGCTCGTCCGGCAGCGCCGGCTCCGAACCGGCCGCCTCGCCGTTGCCGCCGGAGAACAGCTCCTTCAGACGCCGAAGCAGCGTCGGGCTCTCGTCGTCAGTCATCGTCCTCTTCGCTCCTCAGATAGCCCATGGAACGGGCATATTCGTACAGCTCGTTCTGGAGGCGGCGACGGGCCCGGTAGAGGCGGGACTTCACCGTACCCTCCGGGATCCCGAGCTGCTCCGAGATCTCCTGGTAGCTCAGGCCGTCCACGTCCGAGAGGACGAGCGTGACCCGGAACTCGTCGTCCAGGTCCTGGATGGCGTCCACGACCTCGTCGTCGATGATGCGATCGAAGAACTCGCCGGACGGGTCCTCCTCCTTCAGCTGTCCCCAGACCGGGCGCTCCTCCACGTCGTCGAAGTCCACGGGATCCGGCCGGCTCTTCTGCCGCCTGAAGTCGTTGATGAAGATGTTCCGCAGGATGGTCATCAGCCACGCGCGGCAGTTCGTCCCCGTCTCGTACGTGTCCCACGAACGCCAGGCGCGGAGCATGGTGTCCTGTACGAGATCCTCCGCCCGGCCCTCGTCCCCGCCCGTCAGGCGGAGGCCCTGGCCGTACAGGGCGTCCAGGTGCACGAGGGCCTCCTCCTCGAACTCCTCCCGCTTGGAGGACGGTGCTGTGGGACCTGCTGACGTCATCGGTCGCGGCTCCCGGCCGATCAGTCCAGCGTCATGAACAGGTTGTTCAACGACTCGGCCAGCGTGGGATGGGCCAGGACGGCGTCCCGGACCTCCGCGTGAGAGAGCCCGCCCATCATGGCGAGCTTCAGCGCCATGGCGACCTCGCCCCCCTCCACACCGAGGATCGCGGCGCCCAGGATCTGTCCGCTGTCGGCATCGACCACGCCCTTCATGAACCCGCGCGTCTCGTCCATCTCCTGGGCACGGGCCACGTGGGACATGGGGAGCTTCGCCACCCGGACCTCCCGGCCCGTCTCCCGGGCTTCACGCTCGGTCATCCCCACACGTCCGAGCTGGGGATCGGTGAAGACCGTGTAGGTGGTGACGCGGTCGCCCCTCGTCCGGTCGCCGTCTCCCAGCAGCTGCGAGCGGACCACCCGGAAGTCGTCGTAGGAGGTGTGGGTGAAGGGGGCGCCGCCCGTGACGTCGCCCAGCGCCCAGACGCCGTCGGCGGTCGTCTCCAGGCGCTCGTTCACCTGGATGTGGCCGCGGTCGTCCGTCCGGACCCCCGCCTCCCCGAGTCCCAGGTCGTCGGAGTTCGGGCGTCGTCCCGTCGCGACGAGCAGGTGACTCCCCGTCACCTGTCCGGAGCCGTCCGGTCCGTCGACCCGGAGCCGGACGCCACCCCCGGCGCCCGGCTCCGCGGCGACCACGTCCGTGCCGGTCCGGACCCCGATCCCGTCCTCCTCGAAGATCTCGCGGAGGGCCTCCGACACGTCCTCGTCCTCCGGCAGGGCGAGCCGGTCGGCCCGCTCGATCACCGTCACGTCGGCCCCGAAGCGCCGGTACATCTGGGCGAACTCCAGCCCGATGAATCCGCCGCCCAGCACCAGCAGGTGATCCGGCGTCTCGCCCAGCTCCATGACCGAGGTGGAGTCGAGATGGTCCACCTCGTCCAGTCCGTCGATGGGGGGAAGGACGGGCCGCGCGCCGGTGTTCAGGAAGACCCGCTCCGCCTCCAGCCGACGCGATCCCCCGTGCTCGAGGTCGACCAGCATCCGTCCGGGGGCTTCGAAGCGGGCGTGACCGTCGATGAGCTCCACCCCGTCGCGTTCCTCGAGGCCGTCGCGGCCCGCCGAGCTCCACGCGTCGACGATCTCCCTCTTCCGCTCGCGCACCCGCTCCTGGTCCACGGACACGGGACCGGTGTCCACACCGTACTCGCCGGCCCTGCGGGCGAGGTGCGCCACCCGTGCGCTGGCCCACATGGTCTTGGTCGGGGTGCAGCCCCGCACGACGCAGGTTCCCCCGACACGGTCACGCTCGACGATCGCCACCTCTCGCCCCGCGTCGGCCAGCTCCCCGGCCAGGGGTTTACCCGCCTGGCCCGTGCCGACGATCACATCGTCGAATCGGTCTGTCTGGATCATTCGCGCATGTCCTCTCGGTCCCGGACGACGACGACCCCGTGCATCTTCGCGCCCTCGTGGGGAACACAGAAGTACCTGTAGGTGCCGGTCGACTCAAAGGTATGTGAAAAGGTCTCGCCGGGCTTCATGCGTCCGGAGTGAAACGGCTCGGCACCCTCGGGGAGGTGAACGCTGGCGTCCAGCGACGACCTCGACGGATCACCCGTCACGGTATGGACCAGGGCCGAGGTGTTCCGGAATTCCACCGTCTCGCCGACGCCGATCACCACGCTGTCCGACGTGAAGGTGAGCCGGTTGGTCATCTCCACCGTGGCTGTCGCCTCCTGGACCGTCCCGGACGTCCAGGCCGCCGCGATCAGCGCCGCGGCCCCGACCAGGGCCGCGGCACTCTTCAGCCCCCCCGACACGATACGACGGCCATTCCCGACCATCTCAGCCTCCCCGCGTGCTCTGGATGTCCACGTTGCCGAACATGACGTGCCAGAAGGGGAGCGGCTTGTCGTTGGGCAGCGTGAAGCCGGTCTCCACGTTGCTGTGATGGAATCGCCCCTCTTCCCGGTCGGGCATCATGGGCGGGACCATGAGGTGGAAGTGCTTCCGGGTGGGCGTGACGCCGGCGTCGCCCGTGAGCTCATAGCCCTCTCCCCGGACGTACTCCGTCAGCATGCCGTGCACCAGTCGCGGCGCCTGCTGCACCTCGCCGTTCTTCAGCACCCGCCCCATTCCCCAGAAGGCCAGATAGGTGAACTCGGTGGGCATCAGTGCCGTCCCGATGCGGCTCGAGCCGTGCAGGATGTGGTTCGTGACCACGCCGCCGAAGGTGGGATACTCCACCCCGCGGGTCGCCAGCATCTGGCAGCACTCCACGGCGTAGGTGTTGCCCGCCTCGTCCTCCCAGCTGGCGCGGAACGTCACCTCGTCCTCGCTGCTGGCCGCGTCCACCGCCGAGACGTCGGTGGCTTCCAGCTTCAGCCGGCCGTTCCCCATGACCACCGCCTCGTCGCCGAAGGGGGTCATCGACTTCGAGGTGGTCCACTGCCCACCGCTCGCATTGCGTCCCCCCGGCGGAAGGCCGTTGATGCCGGGCGTTCCCCCGAAGGCCCGGGGCAGCTCGGGCGTACCGAACACGTCCGGGTCGAGCTCCCTCTGGGCCGGGAGCGCGACGTGGACGCCTCCGGACCTCTGTGAGACGCTCATCTCCACCGGCCCGCCGGCCAGCCGCGGCGGCTCCTCGACCCCCGCGTGGGCCTCCAGGTAGCCCCGGTAGGGAGCCATTCCCACGAACCTCTCCTGGCTCTCGGCGTCCGTCTCCTCCGCCGGGTGCTCCGCCGTCAGATCCGGCCCCGGCCCGGCCGCGCTCAGCAGCGCGGCGCCGGATACCAGCGCGGCGATGGCCCCGAGACTCCTCCGTGTCGTCGTTGGTCCGATCATCTCGTTGTCTCCCTCTTCAGATTCTGTCCGCCGTCCGCCCCGATGGCGGGGACGGGCGTCTCTCTCATGCGTTCGGTCGGGGCCAGCCCCCTC
>CANPVF010000083.1 GCA_947581645.1 Candidatus Caribbeanibacter nitroreducens | reverse complement strand
CCCGCCGTGAATCTCTCACCGACTGGCCGGACGGCATCGTCCGACGCCAGCAGGGGAGCCGCATGCTGAAGACCGCGTACGGCAGCCTGTATGTCATGGGACTGCTCTCGTTCGGCGCCATCGCGATCGAGAGCCTGCGCCCGTACACGGGCGTGCTGCTCCAGCTGTTCCTCCACGGGCTCGGGCTCGGCCTCGTGCTGCATGCGATTCACGCCCACCGGACCGGCGTGCTCGACATGCCGCCGTACACGCACACGAGGGAGACGGGTGGCCTGTTCTTCAACGTCCTCCTCGTGCTGATGGTCTTCCTCGGCCTCGGACTGGAGGGGATCACCCTGCTGTTCATGGCGTTCGACTGAGCGGCACCTCCGCGGCCTCGGATCGGAAACCGGGACCGAGGACGCGGGAGGGAGGCCAGGGGCTCAGTCGCTCATACCGGTCACCACGAGCGACGGGCAGCGGGTCTGCTTGGCGCGATACATGGCCTCGTCCGCCCGTTCCAGGAGCTCGGAGGCGGAGGGCGCAGGGCCGCCGCCGGCGCCCTCGAAGACCGATCCTTCGATGCTGATGTCCACGGAGATCGCTTCTCCTTCCAGTTCGACGGGCTCCATGAAGGCGGTGGCGATCCGTCCGGCCACCCGCCTCACGTCCTCGCGGCCGGAGGCCCCCTCCAGGAGCACTGCGAACTCGTCCCCACCGATCCGGGCCACCGTGTCCGGCTGGCGCACCGTGGCCTGGAGTCGCTGCGCTGCCCCCCGGAGGACCCGGTCGCCGGCCTCGTGGCCCCGCGTGTCGTTGACCTCCTTGAAACGGTCCAGATCGACGAAGAGCACCGCGAGGGTTTCGCCGGTTCGGCCGGTCCGATCCAGGGCGTGGCCGAGACGGTCGTCGAACAGCGACCGGTTCGGAAGATTCGTGAGGCTGTCGTGCATTCCCCGGTACTGGAGTCGCCTCTCGTCCTCCTTGATCGTACTGATGTCCCCGATCGCGCAGATCCAGTAGCGCCGGTCCTCCATCTCCAGGGGCGCCACCGAGAGCAGTCCGTCGAACTCTGCACCGCCTGCGCGTCTGAAGCGGACTTCCACGTTGCGGACGGTCTCTCCCTCCAGGACGCGACTCACGACCCACCGCCACTCGTCCGGCACGGCCCAGAGATCGCGGGTCTGCACCGCACCGTCCATCAGCTCGTCGGGCTCATATCCGAACTGCTCCAGGAGGGTCTCGTTCACCCGCACCGGTCGCTCTTCCTCCGAGTCGATCATCGCCAGGCCGACCGGACTGATCTCGAAGACGCGTTCGAACTTCTCCTTGGCCCGGAGCAGCTCCTTCTCCGTCTTCTTCCGCCCCACGGCGTAGCTCAGGGTCCGGGCCAGCTCGCCGGCCGTCACCTCGTCCTTGAGCAGGTAGTCCTGGGCGCCCGCCCGTACCGCCTCAGCGCCGAGTCGGGAATCGGCGTGTCCCGTGAGCACGACGACGGGAACCCGGGGCGTGACGGCGAGCACGTCACGGAGAGTCTCGAGGCCCCGAGAATCCGGGAGTCCGAGGTCGAGGAGCACCGCGTCCGGCTCGGGGCTTTCGTTCAGCCGCTCCAGCGCGGCTTCCTTGCTCCTGGTCCAGGTGATGTCCCAGCGGGACGAGCGGCTCTCGCTCAGCAGCTCTTTCACCAGACGGGCGTCGGCCGGATTGTCCTCCGTGAGGAGCAGCCGGGGTGGTCGGGCCCCGGAGCGGGAGTCCCGCGATTCCGGGCCGGAGTCAGGGGCGTGGGAGTCGACGGAGTTCATCTCTCGGTTCGGGGGCGCAGCGGTCGGAAGCAGTCGACCTGTTATCGGCTCCTGAAGTGAGATCGAATATCTGAATCGATGGATGACGTCGATAGATCGTCTTCGCCATGGGGGAATTCCCCCATGGGTGATTTCACGACGTCCGGGGCCTCCCGTCCGCACGCTCCCGTCCGACGAGTCAGGTCCGTGACGGGCCGCGCTCGGCGAGAAGACACAGGACCGGCGTCGCCACGAGGTAGACGGCGCCCACCGCGGCCAGGCTGAGCCACGTCGGATCACCCAGTCGCACGGCATCCAGGGACGCGCCTCCGAAGTAGGCCACGGGGCCACCGACCGCACCGAGCGCCCCGGCGAGTCGCGGGCGGGGCCGGAGCCAGCCCAGCGAGGCACGGAGCGCGATTCCGAGGTTGCCCCACAGCGCCACCATCCAGAGCGGGCTCGGACCTCCCGGCCCCGTCTGCTCCGGGAAGTGGAGAAGACCGAGAAGGACCAGCGCGGAGTCGGCCCCGTAGCCGATCACCAGGGCCGCGGCCGCCGGCAACAGCTCCCGCCAGCCGGGCCTCGCGGCCAGGTGAGCGGCCGCCACGCCGGGCAGGAGGGCCGGGCCGAGCCACGGCCGTCCCGACGCCGCTCCGAGGACGGCCGCGAGCCAGAATCCCTGGAAGAGCAGGGCGTTGACGACGGGATAGGGAATGCTGGGAATGGAGGTCTCCGCCGTGTGGAGTAGCCTTCGCGACTCCATGAATCATACACTACCGTAACGACGCCCGACCGGAGTCAGTACTCGAGAGGAGCCCGATCGCCATGACCGATCAACGCCGGGAAGATCGAGTCCTCCGAGTGCGCGACGTCTTCGAGGGCTGGGCGGAGAGCGGACGCGGCCAGGGCATGGCCGAGAGCCACATTCCCTTCGTCCGGCCCGTGTTCGAGCAGCTGCCTCTTCCGCGGGACGGGAGCTACCTGGACATCGGGTGCGGCAACGGGTACACGGTCCGCTGGGCCGCGGAGGCGGCGCCCGAGGGGCGGGCGGTGGGAATCGACGTCTCGCCGCGGATGATCACGCTGGCGCGCGAACGATCGACGGCCTATCCCAACGCGGAGTATCACGTCGCCAGCTTCCCGGACGGTCATCCCCTGGAGCCGGGGGGCTTCGACGTGATCTACTCCATGGAGGTCTTCTACTACCTGCCGGACCTGGGGGAGGGTCTGGCCGAGGTGCGCCGTCTGCTCCGCCCGGGGGGCGTGTTCGCCTGCCAGGTGGACTTCTACGAGGAGAATGCCGCGAGCCACTCCTGGCCGGAGGACGTGGGCCTCGAGATGACGCTGCTGAGCGAGGCGGGCTGGAGGGAGGCCTTCGAGGCCGCCGGGCTCGAGGTGACGGACCAGTTCCGTGTCCGCCTCCAGGCGGATGAGGCCTCGGACTCGTGGAAGGCCACCGAAGGATCGCTCGTCACGATGGGGCGCCGCCCGGAGTGATCCCGGCCGGGCGAGAAGGACGCGGGGACGTCAGCCGCCTCCCGGGCCGGCCCCGCGCATCATGTGACCCGGCCGCTTCGTTCTGGCCTCCACCTGTTCCCGCTGCTCGGGCGTGAGCACTCCCAGAACCCGCTGCTGGAAGCGGGCCCACTGCATGCGGTGGCCCACCATCTGGTCGGCCATGGCCTCCAGGGCCGAGCGGTAGGCGTCGAGGTCGAGGCTGTCCGGTGCCGTCACGTCCCGCATCTGGCGGCGGACGGCCGTCATGCCCGTGTGCATTCCCCGCATCATGTCCCGCTGCTTCTCCCCGAGCTCCTCGAGGCGGGCGACCTGATCGTCGGTGAGCCCGAGCTCGTCGCGCTGCGCGAGGAGCCGTGCCGGACGGGCCCCCATCATGCCCATGCCGCCGCGGCGCATCGGCGTGGGCCCGGCGCTGTCTCCCCGGGCACCGCGCATCATTCCCGTCGCCCGGTCCATCCCGCCCATCATTCCGTGTCCGTGCATCATCCCCATCCCCATGCCGCCCATTCCGCCCGGGCACGAGGTCGCGGTGTCCGCGTGCATCTGGCCGCGCATCACGCCTCTCTGCTGAGCGTGCGCGCCTGCAGTCGCCGCGAGAATGAGCACCAGCCCGGCTCCGAGCGTCCAGCTCCACCTGTTCATGTGCGTCTCCGTTGGGGTCCAGTCAGACGTCCGTCGCGAACATGCCTGCCGCACAAGTATGAGTCGGACCGGGGGCCGTGGCCGTCGGGAGGTTCACTCCTTCGGGGGTGGGAGAACTCCCGCTGTCCGACGGCCGGCCGAACGCGAGCCGCCGGAACGGGTTCGTTTCTCATCGCCCGACTGCGGAATCGCCGGCAGGGAGAGCGGCGTCCCGCCGGCATACCCGTGGACTGGCGGACCCATTCGTCCGCCGACCTCGCCTTCACGCTGATGGTTCCGCCGCGGGCGATCGTGGATCGGGTCGATCCGGCCGTGGAGGGAGAGCCGGCCCGACTTCGGGTGCGCGTGATCGGGCCGGAGAGTGGGGAAGCGACGGAGATCACCGACGGCTTCACGTTCTACGTGCGTGTGGTCCGCACCCGGGACACGACCGCGCTTCGGGAGCTGGCCCGCCGGATCCTCGAGCACCAGTCCCGGGACGGCGTCGCCGACACGCTGGCGCAGGACGAGGTGGACGGCCGCGAGGCCTACCGCTTCAGCACGCGCAGCGAGCTCGGCGGCCGGGTCCAGCACGTGGTCCTCGCCGCCGACGAGGGCGCGGCGTTCGTGACGAGCTACGTGATCTCAGGACCGCCGGATCGCGGCTACGGGCGTCAGGCCCGGACGATCATCCGGAGTCTGAAGCTCGCGCCTCCCGTGTCCCGGGTGCGGGAAGCCCCCGGGGCGATCGGGGTATCTGCGTTCCGTGATGGCGTTCCGATGCTGCCGGACGGAGGTGCCCGTGGGCCTGCGACCTGACGGTTCGATCCGCTGGAGGATTCATCTCACCCACCCGCCCGACGCGGTGTATCCGCTCCTGGCCACCCCGGGAGGACGGAAGCGCTTCTGGGCGGACTCGCCCGAGATCGGCGAGGACAGGGTCGAGTTTCGATTCGGCGACGGATCGCGCCTGGAGAGCCGTATACTCGAGCGGGATCCGCCCGGCCGGTTCGTCCTGACCTACTTCGGGGGCAGCCGGGCCGAGTTCGACCTCGCGGACGACGGTGACGGCGGCACCGATGTCACGCTCACCGAACGCGGAGTCCCCGAGACGGAGCGGAGCGACAACCTGGCCGGTTGGGTGTCGGTCCTGCTGGGACTCAAGGCCGCCGTCGAGCTCGGGGCCGACCTGCGCAATCACGATCCCGAGCGGTCGTGGGACCGGGACTACGTGGACGTCTGACGTTCTTGTTCGGCCTTCCACGGGTCCGGTACGAGGCCATCGAACCCCAGCCGGGAGAACCGTTGAACAGTCTCTCCGCCAGGCCGTGTCCCACGGTTTCGGTTCCCCCTCCTACCCGGGCATGCTCACCGACGAGGCACCGAATGGACGACAGCGGCGCGCGTACTCAGCGCTGGCTTCGGAGCCAGCGCATGATCGATACAGCGACCCGGGACGCGGCGGGGGGATCCCGGTTGGCCACAGCGACCACCACGGTCCCGACAGGATCGATCTCCAGGGTGGTGTTCACGCCCGGCGCGCCGCCGCCCCACCCGACGCCGACCCGCCCCTGCTCCCGGGCCACCGTCCGGTCGTAGCCGGCCAGGAGGAGGTCTGTCCACTGCGGCTCCAGGAGCCGATCGGACAGCAGCCCAGCAGGACGAACCCGCTGTTGCTGTACCGTCGTCGGGTGCCGGGCTCGAATTCGAGAGGCTGCTCCCGTACGAGGCTCATCAGGGCGTCGACGGAGTCGAACCGGTCGGGGTGCTCCCGGAACTCCGGCAGCTCGAGGTAGTCGCCGAGCCCTGACCTGTGCCGCAGGAGGTGCATGATCGTCACCTGCCCGGCGATCTCGGGGCGGAGCCCCTCCACGTACCGACCCACCGTGTCGTCCAGCTGCAGTCGCCCCTCCTGGACGAGACGCAGGACGACGGCGCCGGTGAAGGGCTTCACCAGGGATCCGATGTTGAATCGGGTGCCCGGGCGCACGGGCCGGCTCGGATCCCGCTGCGCCTGTCCGTACGCCCTGTGGAACGAGACTTCGTCGTTCCGGGCGGCCAGGATCACGCCGGAGAACCGTCCCGACTTCTCCTGTTGCCGGAGCGTGGCATGGAGGTCCTCCCACGATCGGATCTCCAGCGACGCCCCGGGCCCGTCACCGATCTCGACCCCCAGGGCCCGGATCAGGTGAGGCTCCTCCTCGCTCACGCGCACCGAGAGGCGGAGACGAGCGCCGTCCGCCGTGCGGAAGGCCACCGTGATCTCGGTGGGGCCGGCCATCCGCACCCCTGTCCGCTCGGCGCATGGCGATGAGGTCGCTCCGGGTGGGTCGGCTCGAGGCGCCGCGCGGTCCGTCTCTCTGGAGTATCGGATCCGTGCGACTCGATCAGCGTTGCCCGGCAGCTGGCCGCGTCGCAGTCTGATCGGGACCGGCCTCGGGCTGACCGTGCGGGAATCGAACTTCGACCTGTGGAGAGCTCCGATGTTTGCACGCATTTCGTGGTATGCCGTCCGTGCGGCCGTTGTCGCCAGCTCGCTCCTGATCAGCGTTCCGTCGGCGACGCCTCTACCCGCCCAGGGGGCCACTGCGCCGGATCGACCGCGGGCGGCGCCGACCGACGTGGAGAGCCCGGAAGCGATCGTCGCGGCGGTCTACGACGTCATTTCCGGTGGGGCGGCGGAAGAGCGGGACTGGGAACGCTTCCGGTCGCTCTTCCGACCCGAAGGCCGCCTGGTGCCGAGCGGCCGGGGTCCCGGAGGAGAGGCCGGCTACCGGGTGCTCACGGTGGACGAATACGTGGGCAATGCCAGCAAGGCGTTCGCGAAGCAGGGGTTCTTCGAGCGCGAGGTGCACGCTGAAGTGGAGCGCTTCGGCGACATCGCCCACGTCTTCTCCACCTACGAGTCGCGGCGCTCGCCCGACGACGCCGAGCCCTTCCAGCGGGGGATCAACAGCTTCCAGCTGTGGTTCGACGGCGACCGCTGGTGGATCCTGCACGTGCTGTGGCACGGGGAGCGGGAGGGAGCACCGATTCCGGAGGAGTACGGGGGATGAGGTCCCGGACCGGCGCGGCTCCGGCCGATGCCGGGAAGTTTTCCTCGTCTCGGCGTCCGGCCGATGTCCGGCTTCCACGATCGGGTTCCGCTATCACCCGTTATCGGTAAGGGGTGATGAGGGCCCGTGCGCCCGGACCCGCGGACGGAACGCCCGATGCAGCTCTTGCAGCTCTGGTGACCGGAAGGACGACGGACCCGGGACTCGGAGGACGGAGGCAGCCAATGTGGAATCGAGACACGGACACGGAACAGGAAGAGGACGAACAGGCCATGAAGAGAAGCGAGAGCGGCACGGACGCGTCCGCGGGGTCGGGGCGAGGGAATCGAACGTCGGGTGGTCGGCAGGCCATCATCGGCGAGTCGATCACCATCGAGGGTGAGCTCAAGGGTAGCGAGGACCTCACCATCCAGGGCAACGTGGAGGGCTCGGTCAACCTGGACGACCACGCCGTCACGGTCGGGCCCGACGGGAAGGTGGAGGCCGACATCGTCGCCCGGGTGATCACCGTGGAGGGGCACGTCGTGGGCGATCTCGACGCCGACGACCAGATCGTCCTCCGGGGATCGGCCCGCGTCGAGGGGGACCTCTCTGCGCCCCGGGTCAACCTGGAGGACGGCTCCTACTTCCGCGGCGCCGTCGACATGGGCGACAAGAAGAAGGGCGGCGGGAGCAGCAGCTCGAGCTCCCGCGGCTCGGGGAGCTCGTCCTTCTCGAAGTCGTCGTCGACGTCGTCCTCCTCGAGCTCGTCCACGTCGGGGAAGTCGTCGGACGACGGGGAGGACGGGGACGACGCGAAGGCCGACGACGCCGCCTGACGTCCCCCGGGAACGCCGGGCAGCTTCTCAGGGGCGGGCTCTCAGTGGCGGGTCATCCCGCCGGCCTCGGCCCGGTACATGGCCCGGTCGGCGGCCGTGGCGATGCTCGACGTGAACGCTCTCTCTTCGCGGGAGAGCTCCTCGTTGAGTCCTTCGATGCGGGCCACCGCGTCGACCAGGACCGCCGAGTCGGGGGGCGGACTCTGCCATTCCCGTCGGATGCGGTCCGCCTCCTCTCGGAGCTCGGTGATCAGGGAGTCGCCCCGGCTCCAGATCCGGATCGATCGGCGCATCGGCCCCCAGTCCCGGAACCAGCGGAAGAGACGGATCATTCCGTCGATCTCCCCCTGCTCCAGCCCTCCCTGGCGGAACCCCTGCCGCGCGTCCTGCAGGTCCGGGGGCTCGGCCTCCAGCGCCCGTCGGGCCCGGCGGTCACCGAGGGGGATCGAGATCGCGTCCCGGTACTCCTCCCACCGGGACTCCTGGCCGTACCGGGCGTACGCCTGGAGGGCGATCACCGCCTCCTTCTGCCCCTTGCTCCAGAGGCTCTCTCCCTTCACGTAGGAGCGGACCGCGTCGCCGAGGTGGAGGGCGCCGAACGCCACGGCCGCTACCAGCAGGAGCGCAACGGCGGAGGCGGCGAAGACGCTCCGGGTG
>CANPVF010000082.1 GCA_947581645.1 Candidatus Caribbeanibacter nitroreducens | reverse complement strand
TGGCCCGGAGCCCCCGCCCGCGGCCCTCCTCGATGGCCTCGTCCAGGACCTCGAGATACGCCTCTCCCGTGCGGACCAGGTGATCCAGGCATTCGGCGATGGACCAGGCGTCCGGCTCGGGGCGCCACGAGAGCTGCTCCGGCGTCAGGCCGGAGGTGAGCTCCTCGGCCTCGGCACCGGTGGCCCGGAGCTCGCCCAGGCTCTCTCTCAGCTCGCCGTGCCGGAGATCGGGATCGGATGCGTCCATGGGCCGACCTCCCCGACGGGTGGTCCCGTCGTCGGGTGATTCAGTCCGTACTCCTGCGCCGCCCACTGCGGACCGCCACGTACTCGCGCAGCCCGGACTTCAGCGTGTATCCGCGGGAGACGGTGAACGGGGCGAGGAGCTCCTCCACGTCCGCCGGCAGGAGCTCCTCCCGGTAGGGTTCAGTCCGGCCGGAGAGCTCGTACCGAATCCGGTCCACGTCCAGGAGTCCGAAGCGGTAGGGAATCTCGCCGGAGTCGCTGTGGGGCGTGTCGGTGGTGCCGACGATGGTGTGGAGGCGGGCGTCGGGAGCGCTGATCTCGGCGAGCCGCTCCATCAGCAGCTCCCGCTCCCTGGGGCGCAGGCGGTCCAGGGTGTTCCAGGTGAAGATCAGATCGAAGGGGCGCTCGGGATCGGAGGGCAGTGCCTCCAGCGCCGCGGGGAATCCCCGCTCCGCCCGGACGGCCAGCAGGTCGGCGAAGCGGACCCGCCCGGCGAAGCGCTGGAGGATCTTGAGGCCCTCTCCGGCGGCCGATCCGAGGTCCAGCACGGCGCAGCTGTCGTCGTCGCTGAGCCGTTCGAACATCGCACGGATGCCCGGTGCGGACCGCTCGACGGGACCCCGGTCGGGCTCCGGCTCCTCCTCCGGTTCCTCGGCCGGGGAGAAGAGGCCCCGGAGCCTGCGTAGCCAGTCCACCGGCAGGGGGGCTAGGTCTCGTCTTCGTCGGAGTCCTCGTCCCCGCCCTCACCGTCGCCGCCCGATCCGCCGGCGGCCGAGGACGTCGCCCCGAACGAAGAGCCTCCGCCCGTCCGACGTCCGCCGCCCTTCGACTCGTCGCCCATGTCGACGGCTCCGCGGAAGTAGGAGCCGTCCTCCAGCACCACCCTCGGCGCCGAGATGTCGCCCTCCACGCGGGCGGATCCCCGCAGGACGATCTGATCGTCCGCGTCCAGGTCGCCGTCGACGTGTCCCTCCACGGTAATCACGCGCGCGACGATGTCGGCGTCCACTCTCCCGTCCGGGCCCACCGTCAGGGCGTGCTCGTCCAGGGTGACCGAGCCGTCCACGTGCCCCTGGATGGTGAGGTCCTCGTCTCCGGTCACCTCGCCCTGGATGGTGATCGACTTGCCGATGATGGCCCGGGCGTCGCCAGCCGTCGGGCCCTGGCGATCGTCGTTGGCGGACGCGTCCGATCGTGCCTCGGTGGTCTCCATCGGCTCCTCGTCCTTCTCCTTGTCTCGATTCCACATCCGTTTCCTCCGTCCTTCCATGCGTGGACTCGGGCTCCGTCGTGATTCGGGCATGGCCAGGGAGCCCGCCGGCCGTCGGTCCGACGCTGCGGTTCGAACCAAAGGTAGGGAATGTCGGCCGGCTCGCACGCTCCCGCCGCGGATGCACGCCACGGGCGAGACGCCCCCGTCGGAGTGCCGGAGGACAGTTGTGATATTCCCCACGACCGCTGCAGTTGTAGGGGAGGGAACTCTCGCCTGTCGATCGGTCACGGAGCATCGGGACGGGGCTCTGAGCGGCCATGATCCGCAACGCCCTGGTTCGCTGCAGGGTGCATCCCGGTCGTCCCTGGGAAATCCGTCCGGGTGTGCTCGACGACGCGCTGGAGGAGAGCGGGTTCGAGAGACGGTGGGACGAGGAGCGCTTCGAGCCTTCGCAGCGAACCGACGTGGCGGGCGTCTACTGGATCGAGGAGGACCTCTTCGTGTTCACCGTGCGCGGTGACGTGGAACGCCGCGGGGAGCTCGAGGAGCTGCTGGAGCGCTCGGCCGTGATCTCCGACGCCGAGGAAGGCGGGACGCTGGTCCGGGAGGGGTGGACGGAGCCGGACCCCCGCTCGGAGATGGAGGTCCGGTAGCGGAGCACACGGTAGCGCGTCGGGCGACCGTCATCGACGTTTGCGGCGTGCGGTGGAGCTCGGAGCGTGAGCGGAGGGGAGCGATCACATGGAGTCCATCCTGACGTGGCTCGGCACCCTCGCCGTCCTGGCGACGGTGGTTCTCCCCCAGATCTTCAAGATCCTGCGCGAGTACGAGCGAGCGGTCGTCTTCCGGCTGGGGAAGTTCCAGGCGGTGAAGGGGCCGGGCCTCATCGTGCTCATCCCGTTCATCGACCGGATCGAGCGCGTGGACATGCGCGTGTTGACGATCAACGTGACGCCCCAGGAGGTCATCACGAAGGACAACGTCACCGTGCAGGTCGACGCCATCGTCTTCTTCCGGGTGATGGACGCCGAGCAGGCGGTCATCGAGGTGGATGAGTACCGCACCGCCACGAGCCGTATCTCCCAGACCGCGCTCCGGAGCACCGTGGGCGAGGTGGAGCTGGACGAGCTCCTGGCCGAGCGGGAGATGGTGAACAAGAACATTCAGGAGATCATCGACCGGCAGACGGACCCCTGGGGGATCAAGGTGACCTCGGTAGAGGTCCGGGACGTGATCCTGCCCGAGAACATGAAGCGGGCCATGGCCAACCAGGCCGAGACCGAGCGCAACCGGCGGGCGAACGTCATCAACGCCCGTGGCGAGTACGAGGCCGCCGAGCGGCTGGTGCAGGCCGCCGAGATGATGGGCGAGGCGCCGGAGGCGCTCCAGCTTCGCTACCTGCAGACCATGGCCGACGTGAGCGAGGAGCGCACCACCTTCGCGCTGCTCCCCATGCCCATGGACTTCAGTGCGCCGTTCCGGAGGTCGGGCGACCGCGACGGGGAAGGGGACGGCCGGAGCTGAAGCCGGCTCCGGCCGATCCGGGTCCGGAGGCGGCCGGCGTCTACGGGCGCGCGTCCGGTGCCTCCCCCGGGGCTCTTCTACAGTTGCAGCGGCGATCGAGGGATCGGTCGCGAACGGAGAGGGAGAGTGGCCATGCTGGACGAGTTCCGGAAGTTCATCGCCCGGGGGAGCTTCTTCGACCTGGCCGTGGGGATCGCCGTCGGCGCGGCCTTCAGCACGGTGGTCAATTCCCTGGTCAAGGACATCCTGATGCCGCCCATCGGCCTCCTGACCAGCGGCGTCGACTTCTCCGAGCTCTACCTGAACCTCTCGGACGGGGAGTTCGCCTCCCTGGCGGAGGCGACGCAGGCCGGGGCGGCGACGATCAACTACGGGATCTTCATCAACAACGTGATCTCGTTTCTCGTCGTCGCTGTCGTCCTCTTCCTCCTGATTCGGCAGTACAATCGGATCCAGGACCGCTACCGCCGGGAGCCGGCTCCCGGCGCGCCCACCGAGAAGACCTGCCCGCGGTGTCGGATGACGGTGCCGGTGGACGCGACGCGCTGTCCTCACTGCACGTCGGACCTCTCGACGGAGTGAGCCCGACCGCTCCGCGCGAGCCGGTCAGTGCCTGGGGGTCCCGCGTCCCGCCCTGAGGTCCATGCCGATCCACAGCGTGTCGTCCGTGCGGTCCCGGACCTCCAGCTCCTGGATCCGGAGGTCCTCGCCGCCGGGAAGCGACATCCAGGTCAGCTTCTCGACCTGCACGGCACCGCTGATCTTGCCGTTCTCGAGCGGGGCGGCACAGGTGACCCGGAACTGGCCGTCCTGCCGATCGTCCTTCGCCGGCTCCACGGCGATCTCCCTGAAGCCGATACCCGTCAGCACCTCCGAGATTCGCTTCTCGAGGTCCACGATGATCGCCTCCCGCTGAGTGTCGTCGGATGGTCCGGATCGAAGCGCGGTGATTGGGGACGGGCAACCGGCGTGCCGGACAACGTCGGGCGACGTACTCCCGGAGGATCGCCCCGCCGCACCGGGATGAACGTGCACTGTCGGATTCGGGCGCCGGGCTCCCGCCCCCGCCTCCGCGCCGGCGATCGTGGCACGGGCGCAACGAGACTGAAGACGGACGTCCACGCGGGAGGCGGCTGCAGGATCTTCACGCCGCCGGGAAATCTTCCCGGCGATGGGCGACGCCAGGCAGAGGATACATCTGTAAAATGTTGTTTGACAGTATGTTGAATGATCTGTGGGTCCGGCCCGTGGCTTGCAGTCACGTCCGGCCCGGCGGCCGGTGGACGGCTGCCGTCCGCGAGGCGCCGCGGGGCTCCCTCGCGACCGCCTTCCGGAACGAACTCCAGGACGCGAGGCAGGAGATCATGACTGAAACGGCGACCGACGGCGCGCGCATCCTCCGGCGACTCCTCTCCATCGGGACCGCCCTGGCCGCGGCCCTCGCCCTCGTCGGCCTCACGGCCTGCGAGAGCAGCACGGGGCCCGATGGCTCGGCGTCGGTGAGCATCGGCTTCCGCGCGGCGTCGGGTGGCTCGGCCTCCGCCTCCGTCGCGGACGCCGGAGTCGACGGTTCGTCAGGATCGGGTGTGAGCCCGGCGATCGAGTTCTCGGGCTCCAACGGCACCCTGTCCATCGACGAGGCGCACCTGGTCGTGACCGAGTTCGAGGTCAGCCGCGCGGACGTGGACTGCGACGACGAGGGGAGCGCGGAGGAGTGCGAGGAGTTCGAGACCGGGCCGCAGTTCATCGGGCTCCCGCTGGAGGGGGGCACCACCGTCACCGTGAGCCAGCAGGTCCCCGCCGGCACCTACGAGGAAGTCGACTTCGAGATCGACGACCTCGAGGCCGACGACGATGACGACGAGGACGGCGAGGAACAGGCGCAGCAGGAGCTTCTGCAGCAGATCCGATCGCAGTTCTCGGAGTGGCCCGAGAACGCGAGCGTCCGGGTGGCGGGCACGTTCACGCCGGCGTCGGACAACACCGAGCCCCGGGATTTCACGGCGTACTTCGAGGCCGAGATCGAGGTCGAGAAGGAGTTCGCCGATCCTCTCGTGATCGAGGGAGACGGCGACGACAAGTCGGTGACCCTGACGGTGGATCCGGCTGTCTGGTTCGAGCTCCCGGACGGCACGGTGGCCGACCTCTCGCAGCTCGATTACGGGTCCACGGGTCAGGTGGTGGAGATCGAGTTCGAGCTGGAGAACGGCTTCACCGAGGCGGAGGTCGAGGGCTGAGCGCCGGCGGGCGGTCACCGCGCGGGGTTGACGGGTCGGCCGCCGGGGCCCTTCGTAGCGATCCCTCTGCCATAGAGCAGGGCGTGGCGAAACGGCGTTGAATCGGCCGTGTCGCCGGCCTACGTTCGGGTGCTCGCGAGCAGCTACCGCCGGATTCCGGCCGTGACACCGCGGCCCCGCACGGGCCGCCGCCTGGTGTCGCGTGTCTCCACGCCGCCCCCCGGCCATGACCGCACCCGACCCACAGGAGAACGGTGAGGCGTCCGGCCGCGCGACCGCGTCCGGAGGGGGGGCGCAGTGCACCCCCGGCGTCGGCTGTGTCGCCATGCTGCGGCTGGCCGGCGAGGTGACGACCAAGTCCAACCGCACCCGCAGACGCTTCCACCGCCGACTGGTGGAGAACCTCCGCGACGCCCTCTCCGACGTGGAGGGCGAGGTCGAGATCGAGCGCCGCTGGAGCCGGCTCTTCGTGCGTGGGCCCGACCGTTCGATCCTGGAGCCGCTGGGTCGTGTCTTCGGCCTCTCCACCTATTCCGAGATCGAGGGGCTCTGTCCGCCGCAGCTGGACGCCATCGTCGAGTGCGGTGAGCAGCTCTTCGGCGAGCGCGTGAAGGGCAGGCGGTTCGCCGTGAAGGCACGCCGCAGCGGGGAGCACGACTTCGACTCCTACGACGTGCAGCGGGATCTCGGGGCCGCGCTGAATCCCGGCGCCGAGGTCGACCTGGACCACCCGGAGGTCACCGTCCACGTGGAGGTGCGCGAGGACCGGGCCTACCTGTACTCGGAGAAGGTGGAGTCGGGGCGCGGCCTGCCCCTGGGCGTTCAGGGGCGCGCCCTGGCGCTGATCTCCGGCGGCTTCGACTCGGTGGTCGCCGCGTGGATGACGATGCGCCGGGGCGTCGACGTGGACTACCTCTTCTGCAACCTCGGCGGCGGCGCCTATCGGCGGATGGTCCTCGAGGTGGCCAAGGAGCTGGCGGACCGCTGGAGCTACGGGACCCGGCCGGACCTGCACGTGGTGGACTTCGCGGACGTGCAGGACGAGCTCCGCCGTTCCGTGGACGAGTCCTACTGGCAGGTGATCCTGAAGCGGCTCATGTACCGCGCGGGCTCCGCGGTGGCGGACGAGGTGGGCGCCGAGGCGCTGGTCACCGGCGAGTCCATCGGCCAGGTCTCCTCGCAGACCCTCAGGAACCTCCGCGCCATCGACGGCGTTGCCGACCTGCCGGTGCTCCGGCCGCTGGTGGGGTTCGACAAGGAGGAGATCATCGACCGCGCGCGGCGAATCGGCACCTTCGAGCTCTCCGCGCGCGTCCGGGAGTACTGCGCCATGGTGCCGGGACGGCCGGTGACGGCGGCCTCTCCCGAGCGGGCCCTCGAGGCGGAGGCGGACCTGGACCTGGAGGTCCTGAGCGGGGCCGTCGCGGAGCGGGCGACCTTCGACCTCCGGGGCCTCACGGAGTCCGAGATCGCCAGCGGTCACCTCTTCATCGACCGGATCCCGGAGGGGGCCAGCGTGCTGGACACCCGGCCCGAGGGGGAGTACGACGAGTGGCACTGGCCCGGATCGGACCGCCGGGACTTCCGCCGCCTGCGGGAGGAATTCGACGAGCTGGACCCGGAGCGGACGTACGTCCTCGTGTGCGCCGAGGGGCTGAAGACGGCTCACCTGGCAGAGGAGATGCAGGAGGCCGGATACGAGGCGTACAGCCTGCAGGGAGGCGTCCGTGGACTGAAGGAGCTGGAACCGATGATGGACGACGAGGCGGGAGCGGGGCGACCGAGGTCGGCGAACGGGGGCGACGGAGATGACTGAGGGCGGAGCCGAGCAGGAGACAGCGGCCGCGGGGGACGGTGCGAGCGACGAGGTCTCGGAGGAGGCCGCGGAGCTTCGCGAGCGCGTCCTCGACGGGAACGTTCCCCGGCACGTGGCCGTCATCATGGACGGAAACGGGAGGTGGGCCGCCGAACGGGACCTCCCGCGGTGGGAGGGGCACCGGCGCGGCATGGAGACGGTGCGGCAGATGGTGAAGGCCTCCCTGGCCGTGGGCCTCGAACATCTCACCCTGTACGCCTTCTCGGAGGAGAACTGGCAGCGTCCCGAGCCGGAAGTGGCGGCGCTGATGGAGCTGCTCCAGGAGTACGTGGCGAGCGAGAAGGAAGAACTCCGGGACCAGGGCGTCCGCGTCCAGGTCTTCGGCGACCTGGAGCGGCTCTCCGAGTCGGCCACCCGGGCCGTGGAGGAGCTGCAGGGCGCCACCCGGGAGGGGGAGGAGCTGCAGCTGAACCTGGCCATCAGCTACGGGTCGCGCACCGAGATCGTGCAGGCGGCCCAGCGACTGGCGGAGCTCGCCGTGCTCGAGGCCGTCCGGCCCGAGGAGATCACCGAAGAGCGCTTCGAGGAGGAGCTCTACACGGCGGGGTGGCCCGACCCGGACCTGCTCATCCGCACCTCCGGCGAGCGGCGGCTGTCGAACTTCCTCCTGTGGCAGATCGCGTACGCGGAGCTCCACGTCTCCGAGGTGCTGTGGCCCAGCTTCGGCCGGGCCGACTTCTACGAGGCGCTCCTGGACTTCCAGAGTCGGGACCGCCGTTTCGGAAAGGTGCAGGCCTGACCCCGGCCGAAGGACGCCGCGGCATCGGAGGCCGCATCGGAACCGGCGAGGGGCAGCGACGGGGGGGACGCCGTGAGCGATAACCTCCGGACGCGGCTGCTGGTGGCGGCCCTGGGCATCCCGCTCACCGTCGTGGTGGTGTACGCCGGCGGATGGTTCTTCGCCGCCGGCCTCGCCGTGCTCGCGGGAGTGGGCATGGACGAGTTCGTCCGCATCTACCGGGGCGACGGCTCCCATCCCTTCCGGGTCCTGGGCGCGCTGGGCGCGGCGCTCTTCCCGCTGCTGGCCCACGCCGTGAGTCCCGAGGCGGCGTGGCTGGCCGGCGCGCCGCTGCTGATCCTGGCCACCGGGGCGGCCGCGGCCCGGGTGCCCCCGCGGGAGGGGCCCATGACCGCCGCGGCGCTCACCGGGTTCGGAGCGCTCTACATCGGCGGCATGCTGGCCCTGTCCGTGCCGCTGCGGGAGACGCTGGCCTCGGGGCGGCTCGAGGGCACGCTGCTCTTCTTCTTCCCGGTGACGGTCACGTGGCTCTCGGACACGGCGGCCTACCTGGCCGGCAAGCGCTGGGGGCGCCGGCAGCTGGCGCCGCTGGTGAGCCCGAACAAGACGTGGGCCGGCGCGGTGGCCGGCGTGACGGCGGCGGTGGCGGTGGCGGGTCTGTACGGAGAGCTCCTGCTGCCGGTGGCCGGCGGCAGCGCCGCTCCGGGTCTGGGCCCGAGCCTCCTCCTCGGCCTGCTGGTCGGCGGGGCCGGGATCGGCGGCGACCTCTCGGTCTCGATCCTGAAGCGCGAGTGCGGGGTCAAGGACTCCTCGCAGCTCATTCCCGGCCACGGCGGCATGCTCGACCGGCTGGACGCGCTCCTGTGGGTGTTTCCGGTGACCTTCTTCTTCCTGAACCTGCTCTGACCGCTCCCCGGAAGCCGCTGACAGGGGTCGGGGCCAGGGGCCAGCGCGTCGCGGATTCCGCCGCGTGCCCTCTGCCGCCCATTCCGGTGTATGCTGTGAGCGAGCGGCGAGACGAGGACTGCATCCGTGAGGCCCGAGACGATCTGATGATACGACACGCGACGACGGACGAGGACGGGACGGGGGACGCCCGGTGCTGACGACCATTCTGGCCACGATCGTGGTCCTGGGCGTGCTGATCCTGGTCCACGAGCTCGGCCACTTCTGGGCCGCGAAGTCCGTGGACATCGAGGTGCCGCGGTTCTCCATCGGCATCGGCCCGAAGGCCGTCGGGTTCCAGCACGGCGAGACCGAGTACGTGCTCTCCTGGCTGCCCCTGGGCGGCTACGTCCGGATGGCCGGCATGGAGGAGGAAGAGGCCCTGGAGGGCATCGAGGGGGAGTCGGTCGACGAGGAGCGGGAGCCCTCTCCCCGGGACTTCGACGCGAAGCCCCTCTGGGCCCGGACCCTGGTCATCTCGGCCGGGGTGATCATGAACTTCCTGTTCGCCGTCGTGACCTACGCGGCGATCTCCGCCGTGTGGGGCGTGTCCCCGGAGCCGGACGCGGCGATCGGGGACGTGCAGGAGGAGTACGTGCCCGAGGGCGCCTTCGAGCTGTCCGCCGTCGAGCCCGGGACGCCCATCGAGTCGCTGAACGGCGAGCCGATGGGCTCCTGGCGGGACCTCCGCATCGCGCTGCTCACGTCCGAGGACAGCACCGTCACCTTCGGCCTGGCCGGCGGACGAAACCTGGAGATTCCGATGCCGGCCACGGACTCGGCCCGCCAGGTCCTGCTCCAGGCGATGCAGCCGGCCGCCGGCGTGGGCACCACCATCGAACGGGTGATGGAGGGTAGCCCGGCGGACTCGGCGGGGATCCGGTCCGGGGACCGTATCGTCGAGGTGGCCGGCAGCCCGGTGGAGGAGTGGACGGACCTCTCCCAGGGCGTGGAGCGGCGACCGGGCCAGGAAGTGAGCGTCGTCGTGGAGCGCGGCGGAGAGCGGGTGCAGCTCACCGTGGTCCCGCGGGTGAACGTGCGGGCGGCCGGGGGCGACACGCTCCGCTTCGGCCGGATCGGCGTGGCCCCGCGGATCGGCCTCGACCGGCTGGGCCCGGTCCAGGCCGCCGGCTACGGCATGCAGGAGACCTGGCGGTGGACCTCGTTCACGGTGAGCTGGCTGGGAGGGCTGTTCACCGGCGCGGTCTCCACCGAGAGCCTGGGCGGACCGGTGGCCATCGGACAGCTCTCCGGCGAGGCCGCCCGCGCCGGCGTACGCTCCCTCCTGAGCTTCATGGCGCTGCTCTCCATCAACCTGGCGATCCTGAACCTGCTCCCCATCCCGGTGCTCGACGGCGGGCACCTGGTCTTCCTGACCATCGAGGGGATTCGCGGCGAGCCGGTCTCGGCGGAGCAGCGGGTGCGGTGGACCCAGGCCGGCGTGGTCGTCGTGGCGGCGCTGATGATCTTCGTGATCATCAACGACATCCTGCGGATCGTGGGTTGAGATCTGCGCGGACGCCAAGGGTGTCGCTCCGGCGGGCCGAAGGCGGCGACGTACCGCTCCCGAGGTGACCGATCCTACCTGAGGTCGGCTCCGGCCGTGTCGTCGCGCAGCTCCCGGACGTGCTCGGGGCCCACGCCGTAGTCGGCACCGGGCATTCCGATCTGGACCCAGATCCCGTCGTCGGAGCGGCGCATATCCAGACTCGTCGTGCTGGTGAGCGTCACCACTCTCGCTCGCTCCGGGGGCTGGTCCGGATCCGACGCCCCCAGGGTATCTCGGAACGCCGCGACCAGGCTGTCGAAGGACATGTCGTTCGGATAGATCAACCGAACGTCCGCGACCGCTCCCCCCCGGGTCAGCTGGACACGGATCTCGCGGGCTTCCGCGAAGAACCCCGTCGGCGTCCCGGCGATCCGGTAGCTGACGTCACCTGCTTCAGCGATTAGCTCGTTCGGGAGCAGGCGTCCCAGGTGTACGGTGTCCCCGCCCTCGAGGGGTACATACCAGAGGCCGCGCCCGGCGGCCGAGGCGGGAACCGCGGGAGCCGTGGAACAGGAGATCCTCACGAGGGACGCGTCGGTGCGGTAGCGCTGTGCGCCCCCTCTGTCCGTCAGCGTGTGAAGCTCTCCCCGGAGCGTGTCACCACGTCCCGTGAAGTAGCCGAGCGTACCGTGGAGGCCGCCGCTGGACCACTGAATCCAGAGAGAATCCACGGAGACCGGCGTCCAGTCGCTCACCGAGTGTGGCGTCGCCAGCGATCCCGGAGCCGGCTGGGCGTGATACGATCCGGCCACCGGACGGCCCGAGAGATTGTCCGTGAGCTGTACCCGCGGCGGCGGGCGGTAGAGGAGAGTGTCGTCCTGGGGGATCGGCGGCGTCCACTCTCCCCACTCCACGTTCCAGCAGCCTGTCCAGCGGTCCGGACCGATCGTCTCCTGGGCGAGTCCGGGACCTGGGGCGAGCGTGAGAAGCAGAGCGACGGTTCCGCCCCACGCGAGGAGGCTGTTGCGCCTTCTGCTGCACGCTCGATACAGCAGCGCCATCGCGTCTCACTTCGCTTCCGATGCACCGTGATGCGATCACAGCCCAGTGGCTCCGCGGACTTCGAAGGCTGAGCGCGGCGAGGCTCGCGAGCAAGCCCCCCCTCGGTCCCCCCCTCGGACGGAGCGGAGGTTCCCTGTCGTGCCGCTGTCGACGGGTCTGTTCCCCGTCCGGTGCCCGGCTCGTTGATCCGGTGTTGAATCCGCTGTCGATCCGTTGATCCCCGGTTGATCCGGCCCCGTACACTGATGGTGACTCGAGCATCGGAGGTCGCCCTCCGGTGGACGTGCTGACGGTGGGAGTCGTGAACGCGAGGCGGAGGCCGAATCAGGTGCAGGCGCTGGCGGTGATGGAGGCGGCCCGGGAGCCATGGG
>CANPVF010000081.1 GCA_947581645.1 Candidatus Caribbeanibacter nitroreducens | reverse complement strand
CGTCGGATGGCGTCCTCGGCCACCCAGCGCGCCTGCTGCGCCGTGTTCCAGGCGCTGTTGGCGTCTTCGCGGTCGATGATGCCGCGCCGGAAGCGGCCCGTCAGGAAGTAGCTTCCGCTGCCGGCCATCTCGTCCGTGAGGCGCGCGATGTCGAACGCCATGAGGTCGGTGGACTGCGAGAAGTCGTAGTGCAGCCCGGTGACCAGGGCCTGCAGACCCTCCTGGTTGTTGAGGTCGTCGTCCTGCAGCTGGCCGGGGTTGGTGACCGTGAACAGGTCACCGCAACCCGCCAGCACCAGGGTGAGGCTCAGCGCCGCGGCCACGCTCGCCCAGCGAGAGAGCATGCTTCTACTCGTATCGTCGTTGGTCATAGTCATCAGTTTGGGTCCCAGCTTACCAGTTCAGGTTCAGCGTGGCCGTGAAGCTCCGGAGCGGAGGCAGGTTGTAGTACTCCTGCCGGTACAGCGAGCCGGTGCTTCCGTCCTCGAAGGCCTCGGGATCGACGCCGGGGTAGTCGGTGACCTTCAGCAGGTTGCGCCCGGCCACCGTGAACCGCGCTCCCTCGAAGCCCAGCGGGAGTACGGTCTGCGGGACCTCGTAGGAGAGCGAGACGGACCGCAGGCTGAAGAAGTCCGACGGGAACGTCCACATGCCGTAGGACGTGTCGTTGACGTCACAAAGCGCCCGGTCCAGGGCCGTAAGGCCGTCGGTGTTGTCGTTGGCCGCCCTCTCCTGGATCTCCGTGCACGTGGCGCTGGCTCCCGGCGGCTGACCCGGCCACTGGCCCCGGCGGACGTTCTGGTACGCGGTGCCGGAGGACAGGTAGTGCCCGCCCTCGAAGGCCCCGGTGGCCCGGAACGTCACTCTGTTCGCCACCGTGAGGTCCGTATTCGCGGTCCAGCTGTGGGTGGGCATGGTCGGGCCGATGACGGAGTCGCTGTTGAACTCGGCCTCGCTCCAGGCGGCGTCCGGGTTTCGCACCCTCTCCTGCACCATGACCGGAACCGGGTGTCCCACGGCGACCTCCTGACGCCAGCCCACGTCGACGGACTCCTCAAGCCCCAGCTCGATGGCCTCGCTGTTCATGGTCGAAAAGCTGCCGCCCACGCGCCAGGAGAGGTTCTCCTGCCGGAAGACGTTGATGCCGAGGCTCGTCTCGGTGCCGGAGTTCTCGATGGTTCCCACGTTCGTCAGCTGCGAGCCGATGAACCCGCTGGAGGGAATCGGCTGTACGTTGACGAGTGCGTCGCTCGTCTTCTGATCGTAGTAGGTGAACTGCAGGTCGACCCGCTCGTCGGCGAAGGTGGCGTCGAAGCCTCCCTCGATCTCCCGGGTCACCTCGGGGCCCAGGTTCGCGTTACCGATGTTGCTGGGCGTCACGCCCGGCGTACCGGACACACCGACCGAGCTCCACGTCCGGAGCTTGTCGAAGGGACCGGGGGCCGTGCCGGAGCGGCCGGCGGCGGCGCGAAGCTTCATCGTGCCCCACCACTCGGGCCAGAACTCGTTGTCGGAGAGCATGTACGAGCCCTGGATCTTCGGGTACAGCTCGGCGCCGAAGTCTTCGCCGAAGGTGCTGTTCCCGTCGATCCGCAGGCCGGCGGTGACGAAGAGCTGGTCGTTGAAGCCGATCTGCTCCTGGAAGAAGGCCCCGCCCTCGACCACGGTCAGCTTGTTCTCGATGAAGACCTCGGTCTGGGCCGCGTCCTCCACCAGCTTCTCGCCGGGGCCGGCGAAGAACTCGCCGAAGGCGTCCAGCCGGCGCTGGTGGTCGTGGAAGAGCTGGCCTCCCCAGGAGAAGCGGGAGCTGAAGTTGTCAGCGAAGTCCGTCGTCCACGAGCCCGTGTAATCCAGGCTCAGCACCCGGCTCGTGAACTCGTCGGACTCCCGGTTGCCCTGCTGCACCGTGAAGTAGCCGTAGGGCTTGAACTCCTCGTAGTGCTGGCTGTTGTAGTCGATCCCGGCCTTCAGGGACTGGGTGATCTCCGAGGTGGGGTTCCAGGTGACGTTCACGCCGCTCGTGACGTTCGTGATGCTGCTGGTCAGATCCATCTCGAAGATCCGCATGTCGTTGTTGTCCGGCGTATAGCCGTCCTCCCCGCGGAACACGTTGAGGAGGAAGCCCTCGGCGTTGTTGCCGTCGGGGATCCAGGTCACCTCACGCGAGGAGACCATGTTGTTGACCTGGATGTTCAGGTCGGAAGCCGGCTGGAATCCGAAGTTGCCCCTCAGGTTCCAGCGGTCCTGTCCCTGCTCCGGCAGGACGCCGTTCTCCAGCGCCCCGGAGCCCGCCAGGTAATAGCTCACGCCGCTGGCGCCGCCGCGGACCGAGAGGCTGTAGTTCTGGCTGTGGCCCGGACGGTCGTAGCTGCCGCGGTCCGGGCAGCCCGGGATCTCTTCCTCCTCGAGGCCGCAGTTCATGTGCAGCTCCGTCGGGTCCTCCTCGGGCCCGATCCTGGGCAGCACGTTCATGCCCTGGCGGACCTGGAGGTTCCAGCTGGCGCCCTCCATGCCGGAGCCGCTCTTCGTGAAGATCTGGATGACGCCGCCGGACGCCTCGGTTCCGTACAGCGTCGTGGCGGACGGCCCCTTCACGACCTCGACCCGCTCGATGGCCTGCGGGTTGAGGTTGTCCAGGAACCCGACCGACTGGTTGGCCTCGTCCTCGAAGGCCCCGGACGACGAGTTGTCGATCCGCTGGCCGTCGACGTAGATCAGCGGGTCGTTGGAGGTGAGGGAGTTGTTGCCCCGGATCCGGATCGTCGATCCGGCCCCGACCTGGCCCGAGTTCTCCAGGATCGTGGCTCCCGAGATCCGGCCCTGCATAATGTCCGTCACCTGCTGGGTCGGGACGTCCTGGATCTCCTCGGAGCTGATCTGGGTGATCGTGTTTCCGATCTCCCGGCGCCGCGCGCCGCCGGCGGTGCCGGTGACGACGATGCCCTCCATCTCGATGGCCTGCTCACGCAGCTGGAAGTCGGCCGTCGTGGTCTGGCCCGACGACACGTCGATCTGCCGCGTTCGCTGGCCGTATCCGATGAGGCGCACCACCAGGGTGTGTGTCCCGGCCGGCACCCCGCGGATGGAGTAGCTGCCGTCCTCCCCGGTGAGGGCTCCGGTCTGGAGCCCGCGGATGCTGACCTGGGCGCCGCTCATGGGCTGCCCGGTCTGGGCATTCGTCACGGTGCCGGACACCTGGCCGGTGCCCTGGGCGCTCAGGCCCTCGGCTCCGAACAGCACGAGCGCAGCGGCGGTCAGACCCGTGGCGAGGGCCCGCGCCGTGCGGATGAAGCCGGATCCGTCTCTTCCCCTGTCGGATCCGAATGCTTCGGATGGGGACATGTTCTCCCTCCAGTCGATGATCAGTCCGAAAGACCGATTGTGATGAGTCGCAGCGATACGCCCGGCTCTCTCGGGGAGGCCGAGCGGCGAGTTTACAACTCTGTATTAGCTGGTGTCTGGTAGATTCGACGGCCGTGAGTATTCATGTATCCCGGATGTAACGCAAACTCGATCGAGTCATCGGGGCTGAACGGACGGACGAGGCTACTTGCGACGGCTGGCGTGTATGGGCCTCCCGTCAGAGTCTCTCCACCCGTTCGTCTGTGTCAACGGATCGGTGGGGTTTCGTGATCCACACACGTATACATACGCATCCACATCGGAGGTCGACGAGATGAGGGTTCCCGCTCTCCTGCTGCGGCCACTGGCGGCGGTGCTGGCCGTCTCGACGCTGGGCTGCTACAGCTACGTGCCCCTGGAGGACGGCGCGCCTGAGGCCGGCCAGGAGGTCCGGATCGAGGTCGCTGAGGCCATGGGCGAGCCGGCCCGCACGTACAGCGGCCGGATCCTCCGGATCGAGGGGGAGACGGTGGTGCTGTCGCAGAACATCGCCCGGAGCGCCGCGGAGCGCGGAACTGTCACGTCCGACCAGGTCGTACGCGTCCGTCGGTCCAGGATCCGATCCGTGGAGCGGCAGGAGATCTCCTTCTGGAAGTCGGCGGCCCTGATCGGCGGAGGAGGAGTGGCGGCCACCATCGGGCTTGCGGCCCTGGCCGGCGAATTCAGCTCCGACGTGGACACCGGTGGCGGCGACGACACCGACTCCGGCGAAGCCTCGATCTCGATCCCGTTCTCGCTGCCGATTCCCTAGGCAGGATTCCCCGGACGGCCAGGGGGCGTCCGCCCATCGCCCTGACGGACGGGGACCGCCGCTACTCCCCTCCCCCGCGCCGGGTCCTGAGCCACAGCACCACCGCCCCGCACGAGGCGCTCCGCCGGTTGAACTCGGCCGGCAGCTGCGCGGTGCCCCGGTAGATCTCCATGGCGGCGATGTCGTCCGGCAGGAACGTGTCGATGCCGTTGGGCAGGGGCTGGGCCTCCCCGTTCACGAAGTACTGGGTGCGGCAGGGACCCGCCGCCACCGATGCCCGGGGGTCTCGGTTGGAATGGAGCGTCCGTCGGACGTCGGGTCCGCCCAGGCTGAACCCCTGCACCCGGCGGAAGGCCTCGCTCAGGCGCGAGGTGTCCCACTCCTCCAGCTGCTCCCGGGTGATGAAGGTGCCGTGTCCCCGGGTGCGGCGGTCGTAGAACCCGACCCGGGCCAGCCGCATCGAGCGGACGTCCCGGACCTCCACCTGCAGGGGAGCCAGGCGGATCGGGTCCGGCGTCACCTGCAGCCGGACCCGGACGGTCCGGCCGGACCGAACCCGGAGGGAGTCGGCGTGGACGCCGTGTCCCACGTGCTCGACACGGACGCCGTGGCTCCCCGGCGGCAGGGGGGGAAGCTCGAAGCGCCCGTCGTCGGCGGTGAGCGTCCGGACCCCGAGACCCGGGAGCCGCACCGTGGCCGCGGAAACGGGCGCTCCGTCGGACGCGTCGCGCACCCGCCCGACCACCTGGCCCGGGCGCCCCGCGTCCACGCGCAGGTCACGACTCACCGGTGCGTCGGCCGCGGCGGGAAGGACGATCCCGGCGGCGCTCCCGCTGCGCTCCGGGATCCGTGCCCGGAGGCCGATCTCGAGACCTGCCGTCCCCCCGCAGAGACGGAACGTCCCGATGGAGTCCGCGCGGGCCTCGCTCACGACGCTGTCGGAGGACGAGGCCCTCCATACCAGGACCCGGGCGCCGGGCAGGGGAAGATCCGTGTGCGAGTCCCGGACGGAGCCGACCACGACGGCCCGCCCTGCCTCCGGGGCGGAGCAGGAGCGCGGGATCTCCCGGCTCTCCTGACTCACGGCCGGCCCGGGGCCGGCCGCGGACGCGGCCGCGAGCAGTCCCGACAGGAACGCCGCTCGGGCCCGCAGGCGCACGCGCCTAGCCGCTCACGAAGGAGGTGAAGGTGGCCTGCATCGCCCGCTCCACGAGATCGGCCCGGGTCCGCGCCTCCACTTCGCCGTCCACGAACAGCTGCATCTCGGCGTCGACGGCGCCGTCGGCGCCGGCGGCGACCGAGTCGGGCAGCGCCACGTTGATGTAGATGCGCTGCGTCTCGGTGAGCGCCTGGTTCACCGTGGCCGGGAGTGCCCGCCTCACCGTGTCCGCCGTCACGACCTGAACGTTCACACCGGTGGTGTCCGGTGACGTCGGGTCGGTGGACCCCTGACTCTCGCTCACGAACCGGGTCGAGGTGATCACCCGAACGTCGGTCCCCTCCGGCCCCGAGATCTCCGCCCGGGCCTGGGTCGGAGGCGAGGCGTCGAGGCAGGCGCCGCCGGCGAGGGCGACGGCCACTGCCAGAACGGCGGCGGAAGCGAGGTTCCTTTGGCTACGTCGATCTCGTGTCATGGTACTCGGTTGTACGTGAGGATGCTGTGTTCGGTTCCCCGCCACACGGAAAGCCCGGCGCGCGGGACCGGGACGGGAACAGAACCGACCCGGCCTGCTGGATCCGCGCGCCGGGCTCCGTTCCCCGGCTGTACTGTGTCCGTTCTTCCGTCCCGGTGTCCTAGGTGTGGCTGCTAAGGTGATTGTGAACCACGGGAGGGTGGTCCACCGGGCTCCGACGCGTAAGCTGGAGGTGTGTGAGTGAAGACTCCCACTTCCACGCCGGAGGCACCGGTGAACGTTCATAAGAATGCGAAGCTGACCCCTGCGGGGCGAGCCCAGATGGTCGAGCGGCTCGAGGCCGGAGAGGCAGCGGCGGATGTGGCTGCGTCGATGGGTGTGAGCAAGACCACCGTCTACAAGTGGTGGAAGCGCTGGAAGGCGGAGGGAGAAGCGGGATTGGAGGACCGCTCCTCCCGGCCGCACCGAAGCCCGAACCGACTGCCGCGGCACCGACGCCGCCAGATCGAGCGGCTGCGCCGGAAGCGGTGGAGCACGCCCCGGATCGCCCGCGAGCTCGGGATGCCGGTCTCCACGGTCGGCGTGGAGTGCCGGCGGCTGGGACTGGGTCGGTTGAAGAACCTCGATCCGCCGACGCCGGCGATCCGGTACGAGAGGGACCGTCCGGGGGAGCTTCTCCACCTGGACACGAAGAAGCTGGCCCGCATCGAAGCGGTCGGGCACCGCATTCACGGCGACCGGAGCCGGACTGTGGACGGAGCCGGCTGGGAGTTCCTGCACGTCTGCATCGACGACGCCACCCGCCTTGCGTACGGGGAGATGCTCCCGGACGAGAAGGGACAGACGGCAGCCGACTTTCTACGGCGGGCCATCCGCTGGTTTGCGGCCCAGGGCGTGGCCACCGAGCGGGTGATGACGGACAACGGCTCATGCTACCGCTCCAAGGTCTTCGCGGCGGTCCTGGAGGAGCATGGAGCCCGGCACCTGAGAACTCGACCCTACACGCCGCGGACCAACGGCAAGGCGGAGCGATTCATCCGTACCGCCAAGGAGGACTGGGCTTACGCCCGGCCCTACGGCCATTCGAACGACCGGACCGCACAGCTCCGAGCCTTTCTGAACTACTACAACTGCGGACGACCCCACGGAGGGATCGACGGCAAGACTCCCCTCCAGCGACTCGTCGAGCTCCGAGTCACCAACGTGCTTGAGAAGCACACCTAGTCGGCGATGAGCACGACCAGGAGCAGCGCGATG
>CANPVF010000080.1 GCA_947581645.1 Candidatus Caribbeanibacter nitroreducens | reverse complement strand
GGCGGCCGGCACCGGCCGCCGGGAGGTCGCGCCGGGGGGGAGACCGCGGTCGGGCCGCGGCGTCCGTCCGCCCGGGACGACTCCGTTCGGCTCGGACGCGCTAGGCCGCACGGTAGGGCCGGACCTCCTTCCGGACGGCGTAGGCCGCCGACAGCATGCCCAGCAGCCCGCCGACGGCCACGCCACCGGCGAGCCATGGCACCGGGAGCCAGGCGATGGAGAAGAGCAGGGCGTTCACGGCGCGGAAGACGCCCCAGGTGAGGAGCAGCGCCAGCAGTCCGCCCAGAACCCCCACGCCGAGCCCCTCCAGGATGAACGGGCGCCGGATGTAGCTCTCCTTCGCCCCGACGCTCTGCATGACGAAGATGGCGTCGCCCCGGGCGACGATGGACATGCGGACGGCGGTGGCGATGAGCAGGGCGGCCACCAGGGCGAAGCCGCCGCCCAGCACCGCCGCGGCGCCCCCGCTCACCCGCCGGAGCACGTCGATGCGCTGCACCCACTGCTGTCCGTAGCGGGCCTCGGCCACGAAGCCGTAGCTCCGGAGCCGCTCGGCCACGGTGCGGGCGTCCTCCGCGTTCCGGTGGCCGATGGCCAGCTCCACCTCGATGGAGGCCGGGAGCGGGTTCGTCTCCAGGTCGGAGAAGACGTCGGAGAACTCCGGCAGCTCGGTGGTGGCGTTCCGCAGGGCCTCCACCCGGGTCACGTGCCGGACGGTGGCCACCTCCGGGTAGGAGCGGATCTCCTCCACGGCCAGCTGCACGCCGTTCGTGGGGGCGTCCTCGCTCAGGTAGCCCACCACCTCCACCCGCTCCTCCACGTCGGCCAGCGCCAGGTCGATGTTGTGGGCCAGGAGCCCGAAGAGGCCGATGACCAGCAGGCTCAGGGCGATGGCCCCCACCGAGAGGCTCGCCAGCAGCGGCGAGCGCCGGAAGCCGGCCACCGCCTCGCGCAGCGCCCTCACGAGGCCGCCTCCCGGGCGGAGTCGAACACGATCTTCCCCTGCTCGATCTCGATGACGCGGCTGTCGGACTGTCGCCGGAGGAGCCCGGCGTCGTGCGTGGCCAGCAGCACGGCGGTGCCCCGGCGGTGGATGTCCCGGAACAGCTCCAGGACGCCCTTCGCGGCCCGGTCGTCCAGGTTCCCGGTGGGCTCGTCGGCCAGCAGGATCAGCGGGTCGGTGGCCAGGGCCCGGGCGATGGCCACCCGCTGGCGCTCGCCGCCGGAGAGCTCCGGCGGGTGGGAGCTGGCCTTGGCCGAGAGCCCCACCTGCCCCAGGAGCCGCTGGACCCGGGACTCGATGCGGTCGCTGTCGGCGCCGGTGACCTCCAGGGCGAAGGCCACGTTCTCGGCGGCGGTGAGGCGCTCGAGCAGCCGGAAGTCCTGGAAGACGTAGCCCACGCGCCGCCGGAGCAGGGGGATGTCCTTCCGTCCCACCTCGTCGGAGGTGAACTTCGAGACCCGGACCCGGCCCTCGTCGGGCCGCTCCTCCATGTGGATCAGCTTCAGGATCGTGGTCTTCCCGGCGCCGGAGGGGCCGGTGAGGAAGGCGAACTCGCCCTTGTGGAGCTGGAAGGAGACGTCGTCCAGCGCCCGGCCGCTGCGCGGATACGCCTTCACCACGCTCTCCAGGCGCACGATGGGGGTCCCCCGCTCCCGCTTCGGCCCGGCGCTGTCCCCGTCCGCCTCGCTCATGTCACCTCCACCTCGCGCCGGGCGGTGCGGCAGAAGCGGGCGCAGAGCCGGATGGCGGCGATCATGGAGCGCGGGTCCGCGTCGCCGGTGCCGGCGATGTCGAAGGCGGTGCCGTGGTCCGGCGAGGTGCGGGGGAAGGGGAGGCCGGCGGTGACGTTCACCCCGTGCTCCAGGGCCAGGGTCTTGATCACGGCCAGGCCCACGTCGTGGTAGGGGACCACCACGGCGTCCACCTCGCCCCGCAGCGACGTCCGGAAGACCGTGTCGGCGGGGAAGACCCCCGTCACCTCGACGCCCTCCAGGTCGGCCACGCGCGCCATGGCCGGCTCCAGGACCCGCTCCTCCTCGTCGCCGAAGAGGCCGCCCTCGGAGGCGTGGGGGTTGAGGCCGGCGAAGGCCAGGCGCGGCTCCTCGACCCCCCACCAGTCCCGGAGCGCGTCGACGGCCAGGCGGCTCCGCCGGACGGTCCGCTCCACGGTGAGCTGGTCCGGGACGTCGCGGAAGGCCACGTGGCCGGTCACCAGCGCCATGCGGAGCGGGTGGTCCAGGGGCTGGGGCAGGGGCGTGCTCTCCGCCGCCATCATCATGGTGACCTCGGAGGCGGCGGTGCGGTCCCTGAGCATCTCCGTGTGGCCGGGGTACTCGTAGCCGGCGGCGAAGAGGGCGTCCTTGGCCACCGGCGCGGTGACGAGGCCGTCGACCTCGCCGGCCTGCGCCAGCTCCAGGGCCCGCTCCACGGCGGCGCCGGCCACCCGGCCCGCCTCCGGGTCGCCGCCGGTGGCCGGGTCCCAGCTCTCCACGTCCTCGACGGTGATCTCGCCGACCTCCCGCTCGCGCTCGCGCGGGGTCTCCAGCAGGCCCCCGGGGCCCAGGAGGTGGAAGTCGGCCAGGCGCCGGACGGAGGGGCTGGCCAGGGCCGAGCCCACGACCTCGTGCCCGATGCCGCGGGGGTCGCCCACGGTGATGGCGATCCGGGGCCGCGGGCCGTCGGTGTCGTCGCCGTGGCGTGCGGCGCGCGTCCCGTCCGTGCTGCTCTCGTCCTCGGGAGGCATCTGAATGGCGTCCTCGCTGCTGGGTCGCTGGATCGCGCGGACCGAATGCTCAGCGTGTCCGGAGGCAGACCTCCGCCCCGTGTGGCCCCTCAGGACCCGGCGACGGGGGAGCCGCCGAGCCGGAGCTCGACGTAGTACTCGTCCCGCAGCCTCTGCAGCAGCTGCTCGAACTGCTTCTGCTGCCGGAGCCGCTGGCGGATCTGCTCCCGGACCTCCGAGAGCTGGACCTGCCCGGCGGGACGATAGTTGGTGATCTTCGCCACCGCGAACGCGGGATGGGGGCCGCCGCTGCTGACCTCGAAGGGGCCGACGGCGGAGCCCACCTCCGGCCGGGAGCCGATGGCCTCGGCGTAGGCCTGCCCGAGCTGGCTCTGCACCTGGTTCACGGCCACCTGCTGCTCGGAGGCCTTCTCCACGTCGCCCGGCTCCCCGTACGTCTCCGCCAGGCGGCGGACGTCGGCGCCCTCCCGGATGCTGTCCGCCAGCGCCCGGGCCAGCTCGCGGGCCTCCTGCACGTCCTCGTCGGTGATCTCCGGGCGGATCAGGATGTGGCGGATGTTGCGCTCCCCGCCGCGGACGTTCTGGATCTCGATCACGTGCCAGCCCAGCGGCGTCCGCACCGGGCCCACGGGGCGGCCGGGCGGCGCGCTCCAGGCGGCCCGGGCGAAGGCCTGGTTGACGTCGCCCTGCTGCAGCCAGCCCAGCTCGCCGCCCTGCTCGCGGGTGGCCCGGTCGTCGGTGTAGCGGCGCACGGCCACGGTGAAGGAGGTGCCGGACCGGATCTCCTTCAGCGCCTTCTCGGCCACGGCCCGGGCGCTGTCGGCGGCGGCGGAGTCGGGCTCCGGGCGGACGACGAGCCGCCGGAGGGAGAAGCGGGCCGGCCGCTGCGACTGGGAGGCCGTCTGCTCGTAGAACTGCCGGATCTCCTCCTCGCTCACCGCCACCGGCGGGAGGTTGGCCCGCTCCTGGCGGAGGTAGGACTGGCGGAGCAGGCGGGAGCGGACGTCGGCCCGCAGGTTCTGCCGGTACTGGTACATGTTCATGCCCGTCTCCTCCACCGCCTTCCGGAAGGCGGCCTGGGATCCGAACTGGCTCTGGATCCGCTGGAACTGCTCGTCCACGGCCGATTCCAGCTGCGCGTCGGGCACCGAGGCGCCGGACCGCTGGGCCGCCTGCAGGAGGATCATGTCGTCCACCATGTTGCCCACCACGGCCCGCACCAGGGAGTCCCGCCGGGAGGGATCCTGCGGGACCTGCTCGATCTGGCCCTGGGACTGCATGCGGAAGATCTCGTTCCGCACCTCGCTGAACAGGATGGCCGTGTCCCCGACGACGGCGGCCACCTGGTCCACGAGCTGGGCGTTCGGGTCCGCGCCGGCCGGGGCCGCGCCGCCCCGGGCACCGGCCTCGCCGGCCCGGTCGGCGGCTCCCGCAGCGGCCGCCTCGCCGCCGGCGGTGTCCGCCCCTCCGGCGGCCGCGGGCGAGGTGGACGGGGGCGCGGGGTTGCCGGAGCCGCACCCGGCGACGGCGACGACCAGCAGGGCCAGGAGGCCCGGGAGGCCCGCCGCGGCCAGGGAGGGGAGCCGGAGTCCGTGGTGTGCGCTCTCGCTGTTCATGGTGGTCATGGGGTGGAGACGATCAGGTCAGCTCGCGGAGACGGCCCGGGCCGAGGACGGCTCCGGGGACGCGCCGGCGTCGGCCGCGTCCGGCCGCAGGAGCTCGAGGGCGTCGATGAGGGTCGGGAGGAGCGGCTCGGGGCCCGCGCGCTCGAGCACCAACGATAGAGGCTGCGTGCGGCGGACATCAACGTCGATCTGCCGGTCGTGGAAGGCGTTCCGGAGCCGCTTCATGGGCGGCAGGGCGTCCTCCCGGAAGTTGAGCCGCGCCCGGTCCTCGGAGACCCGGATGTAGTCCAGGTCCAGCCGGCCGCCGAGCCGCTCCAGGCGCACCTTCTCCAGCAGCCGCCGCGCCGGGCCGGGGAGCGGGCCGAAGCGGTCGCGCAGCTCGTCCCGCAGGTCGTCCACCTCCGGCGCCTCCTCGACCCGGGAGATCCGCCGGTAGAGGTGGAGCTTGACCTCGGAGTCCAGGATGTAGTCGTCGGGCAGGAAGGCGTCGCCCTCCACCGAGACCCGGACGTCCCGGGAGGTCGACTCCCCGTCGCCCGCCTCGCCCTTCAGCTTCTTCACGGTCTTCTCCAGCAGGCGCTGGTAGGTGTCGAAGCCCACGGCCTGCGCGAAGCCGGACTGCTCGGTGCCGAGCAGGTTGCCGGCGCCCCGGAGCTGCAGGTCCTTCTTCGCCACCTCGTACCCGCTCCCGAGCTCCGTGTGGTGCTCCAGCACCTTGAGCCGGTCCTCGGCCTCCGGCGCCACGTTGGGCGGCACCAGCAGGTAGCAGTACGCCCGGCGGTGGGAGCGCCCCACGCGGCCCCGGAGCTGGTAGAGCTGGGCCAGGCCGAAGCGGTCGGCGCGGTGGACGATCATCGTGTTGGCGTTGGGCACGTCCAGGCCGTTCTCGATGATGGTCGTGCACACCAGCACGTCGATCTCGCCCTCCATGAGCCCCTTCATCACCCGCTCCAGCTCCCGCTCCCGCATCTGGCCGTGGCCCACGGCCACGGTGGCGTCGGGCACCAGCCCCCGGACCCGCTCGGCCAGGGCGTCGATGCTGTCCACCCGGTCGTGGACGAAGAAGACCTGGCCGCCCCGGTCCAGCTCCCGCCGCATGGCGTCCTGCAGGATCTGGTCGCTCCACTTGAGCGTGTGGGTGATGATGGGCAGCCGGTCCCGCGGGGGCGTCTCGATGAGCGAGAGGTCCCGCATGCCGGAGAGGGCGAACTGCAGGGTGCGGGGGATCGGCGTGGCGGTGAGCGTGAGCACGTCCACCGAGCGCTTGGCCTGCTTCAGGGCCTCCTTCTGCCGGACGCCGAAGCGCTGCTCCTCGTCCACGATCAGGAGGCCCAGGTCGTCGAACGTCACGTCGTCGGAGAGCAGGCGGTGCGTGCCCACGGCGATGTCCACGGTCCCCTCCTCGATGCCCTCCACCACCTCGTCCTGCTGGGAGGGCGTGAGGAAGCGGGAGAGGTGGTCGATGAGCACCGGGAAGTCGGCCAGGCGCTCGGAGAAGGTCTGGAAGTGCTGCTCCACCAGCACCGTGGTGGGGGCGAGCACGGCCACCTGCTTGCCGTCCTGGACGGCCTTGAAGGCGGCGCGCATGGCCACCTCCGTCTTCCCGTACCCCACGTCGCCGCACAGCAGGCGGTCCATGGGACGGGGCTCCTCCATGTCGGCCTTCACGTCCCGCCACGCCTCCAGCTGGTCCGGCGTCTCGTCGTACAGGAAGGCGGCCTCCATCTCCTTCTGCCACCGGGTGTCGGAGCTGAAGTCGTGCCCGTCGGCCATCTGCCGCTGGGCGTAGAGCTCCAGCAGCTCGGCCGCCCGCTCCTGGATCGACTCCTGGGTGCGCTTCTTGAGGTTCTTCCACCGCTTGCCGCCGAGCTTGTGCACCCGGGGCTGGTCGTCCTCGTCGTCGACCCGGGTGTAGCGCTCCACCAGGTCCAGCCGGTAGTGGGGGACCCGGAGGACGTCGCCGTCGGCGTACTCGATCTTGAGCGTCTCGATGGCCTCCTCGCCCACGTCCACGCGCTCGAGGCCGCGGAAGAGCCCGATGCCGTGGTCCATGTGCACCACGTAGTCGCCGGGCTCCAGGCTGGCCACCGACTCGAGCGTGGAGGTGCCCTGGCGCCGGTTCGTGCGCCGGATGCGGCGGGAGCGCTGGAAGATCTCGTGGTCGGTGAGCACCAGGACCGGCGAGGGCCCGCCCACCCGGAACCCGCCGGAGAGGGAGCCGATGGCCAGGTCGGTGTCCCGGGCCAGGCGGGTTC
>CANPVF010000079.1 GCA_947581645.1 Candidatus Caribbeanibacter nitroreducens | reverse complement strand
GGAGGGCCGTGTCCCGCGTGCTCACCACGGAGGGCGACTGAGCCGCGGCGGGGTTCCCGCTCAGGCCATCCCCAGCGGATAGAAGAACCAGATCAGGAGGATCGCCGCCGTCCCCAGGACCAGCTGCATGGGGAGGCCGGCCCGGACGAAGTCGGTGAAGCGATATCCGCCGGGGCCGTAGACCATGAGGTTCGTCTGGTAGCTGAGCGGTGTCGAGAAGGAGAAGGACGCGGCCACCGTGGCGGCGATGACCAGGGGGCGCGGGTCCAGGCCCTGGGCGGCGGCCGCGGCCACGACCACGGGGAAGGCCAGAGCGGCCGCTGCCTGGTTCACGATCATCTCGGTGAGGAGGGCCGTGCCCAGGAAGACCGCCACCAGGATTCCCATGGGCCCGAAGGCGTCCCCGGCGGCCTCGAGCCCCTGTCCCAGGAACGCCGCGGCGCCGCTGGAACGGAGCGCGGCGGCCAGGCCGATGGCGCCTCCCACCAGGACCAGCACCGACCAGTCCACCGAGCGGCGGGCCTCGCCGGGGCCCAGGCACCCCGTGGCCAGCATGGCGACGCCGCCGCCGAGCGCCGCCATGGGAAGGTCGATCAGGCCGGTGGCGGCGGCCACGATCACGCCTCCCAGGATGCCGAGCGCCGTCCCCTTCTTCTCCCGCCTCAGGGTCTCGGAGCCCTCCACCGGGGTCACCAGGTAGAAGTCCTGCGCGTCGCGGAAGGCGCGGGAGAAGCCGGGGGCCGACTCCAGGAGCAGCGTGTCGCCGGCCTTCAGCACCACCTCGTCCAGGGGCTCGTCCAGCTCCTCGCCGTGCCGGTGGATCGCCACCACGGCGGCGTTGTACCGGGGGCGGAAGTCGGCCTCGGCCACCGTGGAGCCCACCAGCGGCGACCCGGGCGAGACCACGGCCTCGTGCAGCTTCTGGGGAGCCGATCCCGTACCGGGCGGCGAGTAGCGGGCCGTCCGCAGGTCGCGCCGGCGCCGCAGCTCCACGATCTGCTGCCGGACCCCGGCGAAGGCCAGGCGGTCGCCGGCGGCCAGCTCGGTGTCCGGCTCCACGGGGGCGAATACGGCCACCTCCTCCCGCTCCAGGCGGACCAGGAAGAGTCCCGATATCTCCTTGAGGCCCGACTCCTCCACCGTCTGGCCCGCCAGGGACGAGCCCGGGGGCACCTTCATCTCGGTGACGTAGCGGCGCGGCTTCCGCTCCGGGAGCTCCGCCGACGAGCGGCCGGGCAGGATCTTCGGGGCGACGAAGACCAGGTAGATGACGGCCAGGACGATGAGCGGCACACCGATCTGTGCCAGCTCGAAGAACCCGATGCCGGTCATGCCGCCGGCCTCCAGGAGCCCGTCCATCACCACGTTCGTGGACGTTCCGATCAGGGTGCACATGCCGCCGAGGACGGAGGCGTAGGAGAGCGGGATCAGGAGCTTCGAGGCGGGCACCCCCCTCCGGCGGCTCCATCCCAGGAGGGTGGGTATGCCCATGGCCACGAGGGCGGTGTTGGACAGGAAGGCCGACCCCGCCGCCGTGGTCGTGGTGAGCCTGAAGAGCACGGACCGGAGCGTGCCGCCGGCCCCGAGCACCTTCGGGGCCAGGTCCTGGAGCACGCCGGTGGCCCGGAGGCCGGCGGCCACGACCAGCAGGCTCCCGATGGTGAGCACGGCCGGGTTCGAGAAGCCCTCCAGCACGGTCTCCAGCTCCGCCGCCCTCGTCACTACCAGGGTGAAGAGCGCCACCAGCACCACCAGGTCGAGGCTCGCCCACTCCCGGGCCGCCGCCACCAGGGTGAGGGCCAGGACCGAGAGGGTGACGGCCGCGTCGAGGCTCATCAGGATTCCTCCAGCCCGTCAGCGTCGTCCGGGGCCGTGCCCGGGGCGCTTCCGGGCGGCAGCCGCTCCAGGAAGCCGGATGCTGCCGGGTGCCCCCCGCCGCCCCTCTCCTCGGCGACCCGGGCCACGTCCACCTCGCCGCGGCTGCGCAGGGACCAGCGGCGGTGGCCGGACGCCGTCTCCCGGTACGCCGCGGCGAAGGGGGCGTCCGGATACTCCTCCAGGAGCCGGTCGCAGACGAGCGAGACGTCGGACGTGGCGTTCACCACCGGCACCCGGTGCCCCGCGATCTCGGCGAGGCGGGCGTTGCCGGCGGTCCGGGCGGCCTGCTTCTCACGGTAGCGCTGGATCGCCTCGCCCTCCTTCCGGAGCTCGGCGACCTCGAGCCGGTCCCACAGGTCGAACTCCATGGGATAGCTCGAGAGCGCCGCGGTGACGGCCCGGGTCCCCTCCAACTCGAAGCGACCCAGGTCGCTGTCCTCCACGTGCTGCAGGAGGAGCGGCACGGAACGACCCGGGTGGAAGACGCGCCACGCGAGCACCGCGGCCGAGTGACCGCGGTCGAAGGTGACGAAGGGGAGGTCCGCCATCTCGGACTCCCAGGTGGCGTGGTGGTCCACCACGCGCACCTCGCTGTGCCGCTCGACCAGCTCCATCAGCCGCTCGCGAGGAACGCCCAGGTCCAGGATGAACACGCGGCTCCCCGGCCGCAGGTCGTCCGGGAACGGCTGACTCGGGTGATGGGGGACGCAGCGGATCCCGTCGCCGAGCTCCTTCCGGGCGGCCCACGCCGCTCCGAAGCCGTCCAGGCATCCGTCGTGGTAGAAGACGTAGGTGCGCATCCGGGTCAGCAGCCGTCCACCGCGGTCACTCTCCGTCCCCCAGGTGCTCCTGACGGAGGTAGGACTCGATGAACTCGTCGACGTCGCCGTCCAGGACGCGGTGAGGGTCGTGTCGGGTCAGGCCGGTGCGGTGGTCCTTCACGCGCTCCTGCGGGTCGAAGAAGTAGGACCGGATCTGCTGGCCGAACTCGATTTCCCCGGCACTCTGCTCGAGCTTCTCGCGCTCCCGCTCCTGCTCCTCCCGGGCGCGCTGGTACAGCTCGGCCCGGAGCATCTGCCACGCCTTGCGCCGGTTCTGGTGCTGGCTGCGCTCCTGCTGACAGCTGACGGTGACCCCGGTGGGCTCGTGCCGGAGCCGGACGGCCGACTCCGTGCGGTTCACGTGCTGGCCGCCGGGACCCGAGGCCCGGTAGCTGCCGAACTCCACGTCGGACTCGTCGATGTCGATCTCGATGGACTCGTCCACGGCCGGGGCCACGAAGACGGCCGCGAAGGAGGTGTGGCGCCGGTCGTCGCCGTCGAAGGGGGAGATGCGGATCAGCCGGTGCACGCCGTGCTCGGCCCGCAGATATCCGTAGGCCCAGGGACCCTGGATCTCGAAGGCGGCCCTCTGTATGCCCGCCTCCTGGCCCGGGCGGACGTCCAGGACCTCGACGTCGAATCCCCGGTCCTCCGCCCAGGTCCGGTAGAGGTCGGCCAGCTCCGAGGCCCAGTCCATGGCGTCGGTGCCGCCGGCCCCCGGCTTGATCCGCAGGTAGGCGTCCTCGCGGGCGTGCTCGCCCTGCAGCATCCGGCGGCGCTCGATCTCGTCCAGCCGGCGGGTGGCGTCATCGAGACGCTCCACCAGCTCGCCGGACAGGTCGTCGCCCCCCTCGCCCACCAGGGCCAGGAACTCCTCGACCTCGCCCAGGCGCTCCTCGACGGCGGAGAACGACTCCGACCAGTCCTCCAGCTCGTCGATCCGCTTCTGCACGCGGCGGGCCCGATCGGGTTCGTCCCAGAAGTCGGGGCGCGCCGTCCGCTGGCGGAGCTGCCTCAGCTCCTCTCGCCGGTCACCCCAGTCAAAGATACCCCCGCAGCTCGTCGAGGCGACGCTTCTGCTCGGCGAGTCGCTCCGTGAGATCGGTGGCGTCAGACATGGATGGTGGTTCGCCGTTCAATCCTCGTCGAGAAGCTCGATGCGGTCGGGCTCGTTCGGAACGGTGCACAGGAACTGGAAGGGCTCGTCGCCCTCGGCCCGGTAGGAGTGGGGCACGCCGGCGGGGATGTACACCACGTCCCCGGCCTCCACGGTGACCTCGTCGTCGCCGATGGTCACCGTGGCCCGTCCCCGGAGCACGTACTGCTCGTGCTCCACCCGATTCGTGTGCCGCGGCATGCCGCCGCCGGGCTCCATGGTGAACCGGCGGAGGGCGAAGTTCGGGGCGTCGCCGGGACCGATCAGGACCTGCTTCACGGTCCCCTCGCCGGCCTCGACCTCCTGGCCCGGAACCTCGTCGGCTCGCGCGAGCTTCATCGGAGCCGCCCGTGCTCGTCCATGCGGTTCTCGTCCTCCAGGTCGATGGGCGGATCCACCCGCAGCCGCTTCCGGACCCGGGATCGGGCGTCCCGCACGCGCTCGATCTCGTGCGGCCGGCCCTCGAAGTAGATCTCCTCGCCCACCGGCACGTCCTCCTCGCTGGCCGGCACCTCGATCCAGCCGCCGGGCTGCAGGCGGGCCCGGGCCCGGGTGCCGTCCGGGAGGGTGATGAAGATCTCGTCCATGGCGTCGCCTTCGTCCGATGAGTGAGAGGTGAGGGCAGGGCCGGACGTCCGGCCACGATCGGGCGGGCGGCGCCCCCCCTCGTCGCCCGGCTCCCGGAAAGATAGCCCATCCGGAGGCGCTCTTCAGCCGGCGGGCCGGAGCGGAGCTGCCGGGCGACGCGCTCAGCGCACGTCGCCGACCCGGCGCGCCTGCCGGACTCCGCCCACCCCCCGGACGCGGGAGACCAGCTCGTCCAGGTGTCGTCGGCTCTCCACGTCCACGACCAGCTCGCCCCGGGCCCACCCGCCGTCCGTCTCCACGTCGGCGGAGCGGATGTTCGTGCCGGACTGGCTCACGGAGCGGGCCACGTCGGCCAGGAGGCCCTGGCGGTCCGGACCTTCGAAGCGGACCCTGGCGGGATGGCGGCTCCCCTCCACGGAGGGCCACCGGACGGAGACCTTCCGCTCCTCGCGGTCGTCCAGGGCCCGGTAGTTGGAGCACGAGCGCCGGTGCACGGTCACGCCCTGGCCCCGGGTCACGTAGCCCACGATCTCGTCGCCGGGCACGGGCTGACAGCAGCCGGCGTAGCTGACCATCAGGTCGCCGACCCCCTCCAGCACCGCGTCCTGCCCCCGCTCCGGGCCGCCGTTTCCCCCGGCCTCCGGCGGCGAGGAGGCGCCCTCGCCTCCCGCAGGCTCCTCCTCTTCGGGCTCGCCGAACAGCCGTCGGGACACCCGCCTCCGCGAGACGTCGCTGCGTCCCAGCGCGGCCACCAGGGAGGAAGCGTCGTGGCCGGCCCCCAGCTCCTCGGCCACCTCGGCCAGGCGGTCGTCGGCGGGCACGGAGGCTCCCCGCTCGTCGGCCATCTCCTCCAGCACCCCGCGTCCCACCTCCAGGGCGTGGTCCTGCTCCTGCTCCCGCAGCCACTTGCGGATGTCGTGCCGCGCTTTGCTGGTGGCGACGAACTCCAGCCAGTCCCGGCTCGGCGACTGTCCGGAGTCGGTGAGGATCTCCACCGTGTCGCCGCTCTCCAGCTCGTGGTCCAGCGGGCGCATCTGACCGTCGATCTTCGCCCCGCGGGCCCGCAGGCCCACCTCGGTGTGGATGGCGAAAGCGAAGTCCAGGGCCGTGGCTCCCTCCCGGAGCTCCTGCACGTCGCCCTGCGGCGTGAAGACGAAGATCTCCTCTTCGAAGAGGTCGACCTTCAGGAACTCGAGGAACTCCTCCGGGTCCTTCGTCCCCTGCTGCCACTCCAGCACGCGCCGGAACCACGTCAGCTTCTCGTCCACCTCGCTGGCGCCGCGCCGTCCCTCCTTGTACCGCCAGTGCGCGGCGATCCCGTACTCGGCGGTCTCGTGCATCTCACGGGTGCGGATCTGCACCTCGTACCGCCGCTCGCCGGGTCCGAAGACCACGGTGTGCAGGCTCCGGTACAGGTTGGACTTGGGACGGGCGATGTAGTCGTCGAACTGCTCGGTGATGGGGGACCACTGGGAGTGAACGAGCCCCAGCGCGTGATAGCAGTCGTGGACCGAGTCCACGATCACGCGCACCGCCAGGGCGTCGAAGATCTCCTCGAAGGGCACCTCGCGCCGCTGCATCTTCCGGTAGATGGACCACAGGTGCTTGGCCCGGCCGCTGATCTCGGCGTCGACGCCGGCCTCCTCCAGCGCCTCCCGCAGCGGATCCACGAACTCGGCGATGCGCGACTCCCGGGCGTCCCGGGTCTCCGCCACCTTCCGCGCGACCCGCTCCCACTCCCCGGGCTCCAGGTGACGGAAGGCCAGGTCCTCCAGCTCGGCCTTCACCCGGTGCATGCCCAGGCGGTGCGCCATGGGGGCGTAGAATCCCCGGGTCTCCCGCGCGATCCGCCGCCGCCGGTCCTCATCCAGCGCGTCCAGCGTGCGCATGTTGTGCAGGCGGTCGGCCAGCTTGATCAGCAGGACCCGGGCGTCCTCGGCCGTCGAGAGGATCAGCTTGCGGTAGGTTTCGATCTGGCGGTCGGCCCCGGACGGGAGCTCGAAGTGGCGGATCTTGGTGAGTCCGTCCACCAGGATCGCCACCTCGGTCCCGAACTCGGAGGCGATCTCCTCCAGGTCGGTATCGGTGTCCTCCACGGTGTCGTGCAGGAGCGCCGCCGCGAGGCTGGCCGTGTCGGCGTAGAAGTCGGCCAGGATGGAGGCCACCGCCAGCGGGTGCTCCACGTAGGCGTCGCCGGAGGCCCGGCTCTGTCCCTCGTGCGCCCGACGGGCGTATCCCCACGCCCGGGCCAGGATCCCCGCGTCCAGGGGCTCCTCGGCCTCGTCCACGATGGCCTGCAGGCGGTCGGGAAGAGTATCCGCGGCTCGAGTCATACTCCCACGTACCCGCGGATACGGCGAAGCGATCCGGCCCCCGATGTCGCGGGGCGTCGGCTGGCGGTTGCCCCGGCGCGACGGCGCGGAGTAGCTTGCCGCTCCCGTCCGACTCGGGACCAGCGAGAGGAGCTGCCATGGCGGAAGAGAAGATCGGAAGCGTCACGCACTACTTCGACAAGCCCCAGGTCGGGGCCATCGAGCTCACCGGGGAGCTGGAGGTGGGCGACCGGGTCGCCTTCCGGGGGCACACCACGGACTTCGAGCAGGAGATCGACTCCATGGAGCTCGAGCACGAGTCCGTGGAGACGGCGGTGGCCGGCGAGGAGATCGCCGTGAAGGTGGACCAGCGGGTCCGGGAGGGCGACGAGGTCTACCGGCTGGACTGACGGCGGACCGGCCCCGGAGCGGGTCAGAACCGCCCGCCGAGGTCCAGGGCCAGGCGTGGCCCTCCCTCCGGCGTGGCCTCGGCCACGCTCACCCGCAGAACGCCGAACGGGGTGCGGGCGCCGGCGGTGAGCCGGGCGCCGTGTTCCCACTCCGACGGCCGCCAGCGCCAGCCGTCCCGGGCCTCTCCGCCGGCCCAGGCTCCCTGCAGGAAGACGTCCTCCGCCACCTCCACCTGGAGGCCGAGCCCGGCCTTCTGGAGGTGCGTCCCGCGGAGCTCCCGCACGCGGAGCCCCGGGAAGGTGATCCGCCGGCGGGGGTCGACGAAGCTCTCCAGCGTGCCGCCGAGGAAGAACTGGCGGTGCAGCGGGGGACGGTCGCCGCCGGTGGCTCCCACGGTGGCCTCGGCCCAGACGGTCCACCGGCGACTCACGGGGATTCGGGCCGTGGCGTCCCCGTACAGCTGGGAGAAGGAAGGGCCGGTGCCGGAGACCGGCTGCAGGCGGTCGGCGCGCACCTCGAGCCGGGCGCCGGAGCGGGGGAAGACCGTCCGGTCGCGGCTGTCCCAGCGCGCCACGCCCCCGCCGCGGGCCAGCCATCCCCCTGCCGGCGGCCGGGGAGAGCCCGCCTCCGGGTCCTCCTCGTACCACTCCACGCCGGCCTCTCCGCCGATCACGCCGCGGGATCCGAGCATCAGCCCCGCGAAGAGGTCGCCCTCGAGCGTCTCGGTGGCGGACTCGAGCCAGGGGCCGGCGCCGTCCGGGGGAGCCAGCTCGACCGGGGTACGGCGGTAGCCCGTCCGGGCTCCGAGCAGCAGCCCCGCCGAGCCGTAGGGCCGCATCCGGTGCCGGAGCTCGAACATGAGCTGGTCGCCGAGGCGCACGTCCGCTCCGGTGACGGAGCCGAAGCCCGTGGTGTGATGGAGCTGGCTCGACAGCAGCACGGCGGCGTTCTCGTGGGAAGTGACCCGAACCCCGACGCGGAGCTCGTCGCGTCCCCGCTCCTCGGTCTGGATCTCGAGCCGGCGCCGGGGCGGTCCGCCGCGGCCGGAGGTGGCCGTATCGGCCGGGGCGGCCAGGACGTAGCTCACCCGGGCCAGCAGGCCCACGGAATGGAGCCGTTCCACGGCGCGGTCCACCCGGTCCACGGTGGTCGGCCGGGAGGTGGGCAGGCCCAGGAGCCGGACCAGGTACGCGGCGCGTCCCGCGGAGAGGTCCGGGACCGAGATACCGGTCAGCACGACCGAGTCCGCGGGCATCGGGGGCCGTGGAGAGGGGGACGCCCCGGTCTGTCGGCCGGCCAGACGGCGGAGGGCACCCCGATGCTGGCGCGCCGCACGGCGTCCGCGCCGGATCCACTCCTCCACGGCCCCGAAGTCGAACCCGCTCATGTCCCGGACCTGCGGCCGGATCAGGACGTCGCAGTGAGGCCGCTGGCGGCGGACGTCCTCCACGGTCCGGTAGGACATGGTCTGGCGGAGGACGTCCAGGAAGCTGTGCAGGCTGTCGGCCGGCTGCGGCGGCTCGGTCACGTCCGAGCAGATCACGCGATCCACGCCCATGGAGCGCACCTCCGCCGCGGGGAGGTTCCGGCTCACGCCGCCGTCGATCAGGGTTCTCCCCCGGAGCTCCACCGGCGTGAAGATGCTCGGGATGGCCATGCTCGCCCGCACCGCCAGCGGGAGGGAGCCGGAGGCGATGGGCACCGGTTCGCCGGTCTCCACGTCCGTGGCCAGGGCCGTGAACGGGACCGGGAGATCGCGGAACGAGTCGCGGTCGTGCACCCGCCAGGTGAGCCGCGCCACGAGCTGCGTCACCCGCTGACCGCTGATGAGCCCGGAGGGGAGCCTCGGCTTCCACTGCCGGAGGGGCAGCGCCAGCTGGTGCCGCTCCGCCGGTGCCGGGAGCCCGGAGAGGGCCGCCACGGGACGCCGGTCCTCGCCGAACAGTCGGTTCCAGTCCACGGATCGGGCGATGCTGTCCAGCCCGGCGGCGCGGTGTCCGGCGGCGTAGAGCCCGCCGACGACGGCCCCGATGCTCGTGCCCGCCACCGCGTCCACCCGGACCCCGGCTTCCTCCAGGGCGCGCAGGACCCCGGCGTGGGCCAGTCCGCGGGCGGCGCCTCCGCTCAGGGCCAGACCGATCCGCAGCTCCCGGTCCGAGGTGTCGGCGGCGGCCGCGTCGGGCGCCGCAGGCGGCGCCGTGGTGGAGGCCGCTCTTCCGGCATCGCCGCCGGGCGCCGTCAGCGCGACGACCGCGGCGGCGAGGAGACAGGGCGCGTTCACGCCCGCGAGGAGTGGCGGCAGGGCGGGGTCATGGGCCGGAAGGGGACGCCGGTCCCGGCTCAGCGCAAGCCCACCTCCGACGGGACCCGGGCCCGGCTTGACGCGAGAGATGTAAGTAAATACTTATTTACCATCTGTGAGAGACAGGAGATCGGGAGGCAGGACGGGTCGCGAGTCGTCACAGGGCCCGACCCGTGTGGTCTCGCGGTCGATCGTACCATCGCGCGAAGAGATGAACCGGAGGGGAGAGGATCCATGAAGAATCTCGACAGACGGCTCGCGCTGGCGACAGGGATCGTCCTGGTGGCCGCTGGCACGCTCATCGCCGCCGTCGACCGGGGCGCGTCGCGGGACGGACCGGAGAGGCGGGCCCGAACGGCCGAGGCGGCCGCGGACGTCGGACTCCCGGAGACGGATCGGGGCCAGCAGCAGGCCCGCCGCACGCTGGTCCTCCCGGCGAAGGGGCGCGAGGCGGTGCTGAAGGAGATGCGACTCATGCTGGAGGCGCTGAACGGGGTGATCGCGGCCACGGCCCGAGGAGACCGGCGGGCGATGGCCCGCGAGGCCCGGTCCGGCGGTACGGTGATCGCCGTGGACACGGATCCGGCCATCGCGAAGCGGCTCCCGAAGGAGTTCGTGTCGCTCGGGTCGGCCACCCACCACCACTTCGACTCGCTGGCGGTGAAGATCGAGTCGGGCATCAGCCGGGACAGCGTCCTGTCGGAGCTCGGCTCCCTGACGAACAAGTGCGTCGCGTGCCATTCCGGCTACCGCGTCGTGACGCCGGCCATGCAGGAGGGCGGGCAGTGAGCGGCACGGATCGGGTCCGGACCTACAAGCCCGGCGAGGAGCGTCGGGGCGAGATCATCGCGGCCACCCTGGCGATCCTGGCGGAGCAGGGCATGCACGCCTGGACCACGTCGGCGCTGGCGGACCGGGTCGGGGTCTCGGAGGCGACGATCTTCAAGCACTTCGAGGACAAGGACGAGATCCTGACGGCGGCCCTCCGGCATCAGGCCGGTGAGCTCCGGTCCCGGATCGAGGAGTACGAGGGAGAGGGAGGCGCCTGGTCGCGGGCCGAGGGGCTGATCCGGCACGTCCTGGCCTACCTGGAGCGGACGCAGGGAGGCCCGCTGGTCATCCTCCTGGGACAGGCGTCGCGCATCCAGCCCGAGATGAAGGAGGAAGTAGGACGCACCAGGAGCCTCTTCCGACGTCGCCTGCGGGAGCTGGCGGAGGAGGCGCTCACCGAGTCGGGGCGGGCCGGCGACGTGGATCCCGGAGCGGTGGCGGATCTGGCCCACGCGGCCGGGATGGCCGCAGCCCTCCGGTGGACGATCTCCGGGCACGAGGGCGAGCTGATGGACGTGGCGTCCCCGATGCTGGGGGTGCTGCGTCACTGCCTGGCTGCCGGTGAGGGGGCGGCGGGCCCGGAGGAGGTGGAGCCATGAGCGGCTCTCGCGCGCTGCTCCCGTACCGGCTGCTTCCCGTCCTGGCCGCGGCCGCCACGCTGCTCGTCCTGCCCGGGACGGCAGCAGGGCAGGGAGCGGCGGGGCCGACCGGGGCGGGCGGACCGATCACTCTGAACGAGGCGATGCGCCGCGCCTCGGAGACCCATCCGTCGATTCGGGCGTCGGAGGCCGGCACGGAGGCGGCCCGGGCCCGGCTCGGGGGGGCGCAGTCGGAGTGGTGGCCGGACCTGAGCCTGGTGGGTTCGGCCACGCAGTACCAGAGGCCCATGGTGGTCCACCCGATCCACGGCTTCACGCCCGGCGAGACGCCCCCCTTCGACGAGACGCTCCTCCAGGGCGGCGCGCGGCTGGACTACACGCTGTTCGGCGACGGGCGTTCGGGACGCATCCGGAGCGCCCGGGCGGCGGCCGACGCCAGTCGGGCCGGGACCCGGGCGACGTCCGCCGAGGTGGCCTCCGAGGTCTCGACCGCCTACCTGGCGGTCCTCACGCGTCGGGGCGTGCTCGGGGCGCACGATCGGCGGGTGGCGGCGCTGGAGGCCGAGCTGGGGCGGGCCCGCGAGCAGCACGAGGTGGGGAAGGCGCCCCGGGTGCAGGTGATCCGTGCCGAGGCCGAGCTGTCGAGCGCCCGCGCGGAGCGGACGCAGGTGGCGTCCGACCTGGAGGTGGCCCGCCGTCGGCTGGCCCGGATGATGGGCGCCTCCCCGGGGGAAGTGGAGCGCCGGGGCGTGGAGGCGATCTCCGCGGCCGATTCCCTCACGGCGGGACGCTCCGAGTGGGTCGCCCGCGCCGAGCGCGGCAGTCCGGTCCTCGAGCGCGCGCGGCGCGAGCTGGGTGCCGCCGAGGCGGCGGCCGACGCCGCCCGGTCGGCCCGCCTGCCGAATCTCGAGCTCGGCGCGAACTGGATGGACCGGGGGAGCGCCGACGGAAACTTCCTCGCCGAGTGGGGCGTCGGGCTGAACGTCTCGCTGCCGCTCTTCACCGGCGGGCGGGTGAGCGGCGAGATCGCCCGCGCCGAGGCCGAGAGTCGCCGGGCCGCGGCCGCGGCCGAGGCGACCCGGCTCCGGATCGCGGACGCCGTCGACGAGGCGCTCTCCGCGCTCGAGGCGGCCCGCTCCCGGCTCGGCGCGCTCCGTGACGCGGTCCGTCAGGCCGAGGAGGTGGCCCGCATCGAGAAGCTGCGGCTGGAGACCGGGCGCGCCGTCCAGCCGGACTACCTGGACGCCGAGGCGCGGCTCATGAGCGCGCGGGCCAGCCGGGCCGAGGCCGAGCACGCCCTGGTCCGGGCCCGGATTCAGCTGGCCCGGATCACCGGCGAGCTCGACGCCGCGTGGGTCGAGGAGAACATGCGAACCGGAGGGGACGGACGATGAGCTCGAAGCGAGCGAGGATCGCGCTGGCGGTCGTGGCGGTGGCCCTGGCGGCGGGAGCCGCCTGGTACCTGCTCTCCGGGGACGGGGAGAGGGCGGACGTGCTGACGGCCTCGGGAACCGTGGAGGCCACGGAGGCCCACCTCGGCTTCCAGGCGGCGGGCCGTATCCGCGAGATCCGGGTCGAGGAGGGGGACTCCGTGGGCGCCGGCGACACCCTGGCGGTGCTGGACCGGAGGGAGCTCCTGGCCCGGCGGGAGGCCTCGGAGGCGGAGATCGCTGCCGCCAGTGCCGCCCTCCGCGAGCTGGAGACCGGAGCCCGGCCCCAGGAGATCCAGCGGGCGCGGGCCGCGGTGCGTGCCGCCGAGCAGCAGCGGGAGGACGCCCGCCGGGACGTCGAGCGCACGCGGACCCTCTTCGAGGGCGGGGCGGCCAGCCGGGAAGCGCTGGACAAGGCGGAAACCAGGCTCGAGGTGGCCACGGCCGAGCTGGAGCAGGCCCGCGAGGAGCTGAGCCTGCTGGAGGACGGCCCCCGGCAGGAGAGGATCGAGGGGCAGCGGGCCCGGCTCCGCGGCGCGCGGGCCTCTCTCCGGTCGGTGGAGGCGACGCTGGAGAACACCCTCATCACGGCCCCGTTCGGGGGCCTGATCACGGTCCGGCATCGGGAGCCCGGGGAGAGCACGCCGCCGGGTGCGGCCGTCTTCACGCTCATGGACCCGACGGACCGCTGGGTCCGGATCTACGTGCGCGAGGACCGGATCGGCGCCGTGAGCCCGGGTCAGGAGGCCACGATCACCTCCGATACCTACGAGAACCGGTCCTACCCGGGACGCGTCACCTTCATCGCCTCGGAGGCCGAGTTCACCCCGACGAACGTCCAGACCCGGGAGGAGCGCGTGAAGCTGGTCTACGCGGTCAAGGTGCGTATCACCGGGGACCCGGACAGGGTGCTCAAGCCCGGGATGCCCGCCGACGTGGAGATCCGCGTCGGCTCCGGAGGCGAGCAGTGAGCTCCGACGGACCGGCGGTCCGGGCCCGGTCTCTCACCCGTCGCTTCGAGGGGCTGGTGGCCGTCGACGGCCTCGACTTCGAGGTCCGTCCCGGCGAGCTGTTCGGGCTGGTGGGCCCCGACGGGGCGGGGAAGACCACCACCCTCCGGGTGCTGGCCGGGGTGCTGCCGCCCACGGGCGGAGACGCCGTCGTCCTTGGCAGCCGGATCAGCGAGGACCCCGAGGGCCCGAAGAGCGAGATCGCCTACATGCCCCAGCGCTTCGGGCTGTACACCGACCTCACGGTGCGCGAGAACCTGGACTTCTACGCCGACCTGTTCCGGGTCGAGGGGCCCGAGCGAAGCGAGCGGCGGGAGCGGCTGTACGAGTTCTCGGGGCTGGGTCCCTTCGAGGACCGGCTGGCCGGCGACCTCTCCGGGGGCATGAAGCAGAAGCTCGGGCTCTCCTGCGCCCTGATCCACGAACCGGAGCTCCTGCTGCTGGACGAGCCCACGTTCGGCGTGGACCCGATCTCCCGCCGGGACCTGTGGATGATCGTGCACGAGATGGTGGGCCGGGGCGTGACGGCGGTCGTGAGCACCGCCTACATGGACGAGGCCGAGCGCTTCGACCGGGTGGCGCTGCTCGACGCGGGGCGGCTCCTGGCGCTGGACACGCCGGATCGCCTGGCGAGGGAGCTGGAGGGACGGCTGCTCTCGGTTCGGGCCACCCCGCTGCGCCAGGCCCGGGACCGGCTCGAGCGTCTCCCCTCCGTCGTCCGCGCGGCGGTCTTCGGTGACCGGGTGCACGCCACCGTCGATGACGCGGGGGCGCGACGGAGCGAGCTCGAGCGCGGGCTCGAGGAGGCCGGCCTCGCCGACGTCGACGTGGAGCCCATCGAGCCCTCCATGGAGGACGTGTTCATGGATCGGGTCGAGGGGGACGGCGCGGCTGCCGGGACCGTGGACCCGGAGGTCACCGATGGCTGATCGCGGCCCGCAGGAACGGCCCGCCGGGGCGGATCGGGCCGGGAGCGGCCAGTCCGCCGGGGACGAGGTGGCGGTGTGGGCGAAGGGGCTCACCCGGCGGTTCGGCGACTTCACGGCCGTGGACCACGTCTCCTTCGAGGTCCGGGACGGGGAGATCTTCGGATTCCTCGGCCCGAACGGCGCCGGGAAGACCACGACGATCAAGATGCTCACCGGCCTGCTGCGGCCCTCCGAGGGCGAGGGACGGGTGACCGGATACGACGTCGCCCGTGAGCGGCAGGCCATCCGCCGGAACATCGGCTACATGTCCCAGCTCTTCTCCCTCTACGCCGACCTCACGGTGGAGGAGAACATCGACTTCTTCGGCCGCCTGTACGGGCTCCGGCGCGGACGCCGGGAGGAGCGGAAGGAGTGGGCCCTGGAGATGGCGGGGCTCACGGACCGGCGGGACCGGATCACGGGAGAGCTCCCGCTGGGCTGGAAGCAGCGTCTGGCCCTGGGGTGCGCGGTGCTACACGAGCCGCCGATCCTATTCCTGGACGAGCCCACCTCCGGCGTCGACCCCTCGTCCCGCCGCGCCTTCTGGGACCTGATCCACGGGCTGGCGGAGGAGGGGACCACGGTCTTCGTCACCACCCACTACATGCAGGAGGCGGAATACTGCGACCGGCTGGCGCTCATGAACCGCGGCGAGCTGATCGCGCTGGACGAGCCGGTCCGGCTCCGGGAGGACATGAGCGAGCCCCTGCTCGAGATCCGCGTGGACGACCCCGTTCGGGGCGTCGAGGCGCTGGAGGGGGCGCCGGGCGTCGTCGAGGCGGCGATGTTCGGCCGCCGCCTGCACCTGACGCTGGAGGAGGGCGCGGACCTCGGGGACGCCAGGAGGTCGGTGGCCCGTCGACTCGAGGAGGTGGGCGTCGAGCTGGAGAGCGTCGCCCGGATCGTCCCCTCCCTGGAGGACGTGTTCGTGGGTCGGGTACGGGCGGCCGGCGGCGCGCCGGCGGAGTGAGGGAGGCCCGCCGATGATCGACCCCGGCCGACTGTGGGCGATCGCCCGGAAGGAGATCCTCCAGCTCCGGCGGGACACGCGCAGCCTCATCCTCGCGTTCCTGCTCCCGGTCACCCTGGTGGTGCTGTTCGGCTACGCCATCAGCTGGGACGTGGAGAACATCCAGACCGCGGTGCTGGACCAGGACCGCTCGGCCCGGAGCCGCCAGCTGCTCGACGCCTTCCACGCCTCGGGGTACTTCGAGTTCGTCCAGGTCCCGGAGGATTACGCCCGGGGGCCCGAGGAGCTCCTGGACCGCGGGGCGGCCCGGATCGTCCTGGTGGTGCCGCCGGACTTCTCGGAGGATCTGGACGCCGACCGGACGGCCGAGGTCCAGGCCCTGGTGGACGGGACCGACGCCAACACGGCGACGATCACGCTCGGCTACGCCCGGGCCATCGTCCAGGACTACTCCCGCAGCGTACGGTTCGCGGGGGGGACGGTCGGTCCCCCCATCCGGTCCGATACCCGGGTGTGGTACAACGAGGAGCTCGAGAGCAAGAACATGATCGTCCCGGGGCTGGTGGCGGTGATCATGATGATCATCGCCGCCATGCTCACCTCGCTGACCATCGCCCGGGAGTGGGAGCGGGGGACCATGGAGCAGCTGGCCTCCACGCCCGTGGGGCGGGCGGAGGTGGTGCTCGGCAAGCTCCTCCCCTACGTGGTCATCGGGATCATCGACGTCGTCCTGGTGAGCGTGATCGGCGTCTGGCTGTTCGGCGTGCCCTTCCGGGGGAGCGCCGGGCTCCTGATGATCCTGTCCCTGGCGTTCATCATCGGCGCGGCGACGCTGGGCGTGTTCATCTCCGCGGTGGCCAAATCTCAGCTGCTGGCCACCCAGCTGGCGATGATCCTCACCTTCCTGCCGGCCTTCCTCCTCTCCGGCTTCATGTACGCCATCGAGGTCATGCCGGCGGCGCTGGAGGCGGTGACCTACCTGATCCCGGCCCGCTACTTCCTGGTGGTTACCCGGGGCATCTTCCTCAAGGGGGTCGGGGTCGAGGTGCTCCGCGTACAGGGGCTCCTGATGATCGCGTTCGCCGCGATCGGGCTCTTCGCCTCGACCCGCGCCTTCCGGAAGACGATCCGATGAGTCGCTCCGGCGCGGAATCCGACGGACGGGACGGCGGGCGGGGGCAGGACGCCCGCCCCGGGATCCGGGAGGGGGCCGCGGACTCCCTCCTCCGGATGGCCGGGCTGCTGGTGAAGGAGTTCCGTCAGATCTTCCGTGATCCCCGGCTGGCCCGGGTGATCTTCATCAGCCCGCTGATCCAGCTCGTGGTGTTCGGCTACGCGGTTTCCACGGACCTCTGGGAGACCTCCACCATCGTGGTCGACCACGATCGGACCCGGGCCTCGCGCGAGCTGGTGGAGTCGCTCACCTCCTCCGGCTACTTCCGGGTCGCGGAGCGATCGGACCGGGGGCGGGACATCGTCGAC
>CANPVF010000078.1 GCA_947581645.1 Candidatus Caribbeanibacter nitroreducens | reverse complement strand
CAAGCTGGCCAGCGCCGTCAAGGTGACGCTCGGGCCGCGGGGACGGAACGTCGTCCTCGACAAGGACTTCGGGAGCCCGACGATCACCAAGGACGGCGTCACCGTCGCCAAGGAGATCGACATCGACGAGCCGATGCAGAACCTCGGCGTCGAGATGGTCAAGGAGGTCGCCACGAACACCTCCGACGAGGCCGGCGACGGGACCACGACGGCCACCGTGCTGGCGCAGGCCATCTTCCGCGAGGGCCTGAAGAGCGTCACCGCCGGGGTCAACCCGATGGGGCTGAAGCGGGGCATCGACGCCGCCGTGAAGCAGGTCGTCGAGGAGCTCCGTCAGATGAGCACCCTGACGACGGGCAAGGAGGAGATCGCCCAGGTCGGGACGATCTCCGCCAACAACGACCCCGAGATCGGGAACCTCATCGCCGACGCCATGGAGAAGGTCGGCAAGGACGGGGTCATCACCGTCGAAGAGGGAACGGGCCTCGAGACCGAGCTGGAGACGGTCGAGGGCATGCAGTTCGACAAGGGGTATCTCTCCCCCTACTTCGTGACGGACTCCGAGGAGATGAAGGTCCAGCTCGAGGACCCGCTGATCCTCATCCACGACGACAAGATCTCCAACATGAACGACCTTCTCCCGGTGCTGGAGAAGGTCCAGAACCAGGGCCAGCCGCTCCTCATCATCGCCGAGGACGTGGATGACGAGGCCCTGGCCACGCTCGTCGTGAACAAGGTGCGGGGCACGCTGGACGTCTGCGCCGTGAAGGCGCCGGGCTTCGGCGACCGCCGCCAGCAGATGCTCCGCGACATCGCGACGCTGACCGACGGTCAGCTGATCAGCGAGGAGCTGGGCCTGCAGCTCGAGAGCACCACCCTGCAGGACCTCGGTGGCGCCGGCCGCGTCGAGGTGGACGAGAACAACACCACCATCGTCGACGGCAAGGGCTCCGACGAGGACATCCAGGGCCGCATCGCTGAGATTCGCGCCGAGATGGAGCAGGCGAGCTCCGACTACGACCGCGAGAAGCTGGAGGAGCGGCTGGCCAAGCTGGCCGGCGGCGTCGCGGTCATCCGGGTCGGCGCGGCCACCGAGACCGAGATGGACGCCAAGAAGGCGCTGGTCGAGGACGCGCTGCACGCCACCCGCGCCGCGGTCGCCGAGGGCATCCTGCCCGGAGGCGGCGTGGCGCTGCTCCGCGCACAGGAGGCGCTGAACGGCTTCGACGCCGGCAGCGAGGACGAGAACATCGGCGTGGAGATCGTCCACCGCGCCCTGGAGGAGCCGGCACGGCAGATCGCCAAGAACGCCGGCGCCGAGGGCTCCATCGTGGTGGAGAAGATCCGCGAGAACGGTGACCTGAACTTCGGGTTCAACGCCCTGAGCGAGGAGTATCAGGACCTCGTCGAGGGCGGCGTCATCGACCCGACCAAGGTCACGCGGACGGCGCTGCAGAACGCCGGATCCATCGCCGGTCTCATGCTGACCACCGAGGCTCTGGTGGTCGACATCCCGACCGAGGACGACGAGGGCGGTCCGGGTGGCGGCGGTCCCGGAGGCCCCGGCGGCGGTGGCGGCATGCCCGCCGGCGGAGGCATGGGAGGCATGGGCGGAATGGGCGGCATGATGTAACGCCCACCGCCCCGTCCGATCCGGGCCGGCCTCCGGCCGCCCGGCGGACGCGGCCTCACCGCGAGTGGAAAAGCGTCCGGCCTTCCGCCGGGCGCTTTTCTATTTGTCCCCCGATCGGGGGAGTCCGCCCGCGACGCGTCTCCCGGGAGAGGTCGTCAGCCTCCGCCGCGGCTCTCGCCGGTCCACCCCGGCCCGCGCACGACCCGACCCGGCGTGGCGCCCGTGTGCGAGCCGTCACGGATCACCCGTACGCCGTTCACGATGACGTGCTCCACCCCGGTGGCCAGCTGGTGGGGCTCCTCGAAGGTCGCATGGTCCCGGACCCTGTCCGGGTCGAAGACGACGATGTCCGCGTAGTTCCCGGCGGCGAGCCGTCCCCGCCTCTCCAGCCTGAGGTTTTCCGCGGGCAGGGACGTGAGGCGGCGGACCGCTTCCGCCAGCGGGATCACGCCCTCCTCCCGGACGTAGCGGCCCAGGAGCCGGGCGAAGCTCCCGTACGCCCTCGGGTGCGGGTGGGAGTCCAGGAACACTCCCTCCGGGGCCAGCGCGCTGGCGTCGGAGCACCAGCTCACCCAGGGCTGGCGGATCTTCTTCTTCAGGTTCTCCTCGGACATCGTGAAGTAGATGGCCTGGACGTCACCCCCGTTCTGGAGGACGAGATCCATGGCCGTCTGCTCCGGCGCCGTCCCCCGCACCTCGGCGACCTCGGCCAGCGTCCGCCCCGCGTACCGGTCCAGTGAGTCCACGTCGAACGAGGCCAGCAGGATGTCGTCCGGGGTGCCTGCCGCGGCGTAGGTGTTGTCCCACTCGGCGTCGGCGTCGTTCATCTCGGCCGCCACCTTCTTCCTCACGCCCGGATCCCGGAGCCGCTCGAGCCACGCCTCCTCCCCGCCCTCCTGCACCCACGGCGGCATGGAGGCGTCCAGCCCCGTGGAGCTGGCCACGTAGGTGTAGATGTTCGCCGTGATCGGCGGACCGTCGGCGCGCGCCCGCTCGATCATGCGTATGGCCGTGTCCAGTTTGGCGTAGTTCCGCTCTCCGGAGGCCTTCAGGTGGTAGACCTCCGCCCGGACGTCGGCCTCACGGGAGATCCGGATGAGCTCGCCGATGGACTCCAGGACCCGATTCCCCTCGCTCCGGATGTGCGAGACGTACATCCCGCCGTACTCGCCGGCCGCCGCGGCCAGGGCCGTGAGCTCACCGGTGGTGGCGCAGAAGGCCGGCTCGTAGATGAGCGAGGAGCCGACCCCCAGCGCCCCGCCCTCCATGGCCCGGCGCACCAGCTCCTGCATCCGATCCAGCTCGGCGTCGGTGGGGGGACGGCACGCGTGGCCGAGCACGTGTTCGCGCACCGTCGTGGCACCGACGAAGGAGGCCACGTTCGGCGACACACCCCGCTCGGCCAGGACCTCCAGCCCCCCGGACAGTGTGCTCCAGGTGATCTCGTACCGGATGTCGTTCTGGTTCCGCTCCCGGCGTGCCCGCATCGAATCGGTGAGAGGGCCGAGCGACGCCCCCTCGCCGAAGACCTCCAGCGTGACCCCCTGCCGGAGGTCCGAGAGCCCCCGGCCGTCGTGCATCAGCTCGTCGGAGCCCCAGCTGAGCATGTTGATGAATCCGGGCGCCACGGCCATGCCCGAGGCGTCCACCTCCCGCCTGCCCCGGACGTCGGGAAGGGAGTCCGCGACGGCGACGATGCTGTCGCCATCCACGGCCAACGAACCGGCGTAGGGCTCGCCGCCGCTGCCGTCGTAGATCGTGCCGTTCCGGATGATCAGGTCGTGGTCGGGGCCGCCGCAGGCCGGGAGCAGCGAGAGGGCGGCGACGGCGACGAGGGGCACCAGGGCGAGGTGGAGTCGACGGGGCATCACGGTGACTCGCGAGCCGGAGGGTGGCGGACACCGGCCCGGGCGGCCGACGGCGCCGGAGGACGCAGCGAACGCCGCGGAAGCTAGGCACCCCCGACCCGCCTCACCAGCGGAACGGCCCGGGCGCCGCGGTCGGCCCCCGGAGCGACCACGTCGGGGTCAGGCGTACGCGGCGAAGGACGCCAGCGCCACGAGGATCAGGATCGGCACGGCCAGCACCAGCGCCACCTTCACGGCGAGGGCCAGCGCCGAGAACACCGCGCCCACCACCGTGCCGACCACCGCCAC
>CANPVF010000077.1 GCA_947581645.1 Candidatus Caribbeanibacter nitroreducens | reverse complement strand
GGGAGCCGCCTCCCGGGCCGCCCCGGCCGCGGCGGCCGTCATCTCGCGGCCGCCGGAGGCGTGGACGGTGAGCATGCGGGCGCCGGTGCGGACGGCCGACCGGACGGCGCCCTCCACGGTGTTCGGGATGTCGTGCAGCTTGAGGTCCAGGAAGACCGGGTGTCCGTCGGCGGCCAGCTCCTCCACGAAGCCGGGGCCGGCGGCGGCGAAGAGCTCGAGCCCGACCTTGCACCAGGTCCCCGCCGGGAGCCGATCGGCCATCTCCCGCGCCGGGCCGGGCCCCGGGTAGTCCAGGGCCACCACGACCTCGGCCGGACCGCCGGCCTCCCGCGGCGACGCCCCGCCGCCGTCACTCATAGCCGAGCCCGACCCTGGCCGGCCGCTCCACGTCGACGGTCCCCACCAGCTCCGACAGGTCCCCCACGTCCCTCTCCTCTATATACTTCTCGATTCCCTCGGTGACGCCCACCGCCGACTCGGGATCCACGAAGAGGGCGGTGCCGATCTGCACCAGGCTGGCGCCGGCCAGCACGTACTGGAGGGCGTCCTCGGCCGAGCGGATGCCGCCGATGCCGATGATCGGGAGGTCGGTGGCGGTGGCGGCCTGCCAGGTGAGGTAGACGCCCATGGGGAGGATGGCGGGCCCGCTGACGCCGCCGTTCACGTTCCCGATCACCGGCCGCCGCTTGTCGACGTCGATGAGCATGCCCGGGAAGGTGTTGATGGTGCTCAGGCCGTCGGCGCCGGCCTCCTCGCAGACGCGGGCGTAGGCGCCGATGTCGGGCACGTTGGGGGTGAGCTTCACGACGATGGGGCGGTCGGTCTCCCCGCGGAGGCGCTCCACGAGCCGGCCCAGCGCCTCCCGGTCGGTGCCGAACATGGTCCCGCCCTCCACGTTCGGGCAGGAGACGTTGATCTCGTAGCCCAGGAAGCCGTCCTCGTCGTCGAGGCCCGCCACCACGGCGGCGTACTCGTCCACGGAGTTCCCGACCACGTTCACCAGCACCCGGGCCCGGTCCAGGTTCTCCTCCAGCCACGGGAGCTTCTCACGGACGAAGGCCTCGAGCCCCACGTTCTCCAGGCCGATGGAGTTGAGCATCCCGCCGGGCGTCTCGCTGATCCGGTGCGGCGGGTTCCCCTCCCGGGGCTCCACGCTCACGGCCTTGGTGACCAGGCCGCCGAGGTCGTCCAGGGGGATGAGGTCGGAGTACTCCTCGCCGTACCCGCAGGTGCCGGAGGCCAGGAGCACGGGCCCCTGCCACTCCACGCCGAACAGCCGCTGGCTCACAGCTCCCACTGGAGCTCCCTGGCCTCGAAGACCGGTCCCCGGGTGCACGCCTTCATCCATCCTCCCCCGGCCGCGGGCACGACGCAGCCCTGGCAGGTGCCGATGCCGCAGCCCATGTGCTCCTCCACGGAGACCTGCAGCGGGATCTCCTCCTCGAACGCGGTGCGGGCCAGGGCCTGGAGCATGGGCGTGGGCCCGCATCCCATGAGGATCGGGTCGTCGGAGAGGTCGATCCCCTCCACCACCAGCCCCCGGCTCCCGGCCTCCCCGTCCTCGGTCCAGATCTCCACGTCGCCGCGGGTGAGCTCCCGGATGAGGTCGGGGTCGAAGACCCGGGCGCCGGTGCGCTCGCCGTACAGCAGCCGCACCTCGTGCCCCCGGTCCCGGAACTCGGGCGCCAGGAAGAGGAAGGGGGCGAGCCCCACGCCGCCGGCCACGCAGAGGGAGGGGCGGCCGGGCTCGGGCCGGAAGGCGCTCCCCAGCGGGCCCAGCAGGAGGACGTCGTCGCCGGGGTCCAGGGCGCCGAGCCGCCGGGTGCCGGCGCCGAAGGCCCGGACCAGGAGCCCGATCACGCCCTCCGGCGACCGCCACCCCACGCTGAAGGGCCGGGGGATGAAGGGGGCGCCCGTGTTCTCCACCCCGAAGCCGATCATCAGGAACTGGCCGGGGCGGCTGGCGGCGGCGATCTCCGGGGCGTCCACCTCGAGCCACCAGGTGGCCTCCGCCACCTCGCGGTTCCGGACCACGGGGGCCCAGTGGCGGCGGGGCGTCGCCCGATTCTCCCGCAGCGGGATCGGCTCCGCGGAGCCTCCGCCGGTGGCCGTCGTCGCCGTCACTCGCCGCTGTGGTTGCCGGCCAGGCGCTGCCGGTACTGCTCGAAGTAGCGGACCACGGCGTCGGCGATGGCGGCGCCGATCTCGTCCTGGCCCCGGTCGCCGGTGAGCCACCGGGACTCGTTCGGGTTCGTGAGGAAGCCCATCTCCACCAGCACCGCCGGCATGCTGCCGCTGGCCCCCACCAGGACCAGGAAGCCGGCCTGCTTCACGCCCCGGTCCGGGCCGCTGTGCACCGGCCGCAGCTGGTTCTGCGTGTAGCCGGCGAGCCGGCTCGACTCCCGCACGTTGATGTCCTGGTCCAGGTCGGCGAGGATGAACTGCAGGTCGTTCAGGTCCGGCGACTCCTCCCCCCGCTCGTACTTGACCGAGGCGTTCTCCCGCATCGCCACCTGCCGCGCCTCCTCGGTCCGCGCCGGCGACAGGAAGTAGGTCTCAAAGCCCCGGGCGCTCCGGGCCCGGGCGGCGTTGGCGTGGAGCGAGAGGAAGAGGTCGCCGCCCTCCCGGATGGCGATCTCGGAGCGGTCCTGCAGGGCGATGAGCGTGTCCCGGTTCCGGGTGAGGACGGCCTCCACCCGCGGCTCGTCCTCCAGCGCCCTCCTGATCTCCCTGGCCACGGCCAGCGTCACGTGCTTCTCCCGCCGCCCGCGGGGGCCGATGGCGCCGGGGTCGCGGCCGCCGTGGCCGGGGTCGATGATCACCCGGAAGGGCTCGTCCTCGAAGGGGTAGGCCCGCGTCAGGCGCCGGCCGTCCACCTCCCACTCGTCGCTGCCCGTGGTCTCCGGCAGCCACCGGGTCACCAGCTCCGCCGGCACCCAGGCCCGCCCGTCCTCCAGGTACGGCGCGTTCGACAGCTGGTAGACCCGGCCGCCGTGGCGGAGGAAGGGCGACCCGGGCCTCATCTCCAGCGTCTGTCCGCCGGGGCCCTGGCCCAGGATCCGCTGGTCCTCGCGGCGCAGCGCCCCCAGGGAGGTGGCGCCCAGCTCCTCCGCCGCCACCGCCGGGTAGCCGCGGTCGCGGGTCACCGTGAGGGCCGTGTCGGCGGGGGCGCCGGCGCCGGATCGGGCGGCGGAGGCCGTCTCCGCGTCGGCCGGGGCCGCCGGGGCCGCCGGGCCCGGGGAGACGACGAGGACGGGGAGGGCCGCGGCCAGGCACGCCAGGGCCGCCGTCCGGGCGACCGCGCCGGGGCGGAGCCGGGTCGCCGCGTGTCGGCCGGCGTCCTTCGTCCCTCGGTCAGCGGTACTCATTCTTCGCCCTCTCCACCGCGCGCTCCGCGTCCCGCTCCTGGGCCCGCCGCTTCAGGTCGTCGCGCTTGTCGTGCAGCTTCTTCCCCTTG
>CANPVF010000076.1 GCA_947581645.1 Candidatus Caribbeanibacter nitroreducens | reverse complement strand
CCTGGCGTCCGCGTTCCTGCTGGCCTGCGGCGGCGGGGACGGCGGAGGCGAGACCGGCGGGGCGCAGCAGGAGACCGCTCAGCAGCAGGAGGCCGGCCAGCAGGCCGCCGGAGGGCAGCAGGCCGGCGGCGGTGAGCAGGCCGGCCAGGCGGCCGGTGGCGCCTCACAGGAGGGGCTTCCGGACTGGATGCAGGTCAACGACTCCGACCAGACCGTGCAGATGGAGGTCATCGCCGCGAAGACCTCGGCCAACAGCAACTGGAACTTCAATGGCTACGCCAACGGCAACGCCACGATCACGGTCCCGCAGGGCTACGAGGTCACCATCGAGTTCAGCAACGAGGACCCGGCGGTGGCCCACAGCCTGGGCATCGACGAGCGGATGGACCGGTGGCCGGCGACCTTCAAGGCCCCGGAGCCCGTGTTCGAGGGGGCCCTGACGTCGAACCCGACGAGCATGAGCCGGGCGACGGCTCCGGGCTCCAGCGAGACGATCACCTTCACGGCAGACCAGGCCGGCGAGTACGCCATGGTCTGCTACATCCCCGGTCACGCCACGGCGGGCATGTGGATCTACTTCAACGTCTCGTCGGACGGCACCAGCGGATTCAGCACGAGCGGCTCGTCGTGACGGCCACGGCTCGGGCCCGGCTCCCGTCCGCCCCGGCACGGTGAGGCGGGCGCCGGACCCGACGGGCCGACCGCGCGTACGCCGATGAGCGACGCGACGCCCCGGACCGGTGTGCCGCTGGCCCCGCGGACGACGCTCCGACTGGGCGGGAAGGCCCGGTACTTCTGGTCGGTCTCCTCCGCCGACGAGGCGGTCGAGGCGCTCCGGTGGGCCCGCGCCAACCGCCAGCGCGTGCAGGTGCTGGGAGGCGGAAGCAACACGATCTTCCCGGACGAGGGGTTTCCGGGGCTGGTCGTGCACGTGGCGGTCCCGGGGCTCCGCTTCCGGGACGCCGGCGGGAAGGTCGTGGTGGACGCCGGCGCCGGCGAGAGCTGGGACGATCTGGTCCGCGGGAGCGTCGATCGCGGCCTCACGGGAATCGAGTGCCTGTCGGGCATTCCGGGCACCGTCGGCGCCGCTCCGATCCAGAACGTGGGCGCCTACGGACAGGAGCTCTCGGAGACCCTGGTGCACGTGGAGTGCCTGGACCGGGAGACGCTGGAGCGTGAGCGGATCCCCGCGGCCGAGTGCGGGTTCGGCTACCGGTGGAGCCGCTTCAAGGGGGAGGACCGCGGGCGGTTCCTGATTCTCGGCATACGGCTCCGGCTGGAGAGCGGGAGTCGGCCCGACCTCCGCTACGATCAGCTCGAGGGGGAGGTGGAGCGACGCGGCGGGATCGGCGACCTTTCCCCGGCGGAGGCCGTGCGTCGCGTGCGGGAGGCCGTGCTGGACCTGCGGGAGTCGAAGTCCATGGTCGTCCGGGAGGAGGATCCGGATTCGCGCTCGGCGGGATCCTTCTTCCTCAACCCCGTCCTGAGCGAGGAGGAGTACCGGGAGCTGGAGCGGCGCTGGGACTCGGCCGGAGGCCGGGAGGCGATTCCCTCCTACCCGGCCGACGGGGGGCGGAAGGTCCCGGCGGCGTGGCTCGTCGAGAAGGCCGGCTTCGAGAAGGGGCACCGCCACGGGGGCGTGGGCCTGTCGACGAAGCACGCCCTGGCCCTGGTGAATCGGGACGGTAGCACGCGCGCGCTCCTGGAGCTGGCCGACGACATCCGGGAGGCCGTGGCCGGCCGCTTCGGCGTTCGTCTGGAGCGGGAGCCGGTCCTGGCCGAGCCCGACGGCGCGGACGACGGGCGCCCGCGCCACGGCGTCAGCGATTCCGAACCCAGCGAGGAGACACAGACATGAGGAACACGAGGTTTGGATCCGTCACCCGAGGGGCGGCGCTCGGAGCCGCGCTCCTGGCACTGGGGGCGATCCCCGCGGCCGGTCCGCTCGACGGTGCAGCCAGCGGCGTCGCATTCGCGCCCGGGGTCGAGACAGCGGTCGCCCAGGAGGCCGGGCCGGGCGACGAGACCACCGTGGTGGTCCGGGCCGTGGCCCACGACGCCAAGGTGATCGGGAGCGGCGTCGGCGGCGTCCGGATCACGATCCGGAACGCCGAGACCGGCGAGGTCCTGGCCCGGGGACTCCAGGAGGGAGGCACCGGGAGCACGGAGAGGATCATGCGGAAGCCCCATCCCCGGGCCGGGACCGTCTACGGCACGGAGGACGCCGCGGCGTACGAGGCCGTGCTCTCGCTGGACTCGCCCACACGCGTGGAGATCGTGGCCGAGGGACCGCTCGGAACCCCGCACGCCACGCAGCGGGCGTCGCGGACGATGCTCCTGGTGCCCGGACGGGACGTCACGGGCGAGGGGGTGGTGCTGGAGCTGTACGGCTTCACCGTGGAGATGCAGCGGCCGTCGGACGACGCGACGCCCGTCGCGGGCCAGTCGATGCCCGTCCGGGCCAGCGTGACCATGCTGTGTGGCTGTCCCATCGAGCCCGGCGGACTGTGGGACGCCGACCGCATCGACGTCACCGCGCGCCTGGTGCGGGACGGCCGCGTGGTCCGGGAGTCGGAGATGAGCTTCGCCGGAGAGACCAACATCTTCGAGGGCACGATCACCCCGCCCGCGGACGGGGGCTACGAGCTCGTGATCCTGGCGTCGGACGCGGAGCGGGCGAACTTCGGCCAGGTCCGGACGGAGGTCAGCGTCCGGGAGGAGTGAACCTCTTCAAGCCACTTGACGGGGGACAGGAGGAGGCGCCAGCCTCTACTCGGGCGATTGACCACGTGGCGTCATCCGAGAAGAGCGAATACTGTTCGCCGGTACGGAGAGGGGCGCCCCGGAGGCCGGCGATGTGACCGGATCCCGGGGCGGAGAGAGCGGCCGACAACGGCGAAGGAAGGCGACGACGATGAGCGAAGCCCGTCACGACACGGAGCCCGCTGACGCCGGCGACGAACCGACGGTGGCCGGCGTCGCCGGGAAGCTGGCCCTGTACGTCCTCCCGGGAGCGATCGCCGCCATGGTCGTCTGGGAGGTCTTCAGCGTCCTCCTCTCCGGCGAGCTGCCGGAGGGACGCATCGTGTGGCTGGCGGCGGGCCTCCTGGTGGTGCTGGTGGCGGCCGTGGCCGCCCTCCGGAAGCATGTGGTGTCCCGCGAGTGAGCCCAGGTCCAGAATCCACGACGGGAGTGGGAGATGGCGAACGAGCCTGCAGACACTGACGACGAGGTCTCCGCCGACGACGTCGACGCGCGGGGAACGCTCTTCTTCCTCGGCGTCTACCTCATGCTTCTCTTCGGCATGTGGGGCGCCATGTACTGGATCATGGTGACCCGATGAGCGGCGACGAGATGGAGGATCCGGTCGTTCAACGCCGCGAGGAGATCGCCGAGATCTACGAGAAGGGGTTCCTCGCCCTCTCCGCGGTCATGCTCGTGGCCTTCCTCGGCGCTCTGGCCTACGCGGCGTTCGCCATGAACATCGAGCTCCCCTCGGACGAGGGGCAGCTGAACCCGCGGGAGGTCCGACAGACCGAGCCCTTCAGCGACCCGGGCCCCGGGGTCTACCAGACGGGCCCGAACGAGTACCGGGTCGTGCTGATGTCGTCGGCGTGGCGCTTCAATCCGGCGGAGATCGAGGTGCCGGCCGGCTCTGAGGTCACCTTCGTCGGCACATCGGCCGACGTGCTCCACGGCTTCCACATCGAGGGCACGCGGGTGAACGTGATGATGATTCCCGGCCAGGTCACGAAGATCACCTACACGTTCAGGGAGCCGGGCCAGCACGACTTCGTCTGTCACGAGTACTGCGGGATCGGCCATCACCAGATGTACGGTGAGCTGACGGTCACGTCCGGGGGGGAAGGATGAGCACGGCCATCGTTCAGGGGGCGTCCGGCGGGTTCTCGCTGCCGCGCTCCCAGAAGCGGCTCCTGCGCTGGACCATCTTCATCGGCTTCGCGGCCATGGCCTTCGGGGTCACCAACGGGCTGGGACAGGCGCTCAACTACGCCGACATCAGCATCCTCGAGTGGTTCCCGGGCATGGAGACCTACTACCAGGGCCTGACGGCCCACGGGGTCTTCAACGCCATCGTCCTGACCTTCGCGTTCGCCAACGGCTTCCTGATGCTCACCACGGCCCGGGGGCTGAACCGAGAGCTGAAGCCCGGGCTGCTGCACGGGGCCTTCTGGACGCTGGCGGCGGGGACCGTGCTGGCGGCGTGGGCCATCTTCACCGGCCGGGCCAGCGTCCTGTACACCTTCTACCCGCCGCTCAAGGCGCACTGGACCTACTACGCGGGCCTGGCGCTGCTGGTGATCAGCACCTGGATCACCTCGATCCAGCTGTTCGTCCTGCTCAAGGAGTGGAAAGCCGACAACCCGGATGAGCGGATCCCGCTGCTGGCGTTCATCTCCGTGTGTACGTACGCCATGTGGGACATCGCCTCCATCGGCATCGCCGTGGAGGTGGTGGGCTTCCTGCTCCCCTGGTCGCTGGGCCTGATCGAGGGCGCCGACCCCATGCTCAGCCGGACGCTCTTCTGGTACACGGGCCACCCCATCGTCTACTTCTGGCTGCTCCCGGCGTACGTGTCGTGGTACGCCATGGTGCCGAAGCACG
>CANPVF010000075.1 GCA_947581645.1 Candidatus Caribbeanibacter nitroreducens | reverse complement strand
CTGATCGCCTACCTGGAGGGACTGGAGCCCGTGGACCGGGATCCCGGAGCGACGCGGGTCGGGCCGCTGGGGCGACTCTTCCTGGCTCTGGGGCGCCTGCCGGTTCGGGAGGCCGAGGAGATCCCTCACGACCGTGAGCCGGCCGCCGCACCGGAGCCGGCCCCGGGGCCGGCCTACGGCATGTACCTGGCCCGGATCTCCGGGTGCGTGGGATGCCACGGTTCGGACCTCCGCGGCGGCCCCGTCCCGGGCGCCCCGCCGGAGATCCCGCCGGCGCCCGACATCACCCGGAGGGCCCTGCAGGCCTGGAGCCGGGACGACTTCGCCCGGGCCCTTCGGGAGGGGGTGCGGCCCGACAGCACGCCCATCTCCCCCTTCATGCCGTGGGAGCAGTACGCCGGGATGACGGAGACCGAAATCGGGGCGCTGTGGGCGTTCCTGCAGCAGACGTGACGGGCGGCCCGGGCGGAGCGTGAGTCGCCGTCGCCCCTTCCCGGTGGACGAGCGGGAGTATCCGTTCGAGTCCCGCTGGCTCGAGCGCGGGGACTCGGCCATGCACTACGTGGACGTGGGCCGGGGCCGTCCCGTGTTGATGCTCCACGGCAATCCCACCTGGTCGTTTCTCTACCGCCGGGTGATCCGTGCCCTCGAGGGCGAGTGCCGGTGCATCGCGCCGGACTATCCGGGCTTCGGCTTCTCCGACCACCCGCCGGGCTACGGCTACACGCCGGGGGAGCACGCCCGCTGGGTGGGCGAGCTCGTGGACGAGCTGCGGCTCGACGGTCTCGTGGTCGTGGGCCAGGACTGGGGCGGGTCCATCGGGCTGCGGACCGCCGTCGAGCGCCCGGGCCGAACGGCGGGGCTGGTGATGGCCAACACCTGGTGCTGGGCGCCGGACTGGCGCCTGGGGCTCTTCTCCCGGGCCATGGGAGGGTCGACGCTGGGGCGCTGGCTCCAGCTGGAGCACAACTTCTTCGCCCGCCACGTGGTCCCGGCGGGGATCTATCGCCCGGAGCGGAGGACGGACGCGGTGCTGGAGGCGTACCGGAAGCCGTTTCCCGACCGCGAGAGCCGCCGCGGCACCTGGGTCTTCCCGCGGGCCATCCGGACGTTCGCGGGCTGGCTGGAGGCGACCTGGCGGGAGCTCGACGTCCTGGAGCCGCTTCCCGTCGAGCTCGTCTGGGGGACGAAGGACCCGGCCCTGGGCGGGGAGGAGTACCTGGAGCGCTGGCGGGATCGGTTCGCGGCCGCCTCCGTCGACCGCGTGGAGGACGCGGGCCACTATCTTCAGGAGGATCGCCCGGAGCGGCTGGCGAGCGGCGTTCGCCGCTGTCTCCGGAGGAGCTCGGACTCCGGCGGGTCGACCCCGGAAGGAGGATAGCGTGGTACGACGAACCCTCGCCGGCGCCGTCATGGGGTGGATCGTCTTCCTGATCCTCGGCTTCTACATGAATGCCTCCATCGGCGCTCCGGCGCTCTCCAACTGGGGACCGCTCCTCCTGTTCTCGGTCATCGGCCTCACCGTCGGGGGGCTCGTGGCCCCCCTGGTCCACCGGGTCCGGGACTACCTCCGGGACAGGGCCGACGGATCGTGACGTGACACTCGAAACCGGAAGGCGACCATGTCCGACCACGAGAAAGTGGAGATACGGCTCCGCGGGGAGTCCGGGGCCGACGGCGAGATCGAGGGGCACGGCAGGCTCACGCTGCACGTGGCCGACGCCTCCCGCGCCTCGCTCGAGATCGACTACTCCAGCCCGGACGAGGTCCTGCTGTCCCTCCGCTCACGGGCCGGCATCGACCTGTCGGCGGACGAGACACTCATCCTCACCGGCGGCGTCGAGCGTCAGATCGCCCTGGACGAGACGGAGGGAGAGGTCGGTGCGGAGCTGCGGTTCGGCCGGGGACGGAAGGTCCGGGTGGAGCAGGAGTTCCGGCCCGGGCCCGACCGCACGTCGCTGGAGGTGTCGCTGAGCTTTTGAGCGGTACGATCGCGTGCGTGGGGTGGGGATCGCTGATCTGGCGGTCCGGCCGCCTCCCCCTGGCGGGTCGCTGGCGGGAGGACGGGCCGCCGCTGCCGGTGGAGTTCGCCCGGGAGTCCGGCGACGGGCGGGTCACGCTGGTCGCGGTGCGGGACACCCCCCAGAGCCGGACCCTCTGGGCTCCGCTGGACGCCGAGGGGCTCGAAGAGGCGCGACGGGCCCTGCGCCGACGCGAGCGGTCGGCCGCCGGCACCATCGGGTGCTGGCCCGCTCCCGACGACGCCGATGCGGTGGGCCGCGATGCCGTGGCCCGGTGGGCGACGGAGAGGGGCATCGACGGGGTGGTGTGGACGGCCCTCCCGCCCCGGTTCGGGCGGGAGGACGGCCGCGTTCCCCGGCTCCGGGAGGTGCTCGATCACCTGGCCGGGCTCCGCGGGGCCACCAGGGTCGGGGCGGAGCGCTACGTGCGGCGAGCGCCGCGACAGATCCGGACGCCCTACCGTCGGGCCATCGAGCGCCGGCTGGGCTGGACCGCCCGGGGGGATCCGGTGGATGCGGACGTCCGGCGGCGGAGCTAGATTCTGCCCTGCCGCGGTCGTCCGGGAGCCGGGGGACGCGGACCGTGTCGGATCCGAGGAGACTGCCGGAATTAAGCGACGGGAGAGTCGACATACCGTGATCATGTCCATCGTGGTGATCGCGCTCGTGGTGGTCATCGTCGCCGCCTTCGCGCTGTGGGTGTACGGCGGCGGAGACGGCGGAGCGCACACGTAGATACGGAGCTCGACGGCAACGAACGGGGACACCGCTTTCCATGTACCGCATCTCCGGCCAGACCTGGGTGATCGAGGACCGCGAGGAGTTCCTCGAGGAGTGCGACGCCGCTTTCCGGGTGATGAACCACGTCCGGGAGGAGGAGTCGGACGACGACGTCCAGTGGGCGTTCGCCAAGTGCTTCGCGAACTGGGACCGGGAGGAGTTCACCGTCCTGTTCGGGCGCATCGAGGGGCCCGAGATCGAGGACCACATGCTGAACGTGGCCGCCTCCCGGGACGACGAGGGGGAGTGGAGCGTGCACACGGTGAAGCGGGTCCGCCGGCCGAGCTCCATGCCCGAGCAGGAGTGAGCGGCGTGAGCGGGTCCGCCGGCCGGACGGGAGGTGCCCTCCTGGAGGTCGCCCGCGACTACCTGCGCGGGGAGTACGTCCCGAAGATCCGCCGCTGCCTGGACCGCCTGGACCGGGACGACGTGTGGTGGCGGCCGAACGAGGCCTGCAACAGCGTCGGCAACCTGCTCCTCCACCTGGCGGGCAACACGCGCCAGTGGATCGTGAGCGGCATCGGCGGGGCCGAGGACGTCCGGCGCCGCGCCCGGGAGTTCGAGCGCGGCGACGGGGACCCGGAGGAGCTGTTCGACCACCTCCGGGAGACCGTCGACGAGGCCTGCGGCGTGCTGGAGGGGCTCGACCCCGGCGCCCTGGGCGAGGTCCGGACCATCCAGGGGCAGGAGGTCACGGTGCTGGAGGCCGTCTGCCACGTGGTGGAGCACTTCTCGATGCACACCGGACAGATCGTATACGTAACCAAGGAGCGGACCGGCCGGAACCTGGAGTTCTACCGGGTCGAGGACGGCGTCGCGGAGGAGAACTGGTGACGGACGCCCCGCGGAGCCCGGGCGAGGCGCGGCTGGACCGGGTCTGCGTCTTCGCGGGCTCCCGGCCGGGGACGGAGGACCGGTACGGGCGGGCCGCCCGGGAGCTGGGACGTCTCCTGGCCCGGGAGGGGCTGGAGGTGGTCTTCGGCGGCGGACGCTGGGGGCTCATGGGCGAGCTCGCCGGGGCGGCGCTGGCCGCCGACGGGAGCGCTGTGGGAGTGATTCCCGAGGCGCTGCTCCAGAAGGAGGGACGGAACGAGGACCTCTCCCGCCTCGAGGTCGTGGACTCCATGCACGAGCGCAAGGCCCGGATGGCGGAGCTGGCCGACGGATTCGTCTCCCTGCCGGGCGGGCTCGGGACGCTGGAGGAGACCTGCGAGATGCTCACCTGGGCCCAGCTGGGGTTCCACGCCAAGCCCTGCGGTCTGCTGAACGTGGGCGGCTATTTCGACCCGCTCGTCGACTTCCTGGATCGGGCCGTGCAGAAGGGCTTCGTCGACGCCGAGGACCGGGAGCTCCTGCACCTGGCCTCGACCCCGGAGGCGCTCCTGCGACGCTTCCGCGAGGCCCGGCCGCCGGCGCGGGAGAAGCTGCTGGAGCGCGAGGAGCTGTAGGGGACGTTCCCGGCTGCCCCGGCGCTGCGGGGCCGGCGTCGGCCCGTCAGCCCGCCTCCCGGTATCCGGAGGAGCGCTGCCAGTTCTCGATGGACTCGGCCCCGCCCGACACCCGACGTGCCGACCAGTTTCCCCCGTTGTCGGTGGTCCCCTGGATGCCGTCACCGGTCACGGTCCCCGTGTAGGTGGACGTGCCGAGCACGAAGGAGATGGTGGCGCCGTCGAGGGAGGCGCCGCCCACGTCCGTGCTCCCGTCCGGAAGGCTCATCCTCAGCTCCTGATACTTCTGGTCGATTCGGATACGCGCCTCGCTCCCGTCGGGTCTCGTCACCACCCACGTGCCGGCCACGTGTGCCGGCACCTTCCAGAAGTAGACGGTGG
>CANPVF010000074.1 GCA_947581645.1 Candidatus Caribbeanibacter nitroreducens | reverse complement strand
TCCTCCTCGTCGCGGGCCGATTCCCCGGGCCAGGGAAGCCCGGACCGGGGCCGGACGGCCAGCCCCCGGCTCCGCAGGTCGTCCTTGAGGTCGCCGATGCGCAGGTGGCCGAAGTGGAAGAGGGAGGCGGCCAGCGCCGCGCCGGCGCCGGCCTCGAAGGCCTCGGCGAAGTGTGCGATCCGGCCGGCCCCGCCGGAGGCGATGACCGGCACCGAGACCGCCCCGCAGACCGCCTCCAGGAGCTCCAGGTCGTAGCCGTCCTTCGTGCCGTCCCGGTCCATGGAGGTGAGCAGGATCTCGCCCGCCCCCAGTTCGGCGGCGCGGGCCGCCCACTCCACGGCGTCCAGCTCCGTCTCCTCGGTCCCCGCCCGGACCCGAACCGACCAGCCGTCGCCGGAGCGGCGGGCGTCGATGGCCACCACGACGGCCTGCGACCCGAAGCGCTCGGCGGCCTCGGTGATCAGGGTGGGGCGGCGGACGGCGGCCGTGTTGATGGCCACCTTGTCGGCGCCGGAGTGGAGGACCTCCCGCATCTGCTCCACGGTCCGGATGCCGCCCCCCACCGTGAACGGGATGAAGAGGCGCCGGGCCACCCGCTCCGCCAGGTCGGCGGCGGTCTTCCGGCCCTCCTTCGTGGCCGTGATGTCCAGGAAGACCAGCTCGTCGGCCCCCTCGACGGCGTAGTGTCGGCCCAGCTCCACCGGGTCGCCGGCGTCCCGGATGTCCTCGAACTGGACGCCCTTCACGACGCGGCCCTCGTCCACGTCCAGGCAGGGCACGATGCGCTTCGTCAGCATCTCAGGACTCCCCGCCGCCGGACTCGCCCTCTCCGGCCGCCGCCAGGGCGTCGGCCAGCGTCATCTCTCCCTCGTACAGGGCGCTCCCCACCACGGCGCCGTAGACGCCGGCCCTCCGGAGGTCCCGCAGGTGCTCGGGGCTCGAGATGCCGCCGGCGGCCAGGGTGCGGAACCCGGCCTGCACCACTCCGCGGGCGCCCTCCACGTTGGGGCGGCTCAGCGTGCCGTCCCGGGTCACGTCCGTGTAGACGACGGTCTCCACGCCGAGCCCCCGCAGCTCCTCCAGGGCCTCGTCCACCGTGGCGCCGGAGCCCTCGAGCCAGCCGCGGACCATGACCTCGTCCTCCTTCACGTCCACGCCGGCGGCCACCCGCTCGGGCCCGAAGCGGTCCAGCACGGAGGCGAGCCATTCCGGACTCTCCGCCGAGGCCGTGCCGATGATGACCCGGTCCACGCCCGCCTCCAGGTACCGGGCCACGTCCTCGGTGCGGCGGAGGCCGCCGCCCACCTGCATGGGGACGTCGATCCGCTCGCGGACGTCGAGCACGAGTTCCGCGTTCTCGGGACCGCCCTCCCGCGCGCCGTCCAGGTCCACCATGTGGAGGGCCTCCGCGCCCTCCCGCACGAACTGCTCGGCCACGGCCCCGGGGTCCCGCGAGTACTCGGTGGCCCGGTCGTAGTCGCCCCGGTAGAGGCGCACGCAGGCGCCGCGGAGGAGGTCGATGGCGGGAAAGACGATCACGGCGTCTCCTTCGGGTGACAGAAGTTGGAGAGCATCCGGAGCCCCACCGGCCCCGACTTCTCGGGGTGGAACTGGAGGCCGGCCACGCGCCCGTCGCGGATGGCCGCCGGGAAGCGCTCGCCGTATTCGGCCCGTCCCCGGACGTACCGCTCGTCGCACCGGACCCGGTGCCCGTGGAGGAAGTAGCAGTGGAAGCCTCCGTCCTCCGCGTCGTCCCCGCCGTCCTCGCCGGGGATCCCCCGAAAGAGCGGCTCCCCGTCCCCCGCGGGCTCGATCCGGTTCCATCCGATGTGGGGCAGGGGGGCGTCCGTGTCGATCCGGCGGGTGCGGCCCGGGATCAGCCCCAGGCACCGCACCTCCTCGCCGCCCTCGTCCGAGGACTCCACCAGGAGCTGCATGCCGAGGCAGATGCCGAGCAGGGGGCGCCGGGTCTCGCGCAGCGCCTGCACGAGGTCCCGGCGGCGGAGCTCCCGCATGGCCGACTCGGCGGCGCCGACGCCGGGGAGGATCACCCGGTCTACGTCCGCCAGGCCGTCGGGCCCGGAGACGCGCCGGTGGTCCACCCGCAGCTCGTCCAGGGCGAACTCCACGCTCCGGAGGTTGCCGGCCCCGTAGTCCACGATGCCGATCACGAGTCCAGCGTCCCCTTGGTGGTGGGCAGCTCGTCGCCGAGCCTCGGGTCGCGGTCCACGGCGTCCCGGAGCGAGCGGGCCAGCGCCTTGAAGACCGCCTCGATCTTGTGGTGGTCGTTCCGGCCGTACTCGACGCTCACGTGCACGTTGGCCTTCAGTCCACGCGCCAGGCTCCGGACGAACTCCTCCACCAGCTCGGTGGGGAGCTCGCCGACCCGCTCGCGGTCGAACGTCCCCCGGAACTCCACGTGGGTGCGGCCGCCCAGGTCCACCGCGACCCGGGCCAGGGCGTCGTCCATGGGGAGCAGGAAGCCGTAGCGCCGGATCCCGCGCCGCTCCCCGAGCGCCTCGGAGAGGGCCTGGCCCAGCGTCAGGCCCACGTCCTCCACGGTGTGGTGCTCGTCCACCTCCAGGTCGCCGTCGGCCTCCACCTCCAGGTCCATCAGGGAGTGTCGGGCCAGCTGCTCCAGCATGTGGTCGAAGAAGCCGATGCCCGTCTCCACATCGGCCTCTCCGCTGCCCTCGAGCCGAACGGCCACGCGGACCCGCGTCTCGGCCGTCTCGCGGGTGACCTCTGCCGTGCGCGGCTCGCCCCCGTCCGTTTCCGTCATCGCGCTCCTCCCACCTCTTCGGCTCCGCCGGCCGGCGACGCGCTGTCCGTCTCCAGCGGCCTCTCCTCCACGACGCTCCGGTCCTCCAGGATCGCCAGCCGGCTCCACCCGGCACGGCGCGCCACCGCCACGGCCTCCTCCAGGCCCGTGGCCAGGTCGTCCGGGCGGTGCGAATCGGTGCCGGCGGTGAGGAAGGGCACGCCCTCCTCCAGGGCCCACGCCAGCACGGTCTCCGAGGGGTAGGGGGCCGCCGGGGCCTGGGCCAGGCCCGAGGCGTTCACCTCGATCCCGACCCCCGCGTCGGCCATGGCGCCCAGCACCGACCGGATGCGCCCCTCGAACTGCCCCGGGTCGTAGGCCCCGTAGTGCTCGTGCCCGTAGCGCTTCACCAGGTCGAAGTGAGCCACGGCGTCGAAGCCGCCCCAGGCCACCATCTCCTCCAGGGCGTCGAAGTAGGGGGCGTACGCCTCCTCCAGGTTCCGATCCTCGAAGTACTCCTCCACCTCCGGGCCCCCGGAGACGTTCAGGCCCTCGACGACATGGACCGATCCCAGCACGAAGTCGAAGGGGACGCGCTCCGCGAGCCGTTCCAGGTCGTCGGTCCACTCCGGACGGTACTCGAACTCGGCTCCGAGCCGCACGTCCAGGCCGGGGCGGGCGGCGTCCTCCCGGGCCGCGGCTCCGCCCTCGGCGGAGAAGCGCTCCACGGCCTCCTCCAGCTCCACCACCCACCGGCCGGAGGGGAGCATCCGCTCCACGTGGTTGGTGACGCAGACCGTGGTCAGGCCGGCGGCCTCCGCCGCGTCGCAGTGCTCGGCCAGCGGCGCCCGCCCGTCGGAGGAGGCGTCGTCGTGGAAGTGGTAGTTGGCTCCGCCGCCGCTCACGGCCGACCTCCCGCCCCGCCGGCCGCGTCGGGCAGCTGGTCCAGCGTCCGCTCCAGGGCCTCCAGGAACCGGTCGTTCTCCTCGCGGCGGCCCACGGTGACGCGCAGGGCCCCGTCCAGCCGCGGCAGGTCGCTCCGGTTCCGGATCACCACGTCCTCCTCGCTCGCCATGCGCCCCTGGACCCGCCCCGGGTCGCCCACGAAGAAGAGGAGGAAGTTCGATTCGGACGGGAGCACCCGGAGACCCATCTCGCGGAGCCTGGCGGCGATCCGCTCGCGCTCCTCGCGCACCGCCGCCACCCGTCGCTCCATCTCGTCGGAGCGCTCCAGGGTCCGGACGGCGGCCCGGGAGGAGAGCTTCGAGACGGGGTAGGGGAGGCCGGCCAGGTCCAGGTACGGGACCAGGGGGGCGGGTGCCGCCAGGTATCCCACCCGGGCGCCGGCCAGCCCCCACGCCTTCGAGAAGGTGCGGAGGACGGCGAGGTTCCGGTCGGCGCGGACCTCGCCGGCCAGGGAGGGGCCGCCGGCGTACTCCACGTAGGCCTCGTCGGCCACCACGAGGGCGTCGACGCGGTCGGCCAGCTCCAGGATCCCCTCGCGCGACAGACGGGTGCCCGTGGGGTTGTTGGGGGAGCAGAGAAACAGGGCCTTCGCCCCCGCGGCCGCCCCGGCGGCGGCCTCCACGTCCAGCCGGAGATCCTCGTCCAGGAGAGCCCGGCGGACGTCGGCGCCGTAGGTCCGTGCACGGGTGCGGTACACCCCGTACGTGGGCTCCACCACCGCCACGGCGTCCCCGGGGTCCACCAGGGCCCGGAGCAGGACGTCGATGCCCTCGTCCGAGCCGTTCCCGATCCACAGCTCCCCCTCCGAGACGCTCAGTCGGTCGGCCAGGGCGCTCCGCAGCTCCGGGGTCCGCGGGTCCGGGTACTGGTTCAGGTCCTCGCCGAGCTCCGGGACCAGGGTCCCGAGCCGGTTCTCGTTGGCGTCCAGGAGCAGCCCGCCGGTGTGCGAGGAGCGGGCCGTGGTGTACGGCTCCACCTCGCGCAGGTGAGGGCGGACCAGGGACGCGGGGTCGCCGGCGCTCACGTCGCCTCCCCCGTGCGCCCGTCCCCGAACTCGTCCAGCCGCACCCGGACCGAGTCGGCGTGGGCCCGAAAGCCCTCCCACTCGGCCAGCTCCACGATCGACGGACCCAGGGCCCGGAGCCCCTCCGGCGTGATCTCCTGGAACTGGACCCAGCGGCCGAAGTCGTCCAGCGACAGCCCGCCGGTGCCGCGCGCCCGACGCCCGGTGGGGAGGACGTGGTTGGTGCCGGCGGCGTAGTCGCCGGCGGCCACCGGGGTGGCGGGGCCCACGAAGACGCCGCCGGCGCTCCGGACCTCGGAGGCGCGGGAGCGGCCGTCGCGGCGGAGGATGGCCAGGTGCTCCGGCGCGATCTCGTTGATCCACGCGACGGCCCGGGCCTCGTCCGGCGCCACCAGGAGCGCCGACGAGCCCAGGCTCGCCTCCGCCGCGCTCCGACGCGGTAGCTCCTCCAGGCGGCCCACCAGCTCCTCACGGACGTCCCCGGCCTTCTCGCGGGAGGGGAGTACCCCCACCGACAGGGAGTCGGGGCCGTGCTCCGCCTGGGCCAGGAGCTCGGCGGCCGCCCAGTCCGGCCGGGTCTCGGCGTCGCCCCACACCACGACCTCCGACGGTCCCGCCGGGAGGTCCACGTCCACCTCGGCGAAGAGCTCCAGCTTGGCCGCGTTCACCCACGTGCTGCCGGGCCCGAAGATCTTGTCGACCCGCGGCACCGCCCCGGTCCCGATGGCCATGGCCGCCACGGCCTGGGCGCCGCCGGCGGCGAAGAGGGCGTCCACGCCCACCAGGGCCGCCGCGGCCCGCACGGCCTCCGGGGGACTGCCGTCCGGTCCCGGCGGCGAGAAGGCCACGATCTCCCGGCATCCGGCCACCCGGGCCGGGACCGCGGACATCAGGAGGCTCGACGGATAGGGGGCGGCCCCGCCGGGGGCGTAGATCCCGACCCGGTCGATGGGGCGGAACTCCCGCCACGCCTCGACGCCGGGCTCCACGCTCACCGGCTCCTCGGAGCGCCGCTGCGCCTCGTGCACGCGTCGGATGTTGCGGCGCGCACGCTCCAGCGCCTCCCGCCGCTCGTCGGACAGGGCCTCCAGCGCCTCCCGGCAGGCCTCCTGCGGGACCCGCAGCGCCTCACGCTCCACGCCGTCCAGCCGCTCGGTGTACTCGAGCACGGCTTCGTCGCCGTCCCGGCGCACGTCCTCGATGATGGCGCGGACGGTGTCGCGGACCTCCCGGTCGGGGCCGCCGGCCACGCCGGAGCGGACCCACTCGTCCGCAGCGGGCGGCTCCAGGATGGGCGTGACCCCCTGGCCGGAGCCGATCTCGTCGTCGCGGGGCTCGCGGGTCATCGCATCACCTTCTCCACGGGGAGCACCAGGATCTCGGACCCGCCGGCCTCCTTGATGCGCTCCATGACGTCCCAGAAGACCTCCTCCTTCACCGCGGCGTGCAGGGCCACCATGTCCTCCTCGGCCAGGGGCACCACCGTGGGGCTCTTCATCCCGGGCAGGATCTCCTCGATCTCCGAAAGGGCCGACCGCGGCGCGTTCAGCGTCACGTACTTCATCTGCTTCGCGTCCAGCAGGCCCCGGAGCCGAACGCGGAGCCGGTCGATGAGCTCCCGCCGATCGGGCACCTCCAGCGAGTCCGGGTTGGCCACGAGCGCCGCCTGGGAGTCCCACAGGGTCTCGATGGGCTGCAGGTCGTGCATCCGCATGGTCGTGCCCGTGGAGACCAGGTCGCACACCGCGTCGGCGACGTCCAGCACGGGGGTCACCTCGGCGGCCCCGCGAATCGTGATCACCTCGGCCTCCACGCCCCGCTCCTCCAGGTGGCGCCGCAGGGACGTGGGGTGGGTGGTGGCGATCCGACTCCCGGCCAGGTCCTCCGTGCTCCGGGCCGAGGCCCCCTCGGGAACGGCCAGCTTCAGGCTGCACTGGCCGAAGCCCAGCTCCTGGAGCTCCTCGACCTCGGCCTCCTCCTCGCGGACCACGTTCTGGCCCACGATCCCCAGGTCCGCCACGCCGTCCTGCACGTACTCGGGGATGTCGTCGTCCCGGATGAAGAGCAGCTCCAGGTCGAAGTTGCGGCAGCGGGAGAAGAGCTTCCGGTCCTGGTCCTCGAAGTCCAGGCCGATGCCGTGCAGCAGCTCGAGGCTGGGGCCCGTGAGTCGGCCGCTGTTCTGCACGGCGATCCGCAGGCTGTCTCCGTTCAGCTCCTTCATGGTGTGGCTCCGTATGCGTCGTCTACAGTGAACAACTAAAAAAGGCGCCCGCTCCGGAGGAGCAGACGCCTTGCGCGTTTCCGGCTGTCCGTCGACGGCTCGCTAAGGCGTTCCCCTCCGCACGTGTGCGTCCCGACCGTGATGGTGGCCGCGATGCGGGTGATGGGAAGCCGGGTACAGCTCGCCGCGTCGAATCATGACGGCCGGAATAAAGGGATCCCGCTCCGATCTGTCAACCGTGGTGCCGGCCCTCTCCTCACCCGAACGCCAGGCCGTCGGCGTGCACCAGGTCCGCTCCGAACAGCCAGCTCGCCTGGCGGAGCGCCGCGTGCCGGTCGAACTCCGTCAGGGCCTGGATCGCCTCCACGGGGTGGACCACGTCGTACCACCTGAGCGCCGCGCTGGCCGCCGTGTAGTGGACGCAGATGTTGGCCACCGTGCCGCAGATCACCAGCTGGGTGATTCCCTGCGTCCGGAGCTCGTGGTCCAGCTGCGTTCCGTAGAAGCCGTCGTAGCGCGCCTTTCGGAAGACGAGCTCGCCGTCCCGGGGCTCGATCCCGTCGATGAACTCCCAGCCCCAGGTGTCCTCCTCGACGTGTCGGCCCCAGATGTCCCACTCCGGGTCGTCCTCCCGGTGGGTGTCCTGCGTGTACCAGACGGGGACCTCCGCCGAGCGCGCCCCCTCGATGAGCCCCGTGACGGCGTCCACCGTCGGGTCCGGGTCGGGCGCCGCCAGGGCCCCGTCCGGGTGCATGAAGTCGTTCTGCATGTCCACCACCAGGAGGACCGACTCGCCGGGCCGGGTGGTGAGCTCCTCCTGCACCTCGTACTCGGGAACCTCGACCTTCATCGCTGCACCTCCGGATCTCCGTTCAGGGCGTCGCGGCGCGGGTCCCGCGGCTCCTCGTCGCCGGGGAGCCCATACCCGGGGACGGCGGTTCCGATCGGGCCTCTCACGGCGAGGCCAGGCTCTCCGCCAGGCGCCGTCGGTCGTCCCGCACCCACTTGAGGAGCAGACCCCCGCCGGCCACCACGGGCAGGTAGGTGAGGAAGACCCTCCACACCGCGGTGTAGGCCACGACCAGGCTGCCGGGCAGGAAGGGAGCCATGAGGGCCGGGGCCAGGATCTCGCCGATGCCGGTGGCTCCCGGCGTGGGCATGAAGTAGAGGAGGAACTGCAGGAGGATGTGGAGGATGACGACCTCCACGAAGGGCGCCTCGATGCCGAAGCCCCGGATCACCGACCACCCGAGCAGGAACCGCCCTCCGAACTGGAAGGTCCCGGCCAGGGTGGCCAGGGTCAGCCAGCCCTTCCCGGCCTTCCCGTAGACGATCATGCTCTCGTGGAGCTCGTGCAGCCAGCGCAGGACCGTTCGCACCCGCCGCCCCTGCCCGAAGATCTTGATGATCGCCGCCCGGGCGGGGCGGGGGTTGAAGGCGAAGATGATGACGTAGGCGGCCACGGCCCCGAAGGTGGTGGCCACCCACTTGAAGAGCGTGGAGGCGGCGATGTCGACGCCGGGGACCCGGATGCCCTGCAGGGCCGATCCGGCGCCGAAGTACCACGCGGCGAGGCCGGCCACCGCGAGGAACGTCAGGTTGACGATGATGCTGGCGAAGTTGCTCGCCGCGGCGCGGCCCACGGACGCTCCGTGGCGCACCAGCCCGTACAGGTGCGCGGGCCCTCCGCCGGCGCCGGAGGGCGTGAGATACGCGAGCCCGGCCGTCGTTCCGCTGATCTCCACGCACCGCCAGTACGGGACGTCGATGTCCAGGGGCTGGAGCAGCAGCCACACGCGGAGCCCTCCCCCGAACCAGTCGAAGGTGGCGAAGGCCAGGCAGGGGAGGGCCCACATCAGGTCGAACCGCCGGAATCCCGCCAGGCTCGCCGAGAGGTCCTGGGTATAGAGGAAGAGGGCGCCGAAGCCGGCGACGGAGGCGGCCACGAACACGACGATGCCCCAGCTGATGGCCTTCGGCGAGACCTTGAGCTCGGGGGGCGACCGGGTCGACGCCCCGCGGTCCCCCGGTGGCTCCTCGGGGTCGGCCTCGGGGTGCCGCGTGGTGGAGCCGCTGGGCGAGTCGCTCACGTCTCGTTCCGCTGGCCTTCGGTCGTCGGGTTCGGGTACGGGCGGGAGTCGGCGAGTGCGGGCGCAGCGGACGGCAGCCGGCCGTCCGGGGGCGCGAGTACGGCGGCGTCGCGGCGGGCCGGATGGGCGGTGGCCCGCGCCCGACGTCCGGTGTAGGATAACGGCGGGAACCCGCGGCGCAAGCGTCGCCGCCCGAACCGAATCGTCACCCGAGCCCCCTCCACGTGAAGCGTTATCCCGCCTTCGACCCGCCGGAGTACGTCGACTGGGAGCCCGACCCCGGGCTCGTGGACGAGTACCGGGAGCGGACCTCCGCCGACCCGCGGCGACGCGAGGTGCTGGCCGGACTCGAGCGCCAGGACCTCCTGGACCTGTACCGCGGCCTCCTCCGGTTCAGGCTGCACGACATCACCCTGCAGCGATGGGTGCGCCGCGGGGTCATCTCGAAGGCGTGGCTCGGCACCGGCGAGGAGGCCACCACCGTGGGAGCCGTCCACGCGCTGAATCGGGACGGCCGCCAGGGCGACTACGTGGGCCCGATGATCCGGAACGCCGGGGCCTGCCACGAGATGGGCATGCCGGTGGCCGACATGCTGCGGGGCTACCTGGGGTCCCTGGATTCCCCCACGGAGGGGCGCGACCTGCACGTGGGGGACATGGACCACGGCGTCGTGACGCCGATCAGCATGGTCTCGTCGCTGTCGACGGTGATGAACGGATTCGCCCTGGCCTTCCAGCGCCGCGGTGAGGACCGGGTGGCGCTGACCTGGGTGGGCGACGGCGCCACGAAGCACGGCGAGGCGCACGAGGCCCTCAACTTCGCCGCGGTCCGGGAGCTGCCCGTGATCTTCGTGATCCAGAACAATCAGGTGGCCCTGGGCACCCGCCTGGACCAGCACCACGGCCCCGAGGACTTCTCCGAGTGGGGGCGGGCCTACGGCGCCGACCTCCTGGAGGCGGACGGCAACCACGTCCTGGACATGTACGCCGCCACCCGGCTGGCGGCCGACCGGTGCCGGGCGGGGAAGGGACCCGTCTTCCTGGCCGCCGAGACCTTCCGCATGGGAGGCCACGCCACCCACGACGTGGAGGAGGCGCGCCGGACGTTCCCGGCGGAGCTCTTCGAGCGCTGGGGACGCCGCGATCCCATCGGGCTGTACGAGGAGTTCCTGGCCCGGGGCGGAGTGGAGGATCCCGTGGATCCCCCGGAGACAGGCCGGGAGGAGCGGAAGAGGATTCGGAGCGAGCTGGAGGAGATCGAGGAGCAGGTGACCCGCCAGGTGGAGGAGGCCGCCGAGCGCGCCCTGGAGAGCCGCCGGGAGAGGATGCCGGAGGGCCCGGAGGCCGAGGGCGGCGTCTTCGCCGAGGGGAGCCCCGGGGGGACCTCCGGGGCAGCACACGGGGAGGGACGATGACGGTCCGGTCCATGGAGCAGCGGAGCGCGCGCGTCGTGGAGAGCGGGGAAGGGACCTTCCGCGCCGTGGTCGCCTGGCGCGGCCGCTCCTCGGATCGGGGCCTCCTGTACTTCGTGGCCCTGGAGGGCGAGGGGCCGGATCCGGACGACCGGCGGGACCGGAGGGCGCTCCTGGAGCCGGGGCGGGCCCTGGCGGACCTGTCGGACGGGGAGCTCCGGGAGCGGCTGGAGGAGGGGGCGCCGCTCACGGACACCGAGCGACGCTTCCGCGCCCCGGACGGCCGGCTGTGGATCGCCCAGAGCATCGGCCCCGTGTGGGCCGACGAGGATCCGGCCGAGGGGTCCACCGGACTCCTCCTCACCTCGCTGGAGGGGCCGCACGAGCGGCTCCGGGGGCCCGGCGCGCACGCGGGGAGCCTGGAGGAGGACGAGCTCGCGGACCTGTGGCGGGCGGCGGGGGCCGCCGGGGACGACGGGGACGAAGAGGACGCGGACGACGACGAGGGGTCGTGACGGAGGACGGTCCCGTCCGGGCGTACGTCTACTGGGACTACTCGTGTCCCTTCTCCTACGTCGCCTCGCACCGGCTCCGGCGCCTGGCCGACGAGCGTCCCCTGCAGGTGCACTGGCGGCCCTTCGAGGTCCACCCGGGCCTGCCGGAGGAAGGGATCCCGGCCCGGGAGCTGGGTTACGGTCCCGACCAGTGGTCCCGCCTCCTGGACTCGGTGGCCGGGATGGCGGAGGAGGAGGGGCTCGAGCTGGACGTGCCGGACTTCGTGCCCCGGACGTCCGTGCCGCTCCAGGCCGCCCTCTTCGCCGCCGACCTCGGGGCCGGGGACTTCGACCGCCTGCACGAGTCGCTGTTCCGCGCCTTCTTCGTCGATGGACGGAACATCGGGCGGCGGGAGACGGTGCTCGAGGTGGCGGAGTCGGCCGGGGTGGATGCCGAGGGGCTGGAGCGAGCGCTGGAGGACGAGCGCTACGCCGACGAGCTGCGACACGTCCACGCCGAGACGGACCGCTACGACATCGACGGCACGCCCACCGTGCTCTTCGGCCGCCACAAAGTGGTGGGGGCCGCGCCCATGGACGTGCTGAGAGAGGCCGTCGACCGCGCGGCGTCCGGGGAGCCCGGGGAGGAGCAGCCCGGGGCGCCGTCACCGGCCGGGGAGGACGGCGACTGACCCGATTTCCCCGGCAGCCGGCCGTTTGCCCCGGCCGGGCCCCGCGACAAGGTTGTGCGCGCCGGACGCCGGACGGCGCGCTCCCCGCCCTCCAGCCGGCGGACCCCGACGAGCCGAACGCACACGAGAGCCCGGACGAACGCGCATGAGCCCTCTCCACGTCACACACCGTTCAGCCGGCGTCCGCGCCGTCCGGCGATGATGCGCGTCTGCTTCCTGGGCACGGCGTCCTCCCGCCCCACCGTGACGCGTAACGTCTCGTCGGTGGCGGTCCAGCGTGAGGGCGAGCTCTTCCTCTTCGATTGTGGGGAGGGCACCCAGCGCCAGATGATGACCTACGGCGTCGGATTCCGGGTCCGGGACATCTTCGTCACGCACCTGCACGCCGATCACTACCTGGGCATCACGGGCCTCCTCCGCACCCTGAGCCTGCAGGGGCGCACGGAGCCGCTCCGGGTGTGGGGGCCGCCCACGGGACGGGAGGTCCTGACCCGCGCCGTGGAGCTCGGCGGCGACCGGTTCACCTTCGGCGTCCGCGTCCGCGAGCTGGAGCCGGGGGACGCCGTCCGGTACGAGGGCTACCGGGTGGAGGCCTACTCCACGGAGCACACCCGTACGTCGGTGGGATTCCGACTCCGGGAGGACGACCGCCCCGGGCGCTTCGACGTGGAGCGGGCTCGGGAGCTCGGCGTGCCGGAGGGGCCGATGTTCGGGAAGCTCCACGGCGGCGAGACGGTGACGCTGGAGGACGGCCGGACCGTGGAGCCCGACCAGGTGGTGGGCGAGCCCCGGCCGGGCCGCCGGATCGTGTACACCGGCGACACCCGCCCCTCCACGCGCACCGTGGAGGTGGCCCGGGAGGCGGACCTCCTCATCCACGAGTCCACCTTCGGCGAGTCCGAGGAGGACCGCGCCCGGTCGACGGCTCACTCCACGGCGCGGCAGGCCGCGGAGGTGGCCCGGGAGGCCGACGTCCGCCGCCTGGCCCTCACCCACCTGAGCGCCCGCTACTCGGAGCAGCCCGGCCGGCTCCGGAAGGAGGCGGGCCACGTGTTCGAGCCCGTGACGGTGGCCTCCGACGGCGACGTCATCGAGGTGCCGTATCCCGAGAAGACGAAGACGACGGAGGAGACGTGAGCGAGCGGACGGCGACGGAGGTCGAGGGGATCCGCGTCCCGGGGGACAAGTCCCTCTCCCACCGCGCGCTGATGCTGGCTCCCCTGGCCCGGGGCACCTCGCGGATCCGCGGGATCCTGGACGCCGACGACGTGCGCTCCACCGCCGGGTGCCTCCGGACGCTGGGGGCCCGGGTGCCCGAGGACTGGTCCGGCGAGGTGGAGGTGCCGGGTCCGGCGGAGCTCCACGACGCCTCCGAGGACCTGGACTGCGGGAACAGCGGCACGACGGCGCGGATCCTGTCCGGGATCATCGCCGGGCTCGGCGTCGAGGCCCGGCTGGACGGCGACGCCTCCCTCCGCCGGCGGCCCATGGAGCGGATCGTCTATCCCCTCCAGGCCATGGGGGCGAAGATCGACTACGAGGGAGAGGAGGGGCACCTCCCGTTCCGGATCCACTCCCGCGCCACCGGCTCGCTGCGGACCATGCGGCACATCCCGAAGGTGGCCAGCGCCCAGGTGAAGTCGTGCATGCTCCTGGCGGGGCTGGCCGGCGGCGTGCGGATGGAGGTGGTGGAGCCGGGACGCTCCCGCGACCACACCGAGCGGCTCCTGGAGGCCATGGGAGCGCCGGTGGAGTACCACCCGGTGGGCGAGGACGCCCCGCTGGACGAAGGAACCCACGTCACCCTGGACCCGGAGGGATGGGACGGGCGGCTGGAGCCGCTGGACTTCGACGTGCCCGGGGACCTGTCGTCGGCGGCGTTCCTGGCGGTGGCGGCCCTGGCCGCGGGGCGGCCGATCCGTCTGCCGGGGGTGGGGCTCAACCCGACGCGGTCGGGCTTCCTGGACGTGATCCGCCGCGCCGGCGCCCGGGTGGAGGTGCACGACGAGCGGAGCTCCTGCGGCGAACCCCGGGGAGACCTCCGGGTGGAGGCGGGCGAGCTCCGTCCCTTCCGGGTGGAGCCCGCGGAGATCCCGACCCTCCTGGACGAGGTGCCCGCCCTGGTGGCCCTGGCCGCCCGGATCCCCGGCGAGAGCGAGATCCGGGGTGCGGAGGAGCTCCGGGTGAAGGAGAGCGACCGCCTGGCGCTCCTGGCCGAGAACCTGGACGGGCTGGGGGTCGACGTCGAGGAGCGGGAGGACGGCCTCCGGGTGTCCGGGAGCGAGGAGCCCCTGCGCGGGTCGGTCCGCACCGGCGGCGACCACCGGATCGCCATGGCCTTCGGCGCCCTGTCGGAGCTGCCGGCGAACCGGATCGAGTTCGACGACCGGGAGTGCGTGGGCGTCTCCTATCCCGGCTTCTGGGAGGACGTCCGCCGGGCGGTGGGAGGTTGAGCCCGGGCCCGGCCGGCGGCGGAGGGCCGGACGGCGACCACGGGCGCCACGGCATTCGCGTGGCCATCGACGGTCCCGCGGCGTCCGGGAAGAGCACCACCGCCCGGGCCGTGGCCGAGCGCCTGGGCTACGCCCACCTGAACTCGGGGCTCCTGTACCGGGCGATCACCTGGGCGGGTCTCGAGGGCGGGTGGGTGGACGCCGGTCCGGACGAGTTCGCCCGCCGCGTCGGGGAGCTGGACCTGGAGCTCCGGCGCCGGAACGGCGAGTTCGTGGTGGTGGTGGCGGATCGCCGCCCCGGGGGCGAGCTGACGACCCGCGCCGTCTCGCGGCGGGTCTCGGACGTGGCCGCCCGGGAACCGGCGCGGACCCGGGCGCTGGAGGAGCTGCGGGAGGCCGGCCGGCGCGGCGGGGTCGTCTGCGACGGCCGCGACATCGGCACGGTGGTCTTCCCCGACGCCGAGCTGAAGGTGTACCTGGTCGCCACCGCCGAGGAGCGGGCCCGTCGTCGCCTGCTGGACTACGACGAGACGCCCACCGAGGAGCGGATCGCCGCCGAGGCCGAGCGCCTGCGGGCGCGGGACGAGAAGGACGCGGGCCGCGAGCTGGCGCCGCTCCGGAAGCCGGACGACGCCGTGGAGATCGACACCACGGACCTGCGTCCCGGCGAGGTGGTCGACAGCATCGTGGAGCTGGCCCGAGAGCGGGGGGCGTGAGCCCGGGGCGTCACGGACGGATCTCTGTTGACGGTCCCGGGTGGAGCCTCTAGAATTGGGTGCTCGCGTTTCCGCGGGGACCCGCGGCGCGGGTTCCGTGTATGGCCGCACCGGGCCGATTCACACCTACGCCCTTCCGGCCCCCACACGCGATTGCGCGCAGGTCGCGCGAAGCTTGCACAGAACCGAAGTAGAGCCTCGGCTGGGTGCCGGGCGGCGCGAGCGGCGTCCCCGTTCCCGGCCGATCGTTTTTTCACCTCAACCGCCACGTAGCAGGGAACCACAAACGTGACGCAGTCGAACCAGGAAGCAGGAAACCCGGCCGTCGAGGCCGTCAAGGAAGAGCAGGACATCCCCGTGGTCGACACCACGGAGATGGAGCCCGGACAGGGTGAGGAGGTCGAGCTCACGCACGACCAGATCACCGACCGGGCGCACGAAGTCGGGATCCGGCCGGATCTCTTCGACGAGGAGGACTACTCCCTCGACGAGTACGAAGAGATGCTGGCCATGTACGAGGACACGCTCGGTGACATCACCGAGGGTGAAATCGTCGACGCCGAGGTCCTCCGGAAGACCGAGAACGCGGTCATCCTGGACGTGGGCTTCAAGTCCGAGGGCCGCGTCGACCTGGAGGAGTTCCGGGAGCCCGACGAGATCGAGATCGGCCAGACGGTGGAGGTCTTCCTCGAGAGCCTGGAGGACGAGGAAGGCCAGATCGTCCTCTCGAAGAAGAAGGCCGACTTCCTCAAGGTCTGGGAGAAGCTGAAGGCGTCCTACGAGAGCGAGGACCCCGTCGAGGGTACCCTGAGCCGCCGCATCAAGGGCGGCGCCATGGTCGACATCATGGGCGTCGAGGCCTTCCTGCCCGGATCGCAGATCGCGCTGCGTCGCGTGCCGAACATCGAGGACCTGGTGGGCAACACCTACCAGTTCCGGATCCTCAAGCTGAACAAGCGGCGGCGGAACATCGTCGTCAGCCGGCGCGTCCTGCTCGAGGAGGAGCGCGCCAAGAAGCGCGAGCAGCTCAAGGAGGAGCTCGAGGTCGGCCAGGTGCGGACCGGAACGGTCAAGAACATCACCGACTTCGGCGCCTTCATCGATCTGGGCGGCATGGACGGCCTGTGCCACATCACCGACATGTCCTGGGGCCGCGTCGACGATCCCACCGAGGTGTGCGAGATCGGCGACGAGATCGACGTCAAGGTCCTGGACATCGACTGGGAGCGGGAGCGCATCTCGCTGGGACTGAAGCAGCTCCAGTCCCACCCGTGGGAGGACGTGGCGGAGAAGTATCCCGTCGGGAGCCGCGTGAAGGGCAAGGTCGTGTCCATCACCAACTACGGCGCCTTCGTCGAGCTGGAGAAGGGCGTCGAGGGCCTGGTCCACATCTCCGAGATGAGCTGGACCCGCAACATCCGCCATCCCTCCCAGCTGGTCTCCATCGGCGAGGAGATCGAGTGCGTCGTCCTCCGGGTGGACGAGGACGACGAGAAGATCTCCCTGGGGATCAAGCAGACGGAGGAGGACCCGTGGCTCTCGCTCCCGGCGAAGTATCCTCCCGGGACGAACATCGAGGGCACGGTCCGCAACCTGACCTCCTTCGGAGCCTTCGTGGAGGTGGAGCCGGGCATCGACGGCCTGGTGCACATCTCGGACATGAGCTGGACGCGCCGCGTGCAGCACCCGTCCGAGGTCGTCCGGAAGGGCGAGGAGATCGAGGTGGTCGTCCTCAACATCGACCCCGAGAAGAAGCGGATCTCCCTGGGCCTCAAGCAGACCCAGGAGGATCCCTGGTACGAGCTGGCCCAGAAGTACAACCCGGGCCGGACCGTCACCGGGCAGGTCGTGCGGATGCTGGACAAGGGCATCGTCGTGGACCTGGGCAACGAGGTCGAGGGCTTCTGCCCGATCAGCGAGCTGGGCGTCGGCGAAGAGGTGGAGCACCCCTCCGATCACTTCGTGGAGGGCGACGATCTCCTGCTCAAGGTCATGGAGTCCGACCCCATCAACCGTCGCATCGTCCTCTCCGTCGAGGGCGGCGAAGAGGCCGCCGAGGAGTTCGAGGAGAGCGGCGACGAGGCGGCAGCGGCGGCGGTCGAGGAAGAGGCCGCGGCCGCCGCGGAGGCCGAGGAGCCGGAGGCGGAGGCCGAGACCGAGGACGTCGAAGCCGAGGCCGGGGAGGACGAGGCCGCGGAAGAGGCCACCGAGCCGGAGCCCGAGTCGGAGCCGCAGGTCGAGGTCGACACCTCCGACGCCGGCACCCTGGGCGCCGAGCTGAAGCAGGCCATGGCCGAGGCCGAGGCCAAGAAGGCCACCGAGGCGGCGGAAGCCGAGGCCGAGGAAGAGGCCGAAGAGGCCGAGGACGCGGAGACGGCCGAGGAAGAGCCGGAGGACGAGCCCGAGGCGTCTGCCGAGTCCGGGGAAGCTGAAGAGGCCGAGGAGGCCGGGGAAGCCGAGGACGAGGACGAGGAGGAGAAGGAGGGCGACTCCTGACTCCCGTCGGCCCGGGCGGCGCCGCCGGAAGAGGGTCCGACCGTTCGCGTCGGGCCCTTTTTTTTGACGGGTGGGCACGCCCGCTGGCGCTCGTGTCCGCGTGTGCGGCGGCGCTGACGCTGGCGTGCGCCGGTGGTCCGTCGGCCACTCCGCCGGCGCAGGGGCCGAGCCCGGATCCGGCCGCGCCGGAGGACGCGGCGGTCACGACCCCGGTGGCGCGGCCGGACGAGGCCATGACGCGCCTCGACTCCCTGGCGGCGGTCCCCTCCGCCGGACGGAGGATCCGGGCCGCGGACTCCCTCTTCTTCCGCTGGCGGGCCGAGCCCTCGCTCCGGACCGCCGCCGGCGAGGCGCTGTGGGTCGAGGCCCGGGCGCTGGACGAGGCGGGCCGCTCCGTGGAGGCCGCCGACCGGCTGGAGGAGCTGCTGGAGGTCGCTCCGTCCGACGGCGCCCGGGCCCGACGCGCCGCTGCCGAGCTGGCCCGAATCAGCACGCGGATCGGGCGGGAGCCCGACGCGCTGCGCGTCCTGGCCCGGATGCCGGAGGCGGGAGGCGACGTGCGCTCCGAACGGATCCGTGAAGCCGCCGCCGGCATGTCCGCGGCGGAGCTGGCCCGGGCGCTGGAGCTCTTCCCGGAGGGCTCCGCCGACCGCGGGACCGTGGCGGCCGAGCGCGCCCGGGCGCTGGCCCTGGGCGGACGGACGGACTCGGCCCGGACCACCGCCCGCCGGGCCCTGGAGGCGGACCTCCCGGACCCCGACCGGAAGACCGCCCGCGCCGTGATCGAGGGCGGGGTCTCCACCACAGCCGCGGAGCGGGTGCCCCCCCGGATCGGCCTTCTCCTCCCCCTCTCCGGCGACCTGGCGAGCGTGGGGCAGCTCCTGCGGGAGGCCGCGACGCTGGCGGCGGACCTCGATTCCGTGGAGCTGGTGATCCGGGACGACTCGTCCCGGGCCTCCACCGTGCCGCGCCTGGTGCGGGACCTGGAGCGACAGGGGGTCACGGCCATCGTGGGCCCCGTGACCTCGGACGGCTTCCGCGCGGCGCTTGAGGCCCGCACCGACCCGTCGCTCCCCGTGGTGAGCCCCGCGGCGTCCTCGGCTCCGGCCCCGGCGCCGAACGCCTACACGCTGTGGGAGCGGCAGGCCCGGGTGCGCGAACTGTCCCGAACCCTGGCGTCGTGGGTTCCGTCCGAGACCGGACTCCGCAAGCTGAGCCTGCTCCGGGAGGCGTCGGCGGCGGGCCGGGCCTACGAGCACGGCTTCCGGTCCGGGGCGCGTCGAGCCGGGGGATGGGTGGCGGCCGCCGGCAGCTTCGAGGCGGACAGCACCACGTTCTCCGGCCCCGTGTCGTGGCTCGCGGCGAACCGGCCGCAGTCGCTCCTGGTGGGCACGGGGGACACCCGCACGGTGCTCCAGATGGCCCCCCAGCTCTCGTACTACGGCCTGCGGTCGGCCCTGGTGGCCGGCACCTCGGCCTGGGGCCAGCCCATCACCGTCCGCCGCCTCTCACGGGGCTTCCCGTCGCGGTGGATCACGGCGGTGTTCACCGACCGGACGGGCCAGAACACGGCGTGGAGCCGGTTCGAGTCGGCCTACGAGCGGCAGTTCCGGAAGGGGCTGCCGTCGGGGCCGCTCCCGGCCCTGGCGTACGACGCGACGCGCTGGGCCGCGGCCTCGCTGGGCGAGCTTCGTCTCCCGCGCCGGGGCGTCGTGGCCCGGGGCCTGGCCCGCGGGAGCTTCGACGGGGCATCGGGCACCTTCGCCGCCCGTCCCGGCGCCTCCACCGTGGACCGCGAGGCCCGGGTGCTCATGGCGTCCGGCGGCGAGCTGCACGCCCCGGACACGGCGGCGATCCACGCGTGGCAGCGGAGGGCCGACCGGCTGGTGAACGCCGGCCGGCGGCAGCGCCGGCAGGAGGCCCGGAACCAGGTGCAGCAGTGGCTCGCCGAGCACGGCGACTCGGTCCGGGTCGACTCGACGCGGATCCGGCGGCGCCAGCAGCGGTACCCCGAGCTCGACACCATACGGACGATCCCCGGCGATACGGTGCCGGCCGACACGGCCGACGCCGGAGGCCCGGAGGATCGCGACTGGCTGGAGGAGGAGGTCGACGACCGGTGACGATGCGCGAGAAGCTGGAGGAGCTGGAGCGCCGGCGGCGGGAGGCCGAAGCCGGCGGCGGGCGTGAGCGCCTGGAGAAGCAGCACGACAAGGGCAAGCTCACCGCCCGCGAGCGCCTGGACCTGCTCCTGGACGACGATTCCTTCGTGGAGCTCGACCGCTTCGTCGAGCACCGGTGCACGGAGTTCGGGCTGGAGGACAGGAAGTACCCCGGCGACGGCGTGGTCACCGGCCACGGCCGGATCGGGGGGCGGAAGGTCTACGTCTACAGCCAGGACTTCACCGTCTTCGGAGGCTCCCTGTCGGAGACCCACGCCGAGAAGATCTGCAAGGTCATGGACCTGGCGCGCCGCAACGGGGTCCCGGTCATCGGGCTGAACGACTCCGGCGGGGCGCGCATCCAGGAGGGCGTCGACTCCCTGGGCGGCTACGCCGAGATCTTCCTCCGGAACACCCTGGCCTCCGGCGTCGTGCCCCAGATCAGCGCCGTCCTGGGCCCCTGCGCCGGCGGCGCCGTCTACTCCCCGGCCATCACGGACTTCGTGTTCATGGTGGACGGGATCAGCCACATGTTCGTCACCGGACCCAACGTGGTGAAGAAGGTGACCCACGAGGAGGTGACCTTCGACGAGCTGGGCGGGGCGCCCGTCCACGGCGCCAAATCCGGCGTGGCCCACTTCACCCACTCCAGCGAGGTGGAGTCGCTGCAGGCCATCCGGGAGCTCCTGACCTTCCTCCCGTCCAACAACGAGGAGGACCCGCCGGTGCGGGACACCGACGATCCGGCGGACCGGGCGGACGAGGAGCTGCTGGAGATCGTGCCCGACGAGCCCAACCAGCCGTACGACATGCACCGCGTCATCGGCTCCGTGGTGGACGACGGCGAGTTCCTGGAGGTGCACGAGGACTTCGCGCGTAACCTGATCGTGGGCTTCGGCCGACTGGACGGGCGCCCGGTGGGGATCGTGGCCAACCAGCCGGCGGTCCTGGCAGGGGTGCTGGACATCGACGCCAGCGTGAAGGGGGCCCGCTTCGTCCGCTTCTGCGACTCCTTCAACATCCCGCTCCTCACCTTCGAGGACGTGCCCGGCTTCATGCCCGGCCTGGACCAGGAGCACGGGGGCATCATCCGGCACGGGGCCAAGCTCCTGTACGCCTACTGCGAGGCCACGGTGCCGAAGATGACCGTCATCACCCGGAAGGCCTACGGCGGGGCCTACGACGTCATGTCCTCCAAGCACATCCGGGGGGACGTGAACCTGGCCTGGCCCACGGCCGAGGTGGCGGTGATGGGACCGGAGGGGGCCGTGGAGATCCTGCACCGGAAGGAGATCCAGGAGGCCGACGACCCGGAGGCGCGCACCGAGGAGCTGAAGGAGGACTTCCGGGAGACCTTCGCCCATCCGTATCGCGCGGCGGCGCGGGGGTACGTGGACGACGTCATCGACCCCCGCGAGACCCGCTCCCGGCTCGTCTCCTCCCTGGAGATGCTGGCCGAGAAGCGGGACCGGAACCCGCCGAAGAAGCACGGCAACATCCCGCTCTGATGTTCGACAGGGTCCTGATCGCCAACCGGGGAGAGATCGCCGTCCGCGTGGCCCGGGCGTGCCGCGAGCTGGGGATCACCCCCGTGGCCGTGTACTCCGAGCCCGACCGCCTCTCGCCGCACGTCCTGGAGGCCGGAGAGGCCGTCCACATCGGCCCCGCGGCGGCGTCCGAGAGCTACCTGGACATGGACGGGCTCATCGACGCGGCGCTGGAGGCCGGGGCGGACGCCATCCACCCGGGCTACGGCTTCCTCGCCGAGAACGGCGAGTTCGCCCGGCGGGTGGAGGAGGCGGGGCTGACCTTCGTCGGCCCCTCCGGGGACGCCATCGACGCCATGGGCAACAAGACCGCCGCCCGGGCCCGGATGGAGGAGGCCGGCGTGCCGGTGATCCCCGGCTCCGAGTCGGCGGCCGAGGACGAGGAGGCGGCCCGGGCGGCGGCCGAGGAGGTGGGCTTCCCTGTGATGCTGAAGGCCGCGGCCGGCGGCGGGGGCAAGGGCATGAGGATCGTCCGCGACCCGGGGGAGCTCGGCTCCGCCTTCCGCAGCGCCACCAGCGAGGCGGAGCAGGCCTTCGGCGACGGCCGCGTCTACGTGGAGCGCTTCCTGGACCGCCCGCGCCACATCGAGATCCAGATCCTGGCCGACGACCACGGCAACACGGTGCACCTGGGCGAGCGGGAGTGCTCCATCCAGCGGCGCCACCAGAAGCTGGTGGAGGAAGCCCCCTCGGCGGTGATCGACGAGGCGACCCGCGAGGAGATGGGCCAGGTGGCCGTCCGCGCCGCCCGGGCGGTGGACTACCGGAACGCCGGCACGGTGGAGTTCCTGTACCAGGACGGCGAGTACTTCTTCCTGGAGATGAACACGCGCATCCAGGTGGAGCACCCGGTGACGGAGCTGGTGACCGGCGTGGACCTGGTGCGCGAGCAGCTCCGCGTGGCGGCCGGCGGGGAGATCGGCTTCGAGCCGGACCCGGAGTGGCCGCGGGGCCACTCCATCGAGTGCCGGATCAGCGGCGAGGATCCCTTCAACGGCTTCCTCCCCTCCACGGGACGGATCCGGAGCCTGCAGGAGCCCTCGGGACCCGGCGTCCGCTGGGACGGCGGCATCTCGGAGGGCTTCGAGGTGGGCCTGGACTACGACCCGCTGCTGGCCAAGCTGGTGGTGCACGACCGGAGCCGGGAGGCCGCCATCGAACGCATGCGGCGGGCCCTGGAGGAGCTGGAGATCTCCGGGCTCTCCACGACCCAGCCCTTCCACCTGGGCGTCATGGACGAGCCCGACTTCCGGGCGGGACGCCTGAGCATCGGATACGTGGACGAGCACCCGGAGCTGCTGGAGGACGAGCTGTCCGCCGGCGAGACGGAGCGCGCCGCCCGGGTGGCCGCGGCGCTCCTGGAGGAGGAGGGCGGCGGGGACGGCGCCGTCGACGAGGCGGGAGACGGGGCCCGGTCGCGGCGGAGCACGGGCGGCGGCCGGAGCGCGTGGCGACGGGCCTTCGACCCGCGGTGACGGACACGGCGTCCGACCCGGATCTGGTCCTCCGCGTGGAGTCGCTGGCCCACGGCGGCGACGGGGTGGCCCGCGAACCCGACGGGCGGGTGGTCTTCGTGCCCCGCACCGCCCCCGGGGACGTGGTGCGGGCGCGGCTCGTGGAGGAGCACGACAGCTGGGCACGGGCCCGGGCGGAGGAGGTCGTGGAGGCCGGCTCCCGCCGGCGCGAGCCTCCGTGCCCGCTGTACGACGACTGCGGCGGCTGCCAGATCCAGCACCTGGACACCGGCGCCCAGGTGGCCGCCAAGCGCGACGCCGTCCGCGACGCCCTGCAGCGGATCGGGGACCGGAAGACCGGCGTGGAGGGGCCCGTGGCGGTGGGGCCGCGGTTCGGGTACCGGAACCGGGTCACGTTCACGCTCCGCCGCGGCGAGGGCGGGGTCACCGCCGGGTATCACCGCCTGGAGCATCCCGGCCGCCTGCTGGACGTGGAGGAGTGCCCCCTGGCCGAGGAGCCGCTGCGGGAGGCGTGGGCCGAGCTCCGCCGCTCGTGGGGCGCCGGGGCGGGCCGGATGCCCGGCGACGGCGAGGTCCGGTTGACGCTCCGCGCCACCGAGGACGGCGACGTGGGGCTCCTGGCCGAGGGCGGCGAGGAGCGGCGCCCCGGCGACCCGGAGTCCGTCTTCCGCGGCTGCGGGCGGCTGGTCTCCTACCACTGGAAGCCCGTCGACGCCGAGCGCCGGAAGATGGCCGGCGAGGAGCGCCTCCGGGAGCGGTGGCGGGGGCGGGACCTCGAGGTGGGGCCCGAGACGTTCCTGCAGGTGAACCGCCGGGTGGCGGACGCCATGGAGGAGCACCTGGACCGGCGCCTGGGCGAGCTGGAGGGGCGCCGCGTCCTGGACCTGTACGCCGGGGTGGGGCTCCGGGCCCTGCGCTGGGCGGAGGCCGGCGCCGACGCCGCCGCGTGCGAGGTGAGCGAGGAGGCGGTGGCCGACGGACGCCGGGCGTCGGAGGCCGCGGGCGTGGACGTGCCGCTCCGGGCCGGGCGCGTGGAGGACGCCCTGGAGGAGATGCTGCCGGCCGACGACGTGGTGGTGAACCCGCCGCGCCGGGGGCTCTCGGAGGCCGTGTGCCGGCGCCTGGCGGAGTCGGAGGCGGAGCGGGTGGCCTACGTGAGCTGCGACCCCGCCACCCTGGCCCGGGACGTGAAGCGGATGGGCGAGGGGTGGAGAGTGGGCGAGGTCCAGCCCTTCGACGCCTTTCCGCAGACCGCGCACGTGGAGACCATCCTGTGGCTGCACCGCCGGTGACGGCGGGCGACGCCCGACGACCGCGATCGGGAGGGACCGGATGAAGTACTATACCACCATCGGCGACCGCGAGGAGGAGGTGGAGCTCTCCGCCGACGGCGTGGAGCTCGGCGGCGAGACCCTGGAGGCCGAGCTGGCCGCCGTTCCGGACTCCCCCGTGCGTCACCTCCGCGTCGGCTCCCGCGGGTGGCGCCTGACCGCGGAGCGCACCGAGGACGGGTGGGCGATCCGGATCGGGGGGCGAAAGATCGAGGTGGGCGTGGAGAACGAGCGCCGCCGACGCATCCGCGAGATGACCGGCGGCGGGCCCGCGGCCCAGGGGCCCACGGAGGTCCGGGCCCCCATGCCCGGCAAGATCGTCCGGGTGGACGTGGAGCCGGGCCAGGAGGTGGAGGAGGGCGCCCCCCTGGTCGTGATGGAGGCCATGAAGATGGAGAACGAGCTGAACGCCGAGCGGCCGGGCACCGTGGTGGACGTGAGCGTGGAGGCCGGCCAGACGGTGAATCAGAGCGACCTGCTGGTCCGCATCGAGTGACCCGGAGTCGATGTCGGGCGACGGCGAGACGCGAGGACGGTCGATGAGCGACGAGGATCCCGCAGAGCGCGAGCGGTGGGAGCGCGAGACCCTCTCCCCCTTCCTGGAGAAGGCCGGCGAGCGGCGGGACGAGTTCCGCACCATCTCCGAGCAGGAGATCGAGCGGCTCTACGCCCCGTCGGACGTGGACGTGGACTACGGCGAGGACCTGGGCTATCCGGGCGAGCCCCCCTACACCCGCGGCGTCTACCCGACCATGTACCGCGGGAAGCTGTGGACCATGCGCCAGTACGCCGGCTTCGGCACCGCCGAGGAGACCAACGAGCGCTTCCGCTACCTGCTGGAGTCGGGGCAGACGGGCCTGTCGGTGGCCTTCGACCTCCCCACCCAGATGGGCTACGACTCGGACGACGCCATGGCCCGGGGCGAGGTGGGACGGGTCGGGGTGGCCATCGACACGCTGGACGACATGGAGCGGCTCTTCGACGGGATCCCGCTGGATCGGGTCACCACGTCCATGACCATCAACGCCACGGCGCCGATCCTCCTGGCCATGTACGTGGCGCTGGGGGACCGGCAGGGCGTGGACCGGGAGGAGCTGGGCGGCACGGTCCAGAACGACCTGCTGAAGGAGTTCGTGGCCCGCGGCACCTACATCTACCCCGTGGAGCCGAGCCTGCGGCTGGTCACCGACATCTTCGACTTCTGCTCCCGCGAGATCCCGCGCTGGAATAGCATCTCCATCAGCGGCTACCACATGCGGGAGGCCGGGTGCACGGCGCCGCAGGAGGTGGCCTTCACGCTGGCCGACGGCCTGGAGTACGTGGAGCGCGCCCTGGACCGCGGGCTGGAGCTGGAGGCCTTCGCCCCCCGGCTGAGCTTCTTCTTCGCGGCCCACAACGAGCTCCTGGAGGAGGTGGCCAAGTTCCGGGCGGCGCGGCGGCTGTGGGCGCGGCTCATGAAGGAGCGCTACGGCGCGTCGGACCGCAGCGCCCGGCTCCGCTTCCACACCCAGACGGCGGGGAGCGCCCTCACGGCGCAGCAGCCGAAGAACAACGTGGCGCGGGTGACGGTGCAGGCCCTGGCCGCGGTGCTGGGGGGCACGCAGTCGCTGCACACCAACGCCTACGACGAGGCCCTGGCGCTGCCCAGCGAGGACTCGGCCCGCCTGGCGCTCCGCACGCAGCAGATCCTGGCCGCCGAGTCCGGCGTCGCCGACACGGTGGACCCGCTGGCCGGCTCGTACTACGTGGAGGAGATGACCGATCGGGTGGAGGAGAAGGCCCTGGAGTACATGGACGAGATCGAGGAGATGGGCGGGGCGGCCCGGGCGGTGGAGTACATGTCCGACCAGATCCACCAGGCCGCCTACCGCTGGCAGCAGGCCGTGGAGGCCGGCGACGAGGAGGTCGTCGGCGTGAACGCCCACACCGAGGGGCCCGACCGGGGCGAGATCGAGCTCCCGGACTTCGAGCGGCTGGCCCGGGGGCAGCGGGAGCGGCTGGACGAGGTCCGGCGCCGGCGGGACGACGCCGCCGTGGACCGGGCCCTGGAGGCGGTCCGCGAGACGGCCCGGGGCGACGACAACCTGATCCCCCCCATCGTCCGTGCCGTGAAGGAGCGGGCCACGCTGGGCGAGATCAGCGACGTGCTCCGGGAGGAGTGGGGCGAGTTCCGCCAGGGGGGCGGAGGGACCGTCGGCGGGTCTGGACGGACGGCGAGGTAGACGGCAGACGGACCGCGTACGGCGACGCCCGTCGCCGGCGGCATGAATCCGGCACGCCCCAACGGGGGGCGGGCGCGAACGAGAGGCGGTCCCGAGCAGCAACTGGACGGTACAGGGAGCAGCAGCAGATGCCGACGTACGAATATCGATGCAACGCCTGCGGGAGCAGGTTCGAGGAGTTCCAGAAGATGTCGGACGATCCGGTGGAGACCTGCCCCGAGTGCGGGGAGGACGAGGCCGAGCGGCTGATGTCCGCCGGCGCCGGCGTGGTCTTCAAGGGCTCGGGCTTCTACGAGACGGACTACAGGCGGTCCGGGCAGCCGGAGTCCGGCCAGGGCGACGGGGACGCCGGGGGCGACGGCGGGGAGGCCCCGTCCGGCGACGGCGGCTCGTCCGACTCCGGGGGCGACGGCGGGGACGGGGGAGCGAGTGAGTCCTGAGACGGTCCCGGAGGCGATCCGTCCCCTGCACGAGGCGCTGACCCGCGCCGCCCGCGAGGCCGGCGCGCCGGACGACTTCCGTCCGGAGCTGGAGCGTCCCCGCAGCGACGAGCACGGAGACTGGGCCACCAACGCGGCCCTGGTGCTGGGGGGACGGCTGGACCGCTCGCCGCGGGAGATCGCCGAGGCCATCGCCGGGGGCCTCGACCGGCAGGCCGCCGGCGTGTCGGACGTCGACGTGGCCGGCCCCGGGTTCATCAACTTCCGCCTGTCGGACCGGCTGGTGTGGTCCGAGGTGGCGGAGGCCGTGGCCCGTGACGCGGACTGGGGGCGACAGCCGGACGCCGGGGACGGGCGCGTGAACGTGGAGTTCGTCTCCGCCAACCCCACGGGCCCCCTGCACGTCGCCCACGGCCGGGGCGCCGCCCTGGGCGACGCCGTGGCGTCCCTCCTGGAGTGGACCGGCCACGAGGTGGTGCGCGAGTTCTACGTGAACGACGCCGGCCGCCAGATCGAGCTCCTGGGCGAGTCGGTGGACGCCCGCTTCCGTCAGGCCCGCGGCGGCGAGGCCGACGTGCCGGAGGGCGGATACCGGGGGGACTACGTCGCGGACCTGGCGGAGAGGATCGCCTCGGAGGAGGGCGAGGAGCGGCTGGCGGAGATGGACCCCGGCGAGCGGAGCGACCTCTTCGCCGACCGGGCGGTGGAGATCCTCCGGGGCGAGCAGGAGCGGGACCTGGAGGACTTCGGCGTCCACATGGACGTCTTCCGCGAGGAGAGCGACCTGTACGCCTCCGGCGCCGTGGACGACGCCCTGGACGCCCTGGGCGAGGCGGGCCTGACGTACCGGGAGGAGGGGGCCGTCTGGCTCCGGACCAGCGACTTCGGCGACGAGAAGGACCGCGTCCTGGTGAAGAGCGACGGCGAGTACACGTACTTCCTCCCGGACATCGCCTACCACGTGGGGAAGGCGCGCCGGGGCTTCGACCGGGCCATCGACGTGTGGGGCGCCGATCACCACGGGCACGTGCCCCGGATGGAGGCGGCGCTGGAGGCCCTGGGGCTGCCGGAGGGCTTCCTGGAGACGCTCCTCATCCAGCTGGTGAGCGTCTACCGGGGCGACCGGGAGGTCCAGATGAGCAAGCGCGCCGGCGAGTTCGTCACCCTGCGGGAGCTCGTCCGCGAGACGGGCCCGGACGTGGCGCGCTACTTCTTCCTCATGCGCCGCGCCGAGGTGCACCTGAAGTTCGACCTGCAGCTGGCGCTGGACACCTCCGAGGCGAACCCGGTCTACAAGATCCAGTACGCACACGCCCGCATGTGCAGCGTCTTCGACAGGGGCGGCGTGGAGCCCGGGGAGATCGAGGCCGACGCGGACGTGCTGGAGAGGCTGGAGACCGACTCCGAGCGCGAGGTGGCCAAGGCCGTGGCGCGCTTCCCGGAGGCCGTGCGCGAGGCGGCCCGCTCGCGGTCGCCCTATCGGGTCTGCTCGTACCTGGAGGCGCTGGCCGGAACGGTGAACGCCTGGTACCACGAGGGGAACGAGGACCCCTCCCTGCGGGTGCTCGCCGACGTGCCGGCCCGCCCGGCCCGGCTGGCGCTGGCCCGTGCGGTGCAGGTGACGCTCAGGAACGGGCTCCGGCTCCTGGGACTGACGGCGCCGGAGCAGATGATCCGCGAGGACGAGGGCGAGGAGGC
>CANPVF010000073.1 GCA_947581645.1 Candidatus Caribbeanibacter nitroreducens | reverse complement strand
CCGCGCCACAACGTGGTCGGCCATCATGGGGCGGATCGGAGCGGCCCCGCCGTCCTGATCGGGGCGCACGCCGACACGGTCGCCGGCACGCCGGGTGCCGACGACAACGCCAGCGGGCTGGCGGTTCTCCTGGAGGTGGCGCGCCTCCTCTCCCCGAGCGACGGGTCGCTGTCCGCACCGATCGAGTTCGTCTGCTTCGACCTCGAGGAGCCGCAGGGGACGACGTACGCGGTCGGGAGCGACCACTACGCTCGTCAGGCGCGCGAGGAGGGACGGGAGTACCGCGCCTGCCTGGTGCTGGAGATGGTGGGCTACACGGACCCGGAGCCCGGCTCGCAGTCCGTGCCGCCCCTGCTCTTCTGGAAGGACGTTCCGGACGCCGGGACCTTCCTGGCCGTGGTCGGCGACTGGAGATCGCGCGGCCTGGTGGACGAGTACTGCCGGAGCGCACGCTCGGCAGCGCCGGAGCTCCCGGTGGTGGGCTTCCGGAGTCCCTTCCGCGGATGGCTGGTGCCGCCCACCCGACTCAGCGACCACTGCCGCTTCTGGGACCGGGGGTATCCCGCCCTCATGCTCACGGACACCGCGTTCCTGCGGAACCCCCATTATCATGGTCCCGGCGACCGGCCCGGGACGCTGGACTACGGGTTCATGGCCCTCGTGGCCGAGGCCACGGCTGCCGCCGTCCGGTCGCTGGTCCGCTGAGCCCGCAGCTGTCGGCCGGATGATCGACCGGGAGAGGTCGCGCGCGATCCCCGGTCGGGACGACCGGCCGCCTCACACCCGCACAGGAGGCACCCCATGGACGAGGAATCGCAGCACGTGGTCGTCGAGGACATCCGGATGGACTTCTGGAGCATGGTGACCTTCATGGTCAAGTGGGCCATCGCCAGCATCCCGGCGGCCCTCATCCTCCTGACCATCGCCACGATGTTCCTGTTCCTGATCAACGCCCTGGCCACCGAGCCGCTCTACTGAGGCTGAGACGGAGCGGCGGGCTCGCCCGGCCTCGACCGGGGCTCACCACATCCGGATGCTGACTTCGTCCTCGCCGTCCAGGACGTGCACCAGCTCGCCGCCCGGACCGCTCCCCAGCGCGGCGACCAGATCCGAGGTGTCGAAGGAGCGATCCTCGACGTCGTAGGCCTCGAGGGCCTCGGCGGCCGCGGCCAGCGGGAATCGCACGTTCACGTTCGTCCGCGATCCGTCGATCACGCGCACCCGCAGGACGTCCCCCTCCTTGGTGATCCTCACGTGCTCGTCGCCGTCGTGGACTTCGACGAAGAGGCCGTCCGGGGCCTCCCGCAGCGCCGCCACCGCCTTCTTCGCCTCCGGCAGGTGCTCGGCCAGCTCCGGCACCTGCACCCGCTTCGCCTCGTCCGGCGCGAACGCCAGTCCGGCCCGGGCCAGGGGCATCGGGACCGGCACGACGAGATGCGGGCTGTCCGGGGTCTGGACGTCCACGACCAGCACGGAGGTGTTCATCACGGCGCCTCCGAGCAGGAGCGCCGGGACGATCGCGACGGCGGCCAGCTTCCGGGTTCCGTCCCACTCCGCCGGATTCACGGTGCCCCCTGGCTCTCGGGCTGATCGCTCCGATTGTCCACCCAGATGCGGACGTTCGCCCCGTCAGCCTCACGAACGCGGACCAGCTCCTGGCTGCCGCTGCTGGCGAGCTCCTGGAGGGCGGCCCGTACGTTCAGCGTGTCGCCCTTCGAGCTCAGCAGGGCGTCGGCGACCCGGGCGGGCATCTCGACCCGCACCTTCTCGGTCCCGTCCTCGTCCACGTGGACGAAGACCCGGTCGCCCTCGCGGAAGATCCGGACGTGCTCGTCGCCGTCCTGGACGTTGACGAACTCCGCGTCGCCCGCGTCCCGCATCTCCTGCCAGAGCCTGCGCATCTGATCCAGGCTCACCTCGGAGTCGGGGCCGAAGCGGAGATGGTCCTCCTCGAGACCCTTCTCGTCGGCGATCTCCAGCGCCACGTCGACCATCGTCGCCGGCAGGTTGACGCGGACCTTCGCGCCGTCGGCCTCGTCCACGCGCACGTGGATCCAGCTCGATTCCTGCGCGTGGGCCGCGGCGGGCGCGGCCAGCGCGACGACGGCCAGGACCGCCAGCAGCTTCTTCAACATGGGGATGCTCCCGTTTCGGTGGACTTCGTCTCGGCTCTCTCCGGACGGCCGTCCGGCCGCCCGTCGCCCACCCCTACGGGGTCCACCCGCGGACGGTTTCACATTCCGGAGGACGCGATCGTCACGTCGGCGTCGCGCCACGACGCCTCGAACTGTGCCCTGGCCTCCTCCGCCTCGGCGGTGCGCCCCTGCGCCTCGAGGGCCCGTACGAGGCCGTGCAGCGACCATCCGTTGGCCGGGAACCGTTCCAGGTCCTCCCGGAACGCCCGCTCGGCGTCCGCGGATCGGCCGGCGTCCAGGAGCACTGTGCCCAGCTCCTGGCGGACCGGCACCGACCACTCGGGGGGCTCGCCGTAGAGGAGCTCGTCTTCACGGCGGGCGGCCTCCTCCAGGTGTCCGGCGGCGGCCGAGAGATCCCCTCGGGCGACCTCGATGTGACCGGCCAGCACCTCGGCGGCGATGGCGAGCACGTCCCGGGAGGCATTGAATTCCAGCCGGGCGTCAGCCAGTCGGGGGTCCTCCGCGAGGGACTGCAGCCGCGAGAGCTCCGAGGCCGCGCCGCCGAGGTCCCCGGTCGCCGCCAGGGACCGCCCCCTGGCGTAGTGCCACATGGCCCGGGCGTGCGGAAGATCCGCCGCCGGCTCCGGTACCTGCAGGATCTCGTCCCACCTCCCGAAGCGCACCTTCATCTGCAGGTGGCGGCTCACGTGTCCCTGGAGCATCGTCATGCCCGGAGCGCGCAGCATGTCCTCGGGCGCCAGACTCGCCATCTTCTCGGCGGCCCCGATGGCCTGTTCGCTGCGGCCGATCATGCTCGCCGCGAAGGCCAGGAAGTCGTAGTTGTGCGGGTAGTAGCCGGCGACGTAGACGCCCTGCGCGGGGTTCTGGTCCCGGATATAGGTCTCGTCGGCGTGGACGGCATGCTCGTTGGCCCGGATCGCATCGGCGTATCGTCCGACCCGCACGTAGATGTGGCCCGGCATGTGGACCAGATGGCCCGCTCCGGGCATCAGGCCCGCCAGCCGTTCCGCCGCCTCCACGGCCCGCTCCGGGTCCACCGCCTCCACGGCGTGGATGTAGAAGTGGTTCGCCCCCGGATGGTCGGGCTGCGACGCCATCACCTGCTCGAGGTTCTCCAGGATCTCCGGGGTGTCCGGACGCGGCGACCCGTCGCGCCGGCTCCAGTAGTTCCAGGGGCTCAGGTCCATCAGGGCCTCGGCGTACAGCGTCCGGGCCTCCACGTCCCCGGGGAAGCGCCCGACGACCTCCTTCATGGCCCGTGCGTAGGCGGAGTCGCGGGCCGCCCGATCGGCCGTGGGATCCGGCCCGTAGCGTCGCGCCAGCGCGTCGATGAGCGCTCGCTCGCGTCCGGAGGCGCTCGCCCTCCTGTTCAGCGCCTCCTGCACGGCGGCGTATGCCGCGGCGCCCGAGGCCGAGTCCATGGGCAAGTTGATGTTCGGTCCCCAGGCCAGGGCCTCGCCCCACCAGCACATGGCGCACGACGGATCGAGCCGCTGCGCCTCCCTGAAGGAGCGAATCGACTCCTGGTGGTTGAACGCGTAGTAGAGTCGCAGGCCCTGGTCGAAGTACGCCTGTGCCAGCGGCACCGACGTGCGGACAGAGTAGCCATGGTCCCCCAGGTCGTCGTAGAGCGGCACGCTGTCGGGAACCACACCGTGCTCGTCCACAACCGCCGCATGGACGGGCCCCGGGGGGGCGACGAGGAGGAGAAGGGAGAGGGCCGTCAGACCGAAGGAAGAGAGACGCATCGATACGCTCCCGCACCCGGGGGTGCAGAAAAGGTGATCCGACATCGCAGGAGTTTCCGACCGGCTCCGGGACGCGGCGGCCGCACGCGCCCCGGTTCCGGGTTGCGCAGGTATCCGGCCTACATCCTCTCCAGCTCGACGTCCAGATCCACCGGGCTAGAGACCGTACTCAGCACCGGCGACCGGTTCTGGGCCAGCGTCGCCAGCTCCTGCAGCTTCGCGACGGGCGCGTCGGACTTCACCCGCAGCTTGATCTGTACGTCCGTGTAGCCGGGCTTGACCGGGGCCGTGCCCAGCATGCCCTGCAGATCCAGGTGTCCCGTGAGCTCCGACTCCACCTCGTCGATCTCGATGCCCTGCGCCGCGGCGTAGTAGACGAAGGTGGTCGTGACGCAGCCGGCCAGGCCGTGCAGCACCTGCTCGACGGGGTTCGGACCGTCGTCGTTTCCGAGCAGCACCTCGTGCTCGCCGTTGTCCAGCTCGAACGGCTTCTCGTGGACTCTCTCCTCGCCGGCGCAGTAGAAGTCCGTGATCGTCGAGCGGTTGTGTCCACCCTTGATCCATCGGTTACGGGCCCGGAACTCGGACTTCCCCAGCTCCGGATCGGCGCTGACGGCCTCGATGGTCTCCTCCAGGCGATCCACCGGGACGCCGTTCATCATCGTGACGGTCTTCGTCCTCTTCTTCGCGGTAGGCACGGGCGCCCACCTCCACGGGGGATGAGATCCCTTCCGGCCGGTCGGGGGGAGACTCGGACGGGCTCCCCCGCTCCCAGTCGAGTCGCGGGCAGAATGAACCCGACCGGCGCTCCGTGCGGAACCACACGGTGCATCTGAACGATAGCTCGGAAACTACTCCTGTCAAGATGCGACCTGCTGTAAGACATTATTGCCATATTTAGTCTAGGTATTGACGACGCAGTAACTATATATTATCTCTACGACACGCTGATGTAGGGCAGGTGCGTTCGCGTTCCGCTGACGATCGGGACGCGCCGCCCATCACTGGTCTCTCAACAGGAGGTGCAGGACCATGAGACTCGGAGCGATGCGGCTGGGAGCGGTGTTCACGCTCCTGGCAGTCGGAATGCTGGGATGTGATTCTCTGAACGAACCGGTGGCCCCGGAGCAGAACACGCGGGTCGAGCGTAACGACCGCGACAACGGGCCTCCCGGGAACGACGACGACGCGGCCACGGTCTACGTCGTCCACGGCATCAACGGCACCGACCTC
>CANPVF010000072.1 GCA_947581645.1 Candidatus Caribbeanibacter nitroreducens | reverse complement strand
CCCGCCAGCGGCTCGCGCTCGGGCCGCCGGAGCCGGCCGAGCGTATCCGGGAGCGAGCGACCCCGCACACCGAACCGGAGCCCCCCCATGTCGTCACCGCGCCGCATTCGCCTTCTCGCCCGTCCCCTGGCGGCCGGGCTCCTGTCACTCGCCCTCCTCTCTTCCGCCTGCGGACCGGAGGAGGGGGACGGCGTCGCCGCCCCCTACGACCTCCTGATCCGCGGCGGCACCGTGGTGGACGGAACGGGCTCCGAGCGATTCCGCGCGGACGTGGCCCTGGCCGGAGACACCATCGCCCGGGTGGCGCGGAGCGGGCTCCCGACGGACTCGGCCAGGCAGGTCCTGGACGCCACGGGCCTGGTCGTGGCCCCGGGCTTCATCGACAACCACGCCCACGTGGAGACGTCCTTCGACGACCGCCCCCTGGCCGAGAATTTCCTCCGGCAGGGCATCACCACGGTCCTGGCCAGCCTCCACAGCCGCGACCAGCCGTACCCGCTCGCCGCGTACATGGATTCTCTCCGCAGGGACGGACTGGCGCCCAACATCGGCTTCTTCGCCGGCCACACGTGGGCCCGGAAGCGGGTCCTGGGCTACGCCGACCGGGCCCCCACCGGAGAGGAGCTGGCCGAGATGCGGACCCTGGTCCGCGAGGCCATGGAGGACGGGGCCCTCGGCCTCTCTACCGGCCTCCAGTACATCCCGGCCAACTACGCCGAGACGGAAGAAGTGATCGCCCTGGCGGAGGTCGCCTCGACGCACGGCGGGATCTACAGCTCCCACATGCGGAACGAGGCCCGGGGGCTGCTCTCCTCGGTGCGCGAGCTGATTCGAATCGCCGACGAAGCGGGGATCCCGGCTCAGATCCAGCACCACAAGGCCTTTGGACCGGGACAGTGGGGGTGGAGCGAGAGATCGCTGGCCCTGATCGATTCCGCCCGCGCCGAGGGCCTGGACGTCAAGCACGACCTCTATCCGTACACGGCCGCCAGCACCGGCTGGGACGTGCTCTTCCCGGAGTGGGCGCTGGCCGGCGGCACCGACTCGCTGCTGGCCCGACTGGAGACGTCGGGCACCCGGAAGAAGATCCGCGCCGATATGCGCGAGGAGTGGCGGGCGGTCTGGACGGGAGACGACCTGTGCCGCATCCAGTTTCGCACGGTCGACGCCCTCCCCGAGTACGACGGCCGGAGGCTCTGTGACCTGGCCCGCGACCGGGGCATGCCGAACGAGGTCGACGCCGGGATCACCCTGGTGATGGAGCTGGCCCGCGACGGGGGCTTCAGCGCCATCTACCACGCCATGAGCGAGGAAGACGTCCGGCGGATCATGAGCCACGAATGGGCCATGATCGAGACCGACGGTGACGCGGTGGCCTTCGGACGCGGATTCCCCCACCCCCGCTCCTACGGCGCGTTCCCGCGGGTGCTGGCCCGTTACGTCCGGGAGCTCGGCGTCCTGGAGCTGGAGGAAGCCGTGAAGAAGATGACGTCCATGCCCGCCGATCAGATCGGACAGCCTGACCGTGGCCGGATCCGGGAGGGGGCCTACGCCGACATCACGGTCTTCCATCCGGAGCGGGTCGGGGACCGCGCGACGTTCACCGCGCCCCACCGGTACCCCGTCGGCATCGTCCACGTGCTCGTGAACGGGACGCCCGTCATCGAGGACGCCTCCCTCACCGGCCGGAAGCCGGGTCGGGTGCTCACCGGACCGGCACGGCCGGCGGCCGTGCAGCGATAGCTGCCGTTGAAGCGCTGCCGCGAGCCCTCTACGATGAATTCTCGTCGAGGGTGCCGCCAGCGGGAGGAGAGCTCGTTCTGTCCCTGACCCAGCCCGATCCCACCTCGAACCGCTCGACCGGTCGCGGTCGTCGCGTTCCCGTAGCCCTCCTGGCCGCCCTGGCCGGCCTGCTGCTGGGGGTGGCGCCACCGCTGCAGGCCCAGGGCTTCGGCATCTACGAGCAGGGCACCTGCGTCATGGGACGCGGCGGAGCCGCGGCCGCGACTCCCTGCCTGGACGGCTCCTCGATGTTCTTCAATCCCGCCGGGCTGGCCGAGGTCGACCGGATCACGGCCTCGGCGGGCGTCACCGGGATCCGCCCCTTCGGGAGCTTCACCTCCGACCGGACCGGCGAGGAGACGGACCTGGTGGAGAAGACCATCCCGGTCCCCCACGGATACGGAGCCGCCCCGCTGGGCGACCGGGTCACGGCGGGCCTGGGCGTCTACGCGCCCTACGGGCTCGAGACCGAGTGGCCGGCGGACGGTGAGGAGGCCTTCGACGGCCGATTCCTCGGCTACGACAACAGCCTCCAGACCGTCTACGTGCAGCCCACGGCCGCGGTGCACCTCACCGACCGACTGTCGGTGGGCGGGGGACCGCTGCTGGCCCTGGGCAGGGTGGAGCTGAACCAGCGCCTGGACCTGTCGAGCCAGCCGGTGCCGGGCACCGAGTTCACGTTCGGCCAGCTCGGGGTCCCCTTCCACACCGGCTTCGCAGACGCGAACCTGGACGCCGACTGGAGCACCGGGTTCGGCGCCAACATCGGCCTCCGGTACGAGCCCACGGAGCGGATTTCCCTGGGCGCCCGCTACCTCACGCCCGTGGAGATCGACTACAGCGGCGACGCCACCTTCGAGCAGGTCAGCACGGGCCTGGTGCTCCCGGACAACAATCCGCTCGGCCTGCCCGGCGGGACGTCGGTCGACGCTCTGCTCCAGCAGGAGGGCGTTTTCGACGAGGGTGGGCCCCTGGCCGATCAGGGCGTACAGACCAGCATCACCATGCCCGGCCAGCTCGTGGTCGGGGCGGCCGTCCGCCCCCTGCCCCGGCTGGAGCTCGAGGCCGACTGGGTGTACACGCAGTGGGCCGCCTTCGACACGGTTCGGCTCGAGTTCGGGCAGCAGCAGACCCCGGACGACGTGCAGGTCGAGAACTACGACGACACGCACGGCGTCCACGCCGGCCTGGAATACAGCGCCACCGACCGGATCGACGTCCGCGCCGGCTACTTCTGGAACGAGCCGGCCTCGCCCGACGCAGTGGTGACGCCGCTCCTCCCCGAGGGTGAGCGCACCCAGGGAACCGTGGGGATCGGCTGGGAGGCGACCCCGAGGCTCCAGTTCGACGTGGCCTACCAGTTCCTGTACCAGCTCGACCGACGCGGCCGGACGGTCGATCCTCCCGAGGGCTCGGCCCCGACGGAGGACCTGAACAACGGCCTGTACAGCTTCGCCGCCCACCTCTTCGCCGCCACCGCCACGGTCCGATGGTAGGACACGACGACGGACGGTCGTTCGCCCCTCTCCGCCTCCTCGCGGCCCTCCTCCTGGGCGGGTTCGTCCTCGCCGGCTGCGAGGGCGAGGAGGTCCGCCCGCTGGAGCCCGAGGGCGGGGAGATGTTCACCTCCTACGTGGCCCTGGGGAACAGCATCACGGCCGGGTTCCAGTCGGGAGGCATCAACGACTCCACCCAGCAGGCGTCCTACGCGGCCATGGTGGCCGACGCCATGGGGACCGAGTTCGACCTCCCGCTGATGGCGCCGCCGGGCTGTCCCCCTCCCCTGGTCAACGCCTACACGGGCGAGGTCGTGGGCGGCGAGGACGCACCGGCATGCCTGGGTCGCGTCACACCACCGCCCACGTCTCTGAACAACGTGGCGGTCCCCGGTGCTGCCATCTACGACGCCCTTCACATCACCGGCGAGGCGGCATCACCGAACGAGTTGACCACGTTCATCCTCGGCGGGCGGACTCAGGTGGAGGCGGCGAGGCAGGCAGATCCGACCTTCGTATCCGTGGCCCTGGGGAGCAACGACGTCCTGGACGCGGCCCTTACGGGACGGACCGGGGGCATCACCCCGCCGTCCACCTTCACCGAGCGGTACGGTGCGACCCTGGACAGCCTCGATCTGGCGGATGCCGAGGGCGGCGTCCTCATCGGTGTCCCCGACGTGACGCTGATCCCCCACCTGTCGCCGGGAGGGGCATACTGGCAGGCCTACCAGCAGGACGCCTTTCCACCCAACTTCTTCGTGGACGGGAGCTGCGCGCCGGACCAGCAGCCCGCCCCGACCCTCGTTCCCTTCGGGTACGCCTTCGGCGAGCTGATCGCCACGGCCGCCGCACGGCCCGACACCACGACGGAGCTGGACTGCTCCGCCGACCTCGAGGTCCTGGTGCCGACGGAGATCCAGACGATCAGGCAGACCGTGGCCTCCTACAACGCCGCCATCCAGGAAGAGGCTTCCAGCAGGGACTGGGCGTACGTCAGCCTCACTCCCACGCTCGAGAGCCTGAGGGCCGAGGGCCGCATTCCCCTCTTCCCCAATACGTCGGGACCGGAGGCCGTCTCCCAGCCCTTCGGCGAGCTGTTCAGCAAGGACGGCATACATCCGGCCCGTCCGCTGCACCGCATGCTCGCAGAGCTCGTGATCGAGGCCATCAACGAACAGTACGACACGAGCCTGAGCCCGCCGGGTTCCTGACGACCGGCGATACCGCGGCCGACGCGGTATCGTTTGGCGGAGACCGCGGTCCGCTGCCCGACGGCGGCCCCACGACAGCTCCCACCACGCCTCCGAGCGCATGAACGACCATCCCCGCGCCCTCGTGCTCTTCCTGGCGGGTCCGGCCCTCCTCCTGCTGGCCCCGCTGCCCGGGGTCGCCCAGGAGGCCCGCCCCCCGGCGTTCGACGACGTCGCCGAGCACATCCGGGAGACGATGGCGGCCGAGGGGATTCCGTCGGTGGCGGTGGCCGCCGCCCGGGACGGCCGGGTGGTCTGGGAGGAGGCCTTCGGCTGGGCGGACCGGGAGGCGCGCCGGCCCGCCACCGCTCACACCCCCTACTCCCTGGCCTCCATCTCCAAGCCCATGACCGCCACCGGGCTGATGACGCTGGTGGAGGACGGGGAGATCGACCTGTCCGCTCCCGTGAACCGGTACCTGGAGCGGGCGCGCCTCGAGGGCCCGGCCGGCGACGCCTCGGGGGCCACCGTACGGCGCGTCCTGGCCCACTCCGCCGGCCTCCCCCTCCATTATCACTTCTTCTACGGGGACGGGGAGGGCGGCCCGCCACCCATGGACGAGACGATCCGCCGGTACGGCCGCCTCGTCTTCCCACCGGGGGAGCGGTTCGAGTACTCGAACCTGGGCTACGGGGTGCTGGATCACGTGCTGACCCGGGTGTCGGGCCGGAGCTACGCGTCGTTCATGCGCACGGAGGTGTTCGTTCCGCTGGGCATGAACCGGACGTCCGTGGGACTCCCCGATCGCCTCGAGCCCTACGCCGCCACCCGCTACGACCCGGAGTCCCGGGAGCCCATCCCCTCCTACCGGTTCGACCACGACGGCGCCTCGGCGGTCTGGTCCAGCGCCCACGACCTGGCCCGGTTCGCCCTCTTCCACCTGGGGGGGCGGCCGGAGGGAGCGGCGGAGATCCTGAATCCGGAGTCGCGGCGACGGATGCAGCGCTCCGCCACACCGGAGGGGACGGACAGACGCTACGGGCTGGGCTGGTCCGTGGAGGAGGAGCTGGGCTTCCGGAAGGTGTCGCACACCGGCTCCATGCCGGGGGTCTCCACCATGCTGGCCCTCTTTCCGGAGGAGGACGCGGCCGTGGTCGTCCTCGTGAACACCCTGGCCCGTGACCTCCGTGTCGACGTCCAGCGGCGGATCGCGGCGGCCCTGATCCCGGGCTACCGGGAGGCGTGGCAGAAGGCCTACCGGGAGGAAACGGCGCGGGAGGAGGATCCGGAGGCCGCGGAGGAGACCGCCCGGCAGGCGTCCTTCGACCCGCCCGAGGGGCTGGTGGGCACCTGGACCGGCACGCTCCACACCTGGCAGGAGGAGCTGCCGGTGCGCCTGGAGATCCGGTCCGACGGCGACGTCCACGCCCGGGTGGGCGATCAGCTCGAGACCCTGCTGAACGGCGTCGAGCTGGAGGACGGCGTCCTGTCGGGGGCCCTCTGGGGCCACGTCCCCACCCCCGACGTCATGCGGCACCCGCGCCACCGCCTGCAGCTGGAGCTGCTGGTCCGGGAGGGGACGATGCGGGGACAGGTCACGGCAGTCACCACGACCGACCCGACCCACTACGCCCTCTCCAGCTACCTGGAGCTGGAGTCCGCCCCCCGGTAGTCCGTCCCCCCGTAGCGCTCGAACCACTCCAGGATGTGGGCCGCCTTGCCCACCAGGTTGCTGGGCCTGGCCGCGATGCCGTGGGAGGCGTCCGGAACCCGCACCAGCGCCGTCGGCACGTCGCGGTACTTCAGCCCCTGGTAGAACTGCTCCGCCTCCCAGATGGGCGTCCGGTAGTCCTCCTCCCCGGTCATCAGCATGGTCGGGGTGCTCACCTCCCCCACGTAGGAGAGGGGCGAGCGCTCCATGTAGTGGTCGGGATGCTCCCAGGGGGGACCGGGGAACCAGTACTTGATCCCGGTCACGTACATGTCCGCCGAGAGGGCCCAGCTGTACCAGTTGATGACCGGCTTGGCCGAGACGGCGGCCCGGAAGCGGTCGGTGTGTCCCACGGTCCACGCCGTCAGCACGCCGCCGCCGCTGCCGCCGGTGACGTAGAGCCGGTCGCTGTCCACGTAGCCGCGGTCCAGCACGGCGTCCACGCCGGACATCAGGTCGTCGAAGTCGTTGCCCGGATACGCGTGGTGGATGGCGTTCCCGAACGCCTGTCCGTAGCTGGTGCTGCCGCGCGGGTTCGTGTACAGCACGACGTAGCCGGCGGCGGCGTACAGCTGCACCTCGGCGGAGAAGACGTCGCCGTACATGGCGAACGGCCCGCCGTGGATCTCCAGGATCAGGGGGTACTCCTCCGAGGGGTCGAAGCCCGGCGGCTTCACGATCCACCCCTCGATCTCCCGCCCGTCGTGCCGGGAGTCGTAGTGGATCTCCTCGACGCTCCCCAGCTGCCGTCGCCCCAGCAGGTCCTCGTTCAGGCGGGTGACCCGGCTGAGCTCGCCGGAGCCGCCCGACTCACCGCGGCGCCCCACCGCGACGTCGGACGGGCGGTCGGCCAGCCCGTGGGTCACGGCGAACGTCCCCGAGCCCGGCGCGGCGTGGTACTGGCCGGAGCCGTACGGGCGGCCCAGGGAGAGTCCGCCCAGCTCCTCCGTGAGGACCTCGACGCTGGCCCCGCCCGCGCCGCCGGAGAGGTCCACGAAGCCGAGCTCCGTGTCGCCGGAGTCGTCGTACTGCACGTAGAGCCCCTGCCCGTCGCGGGACCACGTCGGGTCGCCGAGGCTGCGGTCGAAGCCCCCGGCCACCACCCGGCGGCCGCTCCCGTCGCGGCTCATCACGTACAGCTTCGTGACCTGGTAGCCCTGGTACCGGTCGTCGTAGCCCGTGTAGGCGATGCGGGAACCGTCCGGCGAGATCGCGGGGCTGCCGTCCGGGCCCCGCCGGTCGGTGAGGGCGGTGACGCTCCCGTCCTCCACCGACACCTCGTAGATCTCCGAGTCATTGGGCTCCAGCGCGGCATCCTCGCGCCGGTTCGCCGAGAGCAGCAGGGACTCCCCGTCCGGCGTCCACACCGGCGTCCCGCCGTGGTCGTACGGCCCATGGGTCACCTGCCGCGGGGTGCCGCCCTCGACGGAGACCACGAACACCTGGGTGTGCCCCTCCGGCAGGTAGCCCCGCCCGTCGGCGCGGTACCGCACCCGGTCGACGACCTCGAAGGGCTCTCCCCAGTCGGCGCCCTCCGGCGGGGACGGCATCTCGGCCCACGACCCGCCGCCCTCCGCGGGCACGAAGCGTGTGAAGGCGATGCGGCTGCCGTCCGGCGACCAGGCGGGATTCGCCGGCGACCGGTGGAGATCCGTGAGCCGCGCGGTCTCGCCGGTGTCCATCCACCGCACCCAGATCTGGGTGTCGCCGTCGTCGTCCTCGGCCAGGTACAGCAGCCGGTCGCCGTCCGGTGACCAGCGCGGCGAGCGCTCGCTTCCGGTGGAGGAGGTGAGCGCCCGGTGCCGGGTCCCGTCGGCGCTGACGATCCACAGGTCCGACGTGCGGGCGTCCTTCATCTCGTCGAAGCTGTTCCGGACGTAGACCACGCGGCTCCCGTCCGGCGAGACGCGGGGGTCGGAGGCCCACTCCAGCGAGAAGACGTCCTCCATGCTGAACCGCGGGGCGTCCGCCGGGCCAGCCTCCTGGGCCGACGCGGGCGTAGCGGCCGCCGGGAGCAGGAGTCCGACCAGCGCAGCGACCGCCAGCCAGCGCGCGGCCGGAACGTGGGGGTGGGATTCGCCGGGGAGAGTGCTCATGGGAGTCGCTCCTCGTCTGCTGGTGAGCGGCGGCCGCTCGTGGCGTCTCGAAGGCGGTGCTCCGGCCCGATCGGCCGGCCCGCCGCCGTGGCGCGTCAGGGGAAGATCCCCCGGTCGCGATAGATGGTGGCGATCTTGTCGATGGCCATCAGGAAGCCGGCGGTCCTCAGGTCCGTGTCGTGCTCCCGCGCCGTCTCCCGCAGCTCGCGGTAGGCGGGCACGAGGGTCTCCTCGAGGCCGGACCGGACCAGGTCCTCCTCGTCGGCGCCCTCCGCCGCCCGGGCCCGGGCCTCCGGCGCGAACGTGCGCTCGGTCAGTCCCTCGACGGCGTCCATCATCCGGCGCGCGCTGGCCTCCTGGAAGCGCTTCTCCATCCGCCCGAAGCGGAGGTGGGTCAGGTTCTTGACCCACTCGAAGTAGGAGGCGGTGACGCCGCCGGCGTTCAGGTAGAGGTCCGGGACCACGAGCACGTCCCGATCGCGGAGTGCCGCGTCGGCCTCCGCCGTGACGGGCCCGTTGGCCGCCTCGGCGACGATCGACGCCCGGAGGCGGTCCACGTTCTCCCCGGTGATCTGCGCCTCCAGCGCCGCGGGGATCAGGATGTCGCAGTCCAGCTCCAGCGCCTTCCTGCTCTCCTCCAGGACCGTGGCGCCGGGATGGTCCGTGACGGACCCGCCGGCGTCCATCCGCTCCCTCACCGCCGCCACGTCGAAGCCCTCGCCGGACTCGTCGACGATGGCTCCGTCGTGCTCGGCGATGCCCACGATCCTGGCGCCCTCGCTCCGCAGGTGCCGGGCGGCGTGGTACCCCACGTTGCCGAGTCCCTGGACGACCACGCTCTTCCCCTCGAGGCCGGTCTCGAGCCCCAGCGACTCCATGTCCTCGCCGACGGAGCAGGCCTCGCGCAGACCGAAGCAGACGCCGAGCCCCGTGGCCTCGAGCCGTCCCCGCACGCCGCCGTGGGCGATGGGCTTGCCGGTGACGCAGGCGGCGCCGTTCAGCTCGTCGGGGCGCAGCGTCCGGTAGGTGTCCAGGATCCAGGCCATCTCGCGCGGGCCCGTGCCGTAGTCCGGCGCCGGCACGTCCACGGCCGGCCCCAGGTAGTCCTTCTGGGCCAGCTCGAAGGCGTAGCGGCGCGTGATCCGCTCACGCTCGTCCTGGCTGTACCGCGTCCCGTCCAGCAGCACCCCGCCCTTGGCCCCGCCGAAGGGGACGTCGGTGATGGCGCACTTGTAGGACATCAGGGCGGCCAGGGCCCGCACCTCGTCGCCCGACACCGTGGGGGCGAAGCGGACGCCTCCCTTCACCGGCGTCTTGTGGTTGCTGTGCTGGGCCCGCCAGCCCTGGATGACCTCCACCGAGCCGTCGTCCCGCTCCAGCGGGAAGCTCACGCTGAGCGTGTTGTTGCACGCCCTGATCTGCCTCAGGAGCCCGTGGGGATGATCGCTGAGCCGGGCGGCACGGTCGAAGGTCTCGTTGACCGCCTGCAGGAAGTGTCCGCCGTCGTCGGTGTCGGATGTGTCGGCCATGGATCCCTTACCCGGGTCCGGGAGTGTGCGGTCGAGGGCCACGGGGCGCGGCACGCCGCAAGGTGGCGGGACGCCCTCCGTGCGTACAGCGCACAGCCTCCCGCGCCGTCGGCTCTACCGCACCTCCGTGGCGATCCCGCCGACGCCGGCGTCCTCGAGACGCGCATCCAGGTCCGCCACGGCCCCCTGCAGCAGCGACTCGAGCCGCTCCCCGTGGTCCGCCAGTCGGCCCTCCAGCACTTCCTTCACCTCCAGCGCCTGGTCGGTGGGCGGGAAGTCCGCCGAGGCCACGCCTCCGGCCAGGTAGCCGATGCGCCCGGCCAGCTTCATGGGCCACCGGATGTTGTCCTGCCCCGTGGAGGTGAGCTTCAGCTGGATCAGTCCGCCCTCCACCTCCCGCAGCCGCTCGTCCAGGGAGTCGGCGGCGGCCACCAGGGCCTCCTCCCCGCCCCGGGACTCCAGCAGCTCCATCCGGTCGTAGAGCTGGCGGCGGATCCACTCGATGCGGTTCACCATCTCGGCCGCCCGGTTCATGTCCTCGTACAGCTCGCGGAGCGTGGCCACCTGCGCGTCGATGTCCTCCGGACTCCCCTCGGAGTGGGGGTCCTTCACGACCTCGAGCTCCGTGCTCCGCTCCTCGTCCCCCACGCGCAGGGTCACCGTGTAGGTGCCCGGCGGCGAGACGATGCTCCACCGGCCCTCGGGCGCCGGCCGCCAGCGGTCGTCACCCAGGTCGACCCAGTCCGATCCCACGGGCTTCGTCCGCAGCTTCATCTGCGTCGTGGGCTCCGTCTCCAGGTCCCAGGTGACCCGGTTGATGCCCCGGTCGCCGGTCCCCTCCAGGGTGCGGACGGTGTCGCCCGCCGCGTCGGTGATCACCACCGACACCTCGTCCTCCACGGGATCGCCGAGCCAGTAGTTGATGGAGGCGCCGTACGCCGGGTCGCTCCCGGCGCTCTGGTCGTCCATCATCGACATCTCGGGCACCGCGGGCCGGAACCGCCACGCCCGCCGCGGCTCGAAGAGGTGCACCCCGGAAGACGCCACCTCGGGCGTCAGCTGCTGCAGGGGCGTGATGTCGTCCAGGATCCAGATGCCCCGGCCGTAGGTACCGATCACCAGGTCGTCGAAATGGGGCGGGATCACCGACCAGTACATGGGCGCCGGCGGCAGATTCCGCGCCCCGTCGCCCTCGCCCGGCGGCTGCAGGGGCTGCCACTCCCCGCCGTCGTCGAAGGAGACGTACATCCGGTTCTCCGTGCCCAGGAAGAGGAGCCCCTCCCGGGTCGGGTCCTCCCGCACGTGACGGGCGAAGGAGAGCGGGCCCTCCGGGATCCCGTCGGTGATCCTCGTCCAGCTCCGGCCGAAGTCCTCGGTCCGGTACACGTAGGGCGCGAAGTCGCCCGCCTGGTGGCGGTCCACCGTGAGGTAGGCCTTCCCGGCGTCCCACTTCGACGCGTCGATGTTCCGGACGACGCCCTCCGGCGGGAGCCCCGGGATGTTGTCGGTGACCTCGGTCCACGTCTCGCCGCCGTCACGGGTGACGTGCACCAGGCCGTCGTTGGTGCCGGCCCAGATCACGCCCTCCCGGGCCGGCGACTCGTCGATGGCGTAGACCACGCAGCAGTACTCCACCTCGATGTTGTCCGGCGTCAGCCCGCCGGAGATCCCCATCTTCGAGGTGTCCGCCGTGGAGAGGTCGGGGCTGATCCGCTCCCAGCTCTGGCCGCCGTTCGTGGTCCGGTGCACGTGCTGGCTGCCCACGTACACGGTCTCGTGGTCGTGGGGGGAGATCAGCAGCGGGAAGGTCCACTGCCACCGGTAGCGGGCGTCCTCGGCCGGCCACCCGATGTTCGCCTCCGGCCACACCTCCACGTTCCGGAACTGCCGGGTGTCGAGCTCCATGCGCGTGACGATGCCGCTCACCGGGCCGTAGCCCGAGGTGCTGGACCACACCACGTTGTCGTCGACGGTGTCCGGCGTGGCGAACCCGCTCTCGCCGCCGCCCACGGTGTGCCACATGCCGCGGGTGATGCCGCCGCCGATGAACCCGCCGATCGTGCGGCTGTTGCTCGGGCCGCGGAGCGAGGGCCCGTCCTGGCGGTTCGTGTAGATCCAGTACGGCACCCGGTCGTCCACGCGGACGTGGTACAGCTGGGCCACGGGGAGCTGGTTCCGGTACCAGCTCTCGCCCCGGTTCCCGGAGATGGCCACACCGCCGTCGCCCACCACGATCATCCGGTCGCCGTCGGTGGGGTCGATCCACATCTCGTGGGTGTCCCAGGTCGGCGCCTCGCCGAAGTCGAACACCTCGTGCGTGCGGCCGCCGTCCACGGTGCGCACGTAGTCGGCCTGGAGGAAGTAGGCCTCGTCGGCGTCGTCCGGCGACGCGGCGCACCGGCTGTAGTAGGCCGTCCGCCCCGCCAGGTCGTGGCTGTGGCTCACCAGCTCCCACCGGTGCCCCCCGTCGTCGGAGCGCCACAGCTCGCCCTCACTGGTCTCGCCCCGCCACGGGATCCCGTCGCTGGTCTCGATCAGCGCGTAGATCCGGTCCGGGTCCGCCGGCGTGTTGCACAGGCCGACCTTTCCGATGGGTCCGTCCGGGAGCCCGTTCCCTCGGAGCCGCTCCCAGCTGTCGCCCCCGTCGCGGGTGACGTACAGGCCGCTCCCGGGACCGCCGCTGATCCGCGTCCAGGTGTGGACCTCCAGGTCCCATGCACCGGCGAAGAGGACCCGCGGGTTGCCCGGGTGCATGATCAGGTCGGAGATCCCCGTGTCCTCGTTCACGAAGAGGACCCGCTCCCAGGTCTCGCCGCCGTCGGTGGTCCGGTAGACCCCGCGCTGCTCCTGGGGGGCGAAGGCGTGTCCCAGGGCGGCGGCGTACACCACGTCCGGGTCCCGCGGGTGGACGATCACCTCGGAGATCCGCCCCGTCCCCTCCAGCCCCATGTGCTCCCAGCTCTCCCCGCCGTCGGTGGACTTCCACACGCCGTTCCCGTGGGAGATGTTGGAGCGGATGAAGTGCTCGCCCGTCCCTGCCCACAGGATCTCCGTGTCCGAGGGCGCCACGGCCAGCGCGCCCACCGAGTGCACCGGCTGGTCGTCCAGGAGCGGCTCCCAGTGGGTGCCGCCGTCCTCGGTCTTCCACACGCCCCCGGACGCCGCGCCCACGTAGTAGAGGTCCGGCTTCCCGGGCACGCCGACGGCCGAGATGAGGCGGTTCCCCACCGGCCCCACGTGCCGGAAGGGGAGTCCGTCGAGGTCCCCGGCAGAGACGTCCTGCGCGGAGGCCGGCGGCGCCGGGGCGAGCAGCAGGGCCGCCAGGAGGGAGAGGGGAAGAGCGAGCGGGCGGATCGAGCGCATGGAGGTGCTCCCTGTGGAGGGGGAAACGTCCGGCGGCGCGGCCGGGGCGCCGGGACGGGGCTGTGGAACGGGCGGGAGAAGCTACGTGGTACGGCGTTTCGGCGGTAGGTCTCCGGCCAGCCACGAGGCCACGTCCTCGAGTTCGTCCACGCCGCGCACGTCGGTGGCCAGCAGCGGCACCCGCACCCTGGGCACGTCGGAGAAGACCTCCGCGATGCGCTCCAGGTGGCGCGCCTCCTCCCGCCGGCGGCGCCCCAGGAACTCGCCGTCGGCCTCCTCCGGCAGCACCCGGTTCACCACCACCGCGAGCAGCGGCATCTCCAGCCGGTCCAGGGTGTCCCGGATGTCCTCGCCCTCCCGCACCGACAGCTCGTCCGGGTTGACCACGACCAGGAAGCCGCACCGCTCGGGGTCGGTGAGCAGACGGCGGGCCCGGGCGAACTTCCGCCTCCGCCGGGTGAGGACCTCGCGGATGCGGCTCGCCCGGTCGTCGCGCCCCTCCTTCTCCGGCCGGTCGATGTACGCCAGCTCGTCGCCGCCCTCCCAGTCCGTGCCCTTCAGGATCTCGCCGAAGGACTCCGACCGGTCGCGGCTCTCGAGCAGGCCGTCCATCCACGCCGTCATGACCTCCGGCAGGGAGAGCAGCCGGAGGGTGTGGCCGGTGGGAGCCGTGTCGAAGATCAGGCGGTCGTAGGCCTCACGGCCCTCCACCAGGACCTCCGACATCCGGTCCAGCGTGGCGGCCTCCACGGCCCCCGGCGAGCGCCGCGTCATCTCCATCTGGCGGTCGATCTCGTCGTACATCTCCGGGCGGACGAACTCGCGCATGGTCCGCTTCACGTCCCGGAGGTAGCGCTCGGTCTCCGCCTCCGGGTCCAGCTCCAGGCCCCACAGGCGCTCCGCGAGCCGGGTCTCCTCTCCCCCGATCTCCACGCCGAAGAGGTCGCCCAGGGAGTGGGCGGGGTCGGTGGAGACCAGCAGGACGCGCTCCCCCCCGGCGCCGGTCTCGTCACCGGTCTCGGCGCCAGTCTCGTCGCTGGCGGCGCCGGCCAGGCGGAGCGCCAGGGCCGCGGCGGTGGTGGTCTTGCCCACCCCGCCCTTCCCCCCGGCGAAGAGGATCTCGCGGTCGCTCACCTCGTCCAGGAGGGACGTCACGCCGCCGCCCCCGCGTGTCCCCGGAGAGGCCTCCGGGTCCCCGGCGTCCCCACGCGGGCGCTCAGCAGCAGCGGAAGTGGTCCAGCGGCGACTCCTCCATCCCCATCCTCGTGTGCCACTCGTGGAAGCGGTCGTAGAGCACGGGGAGCAGCTCCAGCGTGTAGTAGCTGGCCGGGTTGGGTACGCCCATCATCTGGCTGAACACCAGGAGCATGAACAGGTCGTCCTCGTCCCGCTTCGCCCGGGCCGCGGCGCCGCGGTACGGGGCCACGTAGAACTCGCGCAGCTTCTCCGCGAGCTCCTCCAGGTCGTCTCTCCATCCCATGCCGTCCTCCGTCGTCTCCGGTGTGCTCTCCCGACTCGACAGCCCGCTACGTGGCGTACCGCTCCTGCCACGCCTGCACGAAGGCCGACGCCGACTCCAGGGCCACCCAGATGCTGGCGGCCAGGATCAGCAGGTCCATCCCCACCAGGAAGTACTGCCCCGACTCCCAGAAGCCCCGCAGCTGGACCAGCAGCGCCACCACGGTCATCACCAGCAGGAAGGTGAGCGGCGCCACCGTGAAGATCGTCCGGCGTCCCATCCGGAGCAGGGCCACGCTGATCACCAGGAGCGTGAGGGCGGCCAGGAGCTGGTTGGTGGTCCCGAACAGGGGCCAGATCACCAGCCCGCCGGCGCCGCCCCCCTGCCCGGCACCGAACGCCAGCAGGACGCAGCTGGCCACGGCGATGAGCGTGGAGGAGAAGCGGCCGGTGATGCGGGGGATGTCGTAGATGTTGCCCCACTCCTGGATCACATACCGCTGCAGCCGGACGCCGGTGTCCATGGTGGTGGCGGCGAAGAGGATGGCCATCACGGCCAGCAGCGTCTCGGAGAAGCCCTCCGGCAGACCGAGGCCCCGGGCCACGATGGCGCCGCCGCCCTGGACGAAGGCGTCCACGCCGCCGGCGGCGAAGGAGGTGTAGAAGCCCTCCCATGCCTCCTGGCTGGCGAAGCCCGCCGTGCAGGCGATGATCGCCGCCACCGCCAGGGTCCCCTCTCCCACCGATCCCAGGTAGCCCACGAAGCGGACGTCTTCCTCGCTGTCCAGCTGCTTCGAGGTGGTCCCCGACGCCACCAGGGCGTGGAAGCCGGAGATGGCACCGCAGGCGATGGTCACGAAGAGGAGCGGCACGAGAGGCGGCGCGTCGGCGGGGACGGCGGGGTTCACCGCCGGGGCCACCACCGTCGGGTTGGCCATCATCACGGCCCCGAAGAGCAGTATCAGGCCAACGAATAGCTGCAGTGAGTTGATGTAGTCTCTGGGCTGGAGGAGCATCCAGACCGGCAGCAGCGACGCGACCCCGGAGTACCCGAAGAGAATCAGCACCCAGACCGAGGTGGAGCTCAGCCCCGCCACCTGCGAGGGCAGCGACAGCGGGACCATCTCCCCCACGACGATGGTCCCGTACAGGACCACCAGCGCGATCAGCGACGGCCAGAAGAGCCCCACTCCCCTGCGGTACAGCAGGTAGCCGATGACCAGGGCCACGGCGATCACCGACCACGCCGGCAGCACGCTGGCCGGCACCGACCCGAAGAGGCGGGCGATGACGATGGCGAACACCGCGTTCACCATCAGCAGGAGGAGGAAGATGACGATCATGAACAGGCTCCGGGCCCGCCCGCCCACGATGTCCTCGGTCAGGGCGCCGATGGACCGCGCCCTGTTGCGGACGCTGGCCCACAGCGCGCCGGAGTCGTGCACCCCGGCGAAGAAGATCGTTCCCACGATCACCCACAGGAACGCCGGGAGCCACCCCCAGACCACGGCGATGGCCGGCCCCACGATGGGCGCCGCACCGGCCACCGAGGTGAAGTGGTGCCCCCACAGCACCGTCCGGTCGGTGGGCACGTAATCGACGCCGTCCTCCAGCTCGTGAGCCGGCGTCTCGAAGTCCGGGTCCAGCTGGTAGATCCTCTCGGCGATGTAGCGGGAGTAGACCAGGTAGGCCAGGGCGAAGGCGCCCAGGGCCACGACCACCAGGACGATCGCGCTCATGCTCTCCCCCGTCG
>CANPVF010000071.1 GCA_947581645.1 Candidatus Caribbeanibacter nitroreducens | reverse complement strand
CCCCGTAATCACGGCGCTGTTCGGACCCGACCCTCTGGTACGGGACGTGAAGAACGGTAGGGTGAACGCTGACGGATCCAGCACGGGAGCAACCGGGACGCCGCGGTCCGGACGGCCGTCCCTCCTTCGGAGCGAGACCTTTGACCATGAATCACCGCACCTCCCGCCTCCCCGGCACCGGCCGCACGCTGCAGCCGGCGGAGAAGCGCGAGATCAAGCAGCGCGGGGTGTTGCTCTCCGCCCCCGGGTTCGTTCTTCTGCTCGCGGCGCTGGTGGTGTACCGCTCCGCCGGCGTCACGGATGCGTCCTGGGGGGCGATCGCGTGGCTGGCCGGCGCCACGGCCGTGGAGGTCGGGCTCATGTGGTGGATCGCCCGCGCCGGCTGGACCGAGTCGTTCTCCTGGGATCCGGACTTCATCTACGTGCCGCTGGTCGGGGCCGCCCTGCTCCTGGGTTCCTACCTCCTGGTCGTGCCGGAGGCGCGGGACGTCCTTCTGGTGGCGTGGTTCGTGGCGCTCCTCTTCGGGGCGGGAATGCTGGGTCTCCGCGGCGTCATGTACCTGGGAACCATCATGACGGTGATCTACGTGGGAACGGTGGCCCTGCACGTCCGGCACGGGGGCACGATCGAGCCAGCCAGGGAAGCCATCCGCATCGGACTGCTCGTGGGCGTCCACGGGTTCGCCGGTCTCGTCTTCCGTCGCCTGCGGCAGTCTCGCCAGGAGAAGCGGACCCTGCGGAAGGAGCTGGAGCGCGAGGCGGTGACCGACCCCCTCACCGGCCTCTACAACCGCCGGTTCCTCATGGAGCGGCTCCGCTCGGAGGTGGACAGCCTGGAGCGATACGGGGGCGAGTGCTCCGTGGTCATGCTGGACCTGGACCACTTCAAGCGGTACAACGACAGCCACGGGCACGTGGCCGGCGACGAGGTCCTGGAGCAGCTGGCTCGCGTCTGCGTCAACGCGGCGCGGGACGCCGACGTGGTCGCGCGGTACGGCGGGGAGGAGTTCACCCTGGTGCTGCCCGATACCCCGTGGAGGGAGGGCGTAGAGGCCGCCGAGCGGCTGCGTCGGGCCGTGGAGGGGGCGGCGTTCGAGGGCGCCGAGGTCCTCCCCCGGGGACGCCTGACGGTGAGTCTCGGGGTGGCGGGCTACCCGGACCACGCCACCTCCGCCGACGGCCTCATCCAGATGGCGGATCGGGCCCTCTACCGGGCCAAGGAGGCGGGACGCAACTGCGTTCGCGCGGCGTCCGAGACGCAGCTCTCCTTCGGTTCGATGGACGGGTCGGTCTCCCCGACGCGTTCGGACGGGGAGGCCTGACCCCTACCGCCGGCGACGACCCACCGTTACTTACTGCGTCTGGAATTCGTACACGAACGTACTGTATTCGGGGATGAATCCATGGATCTGTACTTCACGGACCGTCAGCTGGACGTGATGAACATCCTCTGGGATCGAGGCTCGGCCACGGTCCGGGAGGCGAAGGAGGAGATCGACGCCGACCTGGCGTACACGAGCGTGCTGACGGTCTTCCAGACCCTGGAGGAGCACGGTCACGTCGACTACGAGCGGGAGGGGAAGGCCTATCGCTACTATCCCGCCGTGACCCGCCGGGAGACCGGCCGGCACGCGGTGGGCTACGTCCTGCGGCGGCTGTTCGACGGCTCGCCGGAGGCGCTGGTCCGTGCCCTCGGGACGGACGGGGACGTGTCCGGGCAGTAGTCGGAGGCGCTGCGGTGCCGGGGGCGGAGGCCGTCGGGTCGGAGAGAGGAATTGCGGCTATCGGCCGGCGGGACTATCGATAGGGACCCAGCTCCTCCACCCCGGAGGTCCCGTTGAGACAGTCCATCCGCTTCACTCGATCCCACGACGGGACGATGATCGCCTACGCCAGGTCGGGGAGCGGGCCGCCCCTGGTCCGGGCGGCGAACTGGCTGACCCACCTGGAGTTCGACTGGGAGAGCCCGCTCTGGCGGCCGTGGCTCCGCGAGCTGTCGCGTCACCACACCCTGGTGCGCTACGACGAGCGCGGCTGCGGGCTCTCCGACCGCGAGGTGGACGACCTCTCCTTCGAGTCCTGGGTCGACGACCTGGAGGCCGTGGTGGACGCGGCGGGCCTGGAGCGCTTCCCGCTCTTCGGCATGTCGCAGGGCGGTCCCGTGGGGATCGCCTACGCCGCCCGCCACCCGGAGCGGGTGAGTCGTCTCGTTCTCTACGGAAGCTACATGGTGGGATGGAAGCACCGGGCGTCGCCGGAGTTCCGGCGGCGGGAGGAGGCTCTTCTGCAACTCATGGCCGACGGGTGGGGGAGCGACAACCCGGCCTTTCGACAGGTGTTCACCTCGCTGTTCATCCCGGACGGCTCCCCCGAGCAGGTGAGCTGGTTCAACGACCTGCAGCGGGAGACGACCTCTCCCCACATCGCCGTGCGCCTGGAGAAGGAGTTCGGCGACATCGACGTGCGCGGCCTCCTCGAGCAGGTCCGGTGTCCGGCGCTGGTGCTCCACGCCCGGAACGACGAGGTGATCCCCTTCGAGGCCGGCCGCGCGCTGGCGGCCTCCCTCCCGGACGCCCGGTTCGTGGCGCTGGACGGCCAGAACCACGTCCTCCTGGAGGACGAGCCCGCCTGGGAGCGCTTCCTGGAGGAGGTCCGGGCCTTCCTCGGCGTCCGGGACGCGGCGAACGGGGGCGGGGACGCCCCCCTGTTCCTGAACCGACTCACCGACCGGGAGCGGGAGGTGCTCGACCTCGTGGCCGCGGGACGCTCCAATCCCCAGATCGGACGGGCGCTCTCCATCGAGACCAAGACCGTGAAGAACCACGTCTCCCGCATCTACCGGAAGATGGACGCCGACAGTCGGGCGGAGGCCATCGTGGCCGCCCGTGAGGCCGGCCTGGGCCGCGGATCAAAGCCGGAGGCGGACTGACGGGAGCCGTCCGGAGCCCCCGGGGCGGGACCCCGGTCCCACGCTTGCGGCCGATCGGCCCTCCGGCCGTGAAGAATCGGGACTTCCGGCTCACGCGCTCCCCCCGTCCGTCTGACTAGCTTTCCCGGTGATCCGCTCCGCTGCATCCGTGAACCGCCCCGGGAGACAACGATGCGAAAGGCCCTGTCGCTGGCGTACGGCATCGCCGCCTACCTGATCTTCCTCGCCGTCTTCGCCTACCTGGTCGCCTTCGTCGGGGACATCCTCGTCCCCCGCTCCATCGACGCCGGGCCCGCGTCGGCCGTCTGGACGGCGGTTCTCGTCGACGTCGGGCTCCTGGCCCTGTTCGCCGTCCAGCACAGCGTGATGGCCCGCAGGGGGTTCAAGGAGCGATGGACGGAGATCGTGCCGCCCCACCTGGAGCGGAGCACCTACGTGCTGGCGGCCAGCGTCGTCCTGGCGCTGGTCATGTGGGGGTGGAGGCCGATCCCCGCGGTGGTGTGGTCCGTGGACGAGCCCGTGATCGTGGCGGCCCTGGACGGGCTCTTCTGGGCCGGGTGGGGCATCGTCCTCCTCTCCACCTTCCTCATCGACCACTTCCGGCTCTTCGGCCTGAAGCAGGTGTGGGCGGCGGCCCGGGGGCGTGACCTCGACGCTCCCGAGTTCCAGACGCCGGGCCTCTACCGCTGGGTCCGACACCCGCTCTACCTGGG
>CANPVF010000070.1 GCA_947581645.1 Candidatus Caribbeanibacter nitroreducens | reverse complement strand
CCCCAGCGGTCCACCCGGGCCAGGGCCTCGAAGGCCCCCTCCGCGTCGCCCAGGGCCGCCCGGGCCAGCGCCGCGGAGAAGGCCCGCGCCCGTCCCTCCCGGTCCTCCTCGATCCGGGCCAGCAGCTCCCGGGCCCGCTCCTCCTGGCCGGCGGCGGCCCGGGTGGCGGCCAGGGCGGCCCGGGCCTCGGGCCGCGAGGGCGTGCCCCGGGCCCGGGTCAGGGCCAGGGCCTTCTCCAGGCGGTCGGCGGCCTCCCGGTGGCGGTCCATGTGGTGCAGCACCAGCCCCTCCACGAAGGCGGCCAGGGCGTAGCCCGGCTGCAGCTCGCCGGCCCGCCGCGCCTGACGGAGCCCCTCCTCCGGCGAGCCCGTGGCCAGCAGCGCCTCGCCCAGGTAGACCCGGAGCGCCGGCCCCAGGGGGTTCAGCTCCACCGCCCTCCGGAGCGGGCCCAGGGCCCGTTCCGCCTCGCCCTGCACCAGCCGCACCCAGCCGAGCCACACGTGGGCCTCGGCGTGGCTCGGCGCCAGCTCGCGGGCTCGCTCCAGGTCGTCCAGGGCCTCCGGCCCCTGGAGCCGGAGGGAGCGGACGATCCCGAGCGACGTCCGGGCCTCCCCGGAGCCGGGGTCCGCCTCCACCCCGCGACGGGCCGCCTCCAGGGCGTCCGGCGCGTCGCCGGGGACCGGGTGGCCGTAGAAGTCCAGCAGGGCCAGGGCCTCGGCCAGCCCCGACCAGGCCAGCGGGTGCTCCGGGTCCCGCTCCAGGGTCCGCCGGAAGTAGTCCACCGCCTGGCGCAGGTCGTCGCCGGTGCGCTGGTCCAGGAGCGCCCGCCCCTGCACGCAGAGGCGGTAGGCCTCCAGGTCCCCCGTCGGCGCCCGGCCGGAGCGCTCCCCCTCCCCGTCCCCCTCCGGGGTGAGCTCGGCGTGGAGGCTGCCGGCGATGCGGGACGCCAGCTCCCCCTGGATCTCGAACAGGGCCTCGGGCGTGAGCCGCCGGTCGAAGCTCTCCGCCCACCGGTGGGCGTCGTCCCGGGCGTCCACCAGCTGCACGTTGAGCCGCACCCGGTCCCCCGCCGCCCGCACGCCCCCCTGCACCAGGGTGCCGGCGCCCAGCTGGCGGCCGACCTCGGAGGCCGTCCCCTCCCGCCCCCCGAAGCGGGCCACCGAGGTGCGGGAGATCACCGCCAGGTCGGGGGCCCGGGACAGCTCGGTGATGAGGTCGTCGTGCAGGCCCGCGGCGAAGGTCTCCGCCCCCTCCCCCTCGCCCAGGTTCTCGAAGGGGAGCACGGCCACGGTCCGGGGGGAGAGCTCCCCACCCGAGGGGGACGCGTTCTCCGGAGGCTCCGCCGACCCGGCCCCGGCGGCCGGCGGCCCGGGCACGGCCTCCTCCGCCTCCCCCTCCTTCAGCCGGCGGGCCAGCTCCCGGACGCCCTCCCCCGGGCCGGTGCCGATCTCCTCCTCCAGGCGCCGGGCGTGCTCCCGGGCGGCCCGGAGCGCCGCCGGCCGGTTGTCCGCCGCGGCCAGCGCCTCCATGAGCCGGCGGACGACGCGGGAGTCCCAGGGGTCCTCCTCCGAGCGGCGCCGCCACCAGGTGGCCGCCTCCTCCGGCGCCCCCCGCGACCACGCCTCCTCGGCCAGCGTCTCCAGCGCCTCCAGGTGGGCCCGCCGGAGGCGGTCGCGGGTCCGGTCCACCCGCTTCTCGAAGGACGCCGAGCCGCCCAGGGCGAAGCCGTCCAGGAAGGGGCCCTCGTAGAGGTCCGCCGCCCGCCGCGGATCCTCCGCCTCCAGCGCCTCCTCGAAGCGCCACACGTCGCAGTCCAGCGCGTCGGTGTTCAGCCGGAGCCGGTCGCCCACCGAGACCAGCACCTCGTCGCCGAGCTCGCTCCGCACCTGGTGCACGTAGGTGTTGAGGCGGTTGCGGCCGTCCCGCTCCGGGGAGTCCGGCCACAGCAGGCCCACCACCTTGCTCCGGGCCAGCTCCCGGGAGGGGGCCGACGCCAGCAGGGCCAGCAGCGCCAGCGGGAAGCGGCGGGAGGCGGGGCCGGTCACGGGGCCGTCCGCCCCCTCCAGGGCCGCCCCTCCCAGCAGCCTGAGCTCCAGTTCCGTCACGCGTGCGTCCTCCTCCGTGGTGTGGCCGCCGACCCGGGCCCCGTGCGGCCCGTCCCGCCTAACGTAACCGGACGCCGGCGCTCCGCTTGACAGATCCTTTGGAGCCTCTGGACCGGCGGTTTAGAGGCCCGGCCTATCCTCCCCCGCGAACGCTTCCGGCCGCCCCCACCGGGGCGCCGGACGAGCACCCGAATCAACAGCGAGGAGAGAGCGCCATGAGACGATCGATCGCCGCCCTGACCGCCGTGCTGGCCACCGCCCTGGTGGCCGTCGCCTGCGAGAGCGGGCCCACCGACGCCGGGGCCTCGGCCTCGGTCCAGGGCCAGCGGGCGGGCCCCGACGTGGTCCAGGTGGCCGCCGGGCACCACACCTTCGTCACCTCCCACGAGGAGATCGGCGCCGGGTGGACCACCTTCCGGTTCCGGAACCGCTCGGACGCCCCCCACTTCATGATCATCGAGAAGATGCCCGTGTGGGAGGGCGAGCAGAAGACGGTGGAGGACAGCCGCAGCGAGGTGGTCCCCGTCTTCCAGAACATCATGGACTCCTTCCGGGACGAGGGCCCGACCTTCCCCGAGGCCGGCTTCGAGCTCCCCGCCTGGTACGGCGAGGTGACCTTCGTGGGCGGGCCGGGCCTCACCTCGCCCGGCGAGACCGCCGAGACGCGCACCTACCTGGAGCCCGGCACCTACGTGATCGAGTGCTACGTGAAGACCGAGGACGGCACCTTCCACTCCACGGAGGGGATGATCGAGGGGCTCGTGGTGAACGGGGCCTCGAACGCCTCCGGTGAGCCGCCCCGCGGCCGCGTCGACGGGCGGGTCACGGTCTCCTCCACGGGCGGGATCACGGTGGAGAGCGCCCCGCGGCGGCCGGGGAACAGGACGCTGGAGGTGGCCTTCGAGGACCAGACGGCCTACTCCCACTTCCTGGGGCACGACGTCCACCTGGCGCGCCTCGACGAGGGCGCCGACCGCGAGGCCCTCGGCGCGTGGATGAACTGGGCCGTGCCGGGCGGGCTGACCGACGACGTGCCGGAGGGCGTCACCTTCCTGGGCGGCGTCCAGGACATGCCGGCGGGCGAGAGCGCGTACATGACGGCCGACCTCGCCCCCGGCCGCTACGCCCTGGTGGCCGAGGTGCCGGACCCCGCGGACAAGGGGATGATGGTGGAGTTCACGATTCCCTAGCGCCCCGGCGGGAGACCACGAAGTGCCCCGGCGCCGGACGAG
>CANPVF010000069.1 GCA_947581645.1 Candidatus Caribbeanibacter nitroreducens | reverse complement strand
CGGTACTCATTCTTCGCCCTCTCCACCGCGCGCTCCGCGTCCCGCTCCTGGGCCCGCCGCTTCAGGTCGTCGCGCTTGTCGTGCAGCTTCTTCCCCTTGCCCACGGCGATCTGCACCTTGGCGACCCCGTGGCTGAAGTGGATGTCCAGGGGCACGACCGTCCGTCCCTTCTGCTCCGTCTCCTTCGCGATCTTCTCGATCTGGTGCTTGTGGAGCAGCAGCTTGCGGGGGCGCGTCGGGTCCACCTCGTCGGCGGACGCCTGCTCGTAGGGCGAGATGTGGAGGTTGTACAGCCACAGCTCGCCGTCCTTCACCCGGGCGAAGGCGTCCGTGAAGCTGGCATCCCCCTGCCGGAGCGACTTCACCTCCGCCCCGCGGAGGACGATCCCCGCCTCGTACTGCTCCAGGATCTCGTACTCGTGACGGGCCTTCCGGTTGCGTATCACGATACGCCGGCCACCGGACGACTGTGCCATGCTCGACTCCCTCTGGAGGACGACTGGACACTCCGGTGAGGCGCACCGCGTCGTCCCGGGGAACCGTGGGGGTGCCCCGGAGGACGTGCGGGCGGATGGGGGGACGCCGTGAAGATAGTGCGCCCCCGGCGGAAAGTCATCCGCGCCGGCTCAGTCGAAGACCTCCCGCTGACGGGCCATGATCCGCCGCTCCTCCACCAGCTGGGCGATCTCCCCGCTCAGCACGAAGAGGGTGGAGGTGTAGTAGAGCGAGATCACCAGCACCACGATGGTGGCGAAGGCGAAGAAGACGCTCTGGTAGTCGGCGAAGTTCGTCAGGTACCAGCTGAACCCGAACTTGAGGAGCTCGAAGCTGACCGCCGCCAGCAGGGCCGCCAGCCCGGCGGTCCGCCACGGGAGCCGGCGGGCCGGGACGAACTTGTAGATCATCAGGTACATCAGGAAGAGGAAGAGGAAGGCGGTCCCGAGGCCCAGGATCGCGTCCACGGCGCCCACCCGGATTCCGAGGGCGCCGAACACGCGGTGGCCGGCGCCGGAGATGAGCGACGTGAGGACGATGTTCGCCACCAGCAGCACGGTGCCCACCAGCACCATGCCCACGTCGGCCAGCTTGCCCTTCACGATCCCGCGGTCGCCCCGGAGGTCGAACACCTCGCCCAGGACCGTCCGCAGGGCGCCGAAGAGCCGGGTGGAGAACCACACGAAGAGGAGGCCGCTCACCAGCCCCACGGAGCCCGAGATCTGGACCAGGTCCGCGACCCGCTCCTCGATGTACGCCCGGATCGCCGGGTCGGTGACCGGGATCAGCTCCCACAGCCACCGGAGCACCTCCTCCTGGGGCGTGCCCGGCACCGGCGCACCGGCCACCTCGGGGGCCAGCAGGAGGCCGGCCACCGAGAGGAGCAGGATGAGGAAGGGGACGGCGGCCAGCGTCAGGCTGAAGGTGAGGCCCGACGCCAGGAAGAAGAGGTTGTCGGAGGCGCCCTTCTCGAACAGCTCCGCCACGAAGCGCCGGGTGCTCCCCCACCACCGGGCCAGCCGGTCCCGCATCGGTCAGCCGCGCAGCGTCGGAGGCCGGGTCCGGGCGGAGATCCCGGACGGCGGAAGCGGGCTCAGTCCGTGGCCGCCTTCTCCTCCCCGTCGCCCTCCGCCGGGGACTCGGAGGCGGACTCGCCGCCGGACTCCGAGGCCGCGGCCTCCGCCTCGGCCTGGCGCGCGGCCTTGGCCTCGGCGACCCGCTGCTCCAGGTCCTCGCGGGCGCGTCGGGCGGCCTCGCGCCCGGCGCGGAAGGCCTCCTCGGCCTGGTGCTTCCGCCCCTCGACCTCGGAGCGCGCCTCGTTCACCCGGCTGCCGAACTCCCGGCGTGCCTGGCCGTAGGCGTCCTCCACCTCGCGGCGGAGCTCGTCCAGCTTGGTCTCGGCGTCGCTCTTCGCCTCGCTGGCCTTCTGCTTCAGCTCCCGCTGCGTCTCCTCGCCGGACTTCGGCGCCAGCAGCAGGGCCGTCACGGCGCCCGCGGCGGCTCCCAGGAGGAACGCTCCGAGGCCGGAGCTCTCCTCCCTCTCGACGATCACGTACGGGATCTCTTCCTTCCTCTTGTCGCCCATTCTTCTCCTCCGCGCTCGGTTGGTGTGTCGCTCGTCGTGTCTCTGTCGTCGCGTCGTCCGGCGGTTCCCGGGAGCTCCCGGCGGGGCCCGGCGGACGCGTGGCCCGGGGGCCGCTCCGGGCTCAGCCCACGGGCTCCGCCTCCGGCCCGAGGAGCCGCATGAGCTCCTCGTCCAGGGTCTCCTCGTCCAGGTCCAGGATCTCGGCCGTCTCCTCCCGGTCGCCGTCGGTGGCGGCGAAGGTCTGGAGGATCATCTGGCGCCGCGCCTCGTTCAGGTCCTTGCCCATGGGGATCCGGACCTCCTCCTTCTCGCGGGCGTCGGCCCGGGCCCGGGGGCGGATGGCCTCCTTCTCCACGTCCCCGCTGCCGGTCATGATCACGGCCCGCTCCACGGCGTTCTTCAGCTCCCGGACGTTGCCCGGCCAGTCGTAGGACTCGATGAAGCGGAGCGCCTCGTCGCTGAAGCCGTCGATGTCCTTGGCGTGCTCCCGGGCGTACTGCTGCAGGAACTCCCGGGCCAGCAGGACCACGTCGTTGCCCCGCTCCCGCAGCGGCGGCAGCGCGATCTCCACCACCGCCAGGCGGTAGTAGAGGTCCTCCCGCATGCTCCCGCTCCGGACCTCCTCGTGCACGTCCCGGTTGGTGGCCGCCAGGACGCGGATGTCCACGTGGATCTCGTCCTCGCCGCCGAGCCGCCGGAAGCGCCGCGTCTCGATGGCCCGGAGCAGCTTCACCTGGGTGTCGGGGCTCATCTCCCCGATCTCGTCCAGGAAGAGGGTGCCGCCGTCGGCCAGCTCGAAGCAGCCCGGCTTCTCCTTCACGCTCCCGGTGAACGCCCCCTCCTCGTGTCCGAAGAGCTCGTTCTCCAGGATGTCCTTGGGGAACGCGGCGCAGTTCACCGCCAGGAAGGGGCCGTCGGAGCGGTTCGAGCGCTCGTGGAGCTCCCGCGCCACCAGCTCCTTTCCCGTCCCGGACTCCCCGTAGACGAGGACGCTGGCGTCGGTGGGCGCCACGGCCTCGATGACCTTGTAGACCTGCTTCATCTCGTCCGACTCGCCCGTCAGCTCCCCGTACTTCTGCAGGTTGGCCACCTTCTGCTCCAGGGCGGCGGCCTGCTCCCGCATCTCGTACTTGTCCAGCGCCTTGGGCACCAGCGCCTTCAGCCGCTCCATCTCCAGCGGCTTGGTCAGGTAGTCGTAGGCCCCGTTCCGCATCACCTCGACGGCGGAGTCCACCGACCCCTCGCCGGTGATGATGATGACCTCGCACCCCAGCTCGCCCTCGCGCATGCGCTCGAAGAGCTCCAGGCCGCCGAGCTCCGGGAGCTTCAGGTCGATGAGCGCCAGGCCGTAGCTCTTCTCCTGCAGCCGCTCCCAGGCCTCCTCCCCGTCGCGGGCCACGTCCACCTC
>CANPVF010000068.1 GCA_947581645.1 Candidatus Caribbeanibacter nitroreducens | reverse complement strand
CCTCGCGCACCTGTATCCCAACGACGTGGCCGCCGGCGTCGACGGGGTCCCGGACTACCCGCTGGTCCGGGCCCTCTCCCGGTTCCGGTTCGACCGCGGCTCGATCCCCCCGCTGACGGAGCTCGGGCGCGAGGTGGTCCGCCGGATGACCCGGGCCGGAATGATCGTGGACGTCGCCCACGCGGCGCCGGAGGCCCGGCGTGAGATCCTGGAGGAGGTCGGCGGACGGCGACCGGTGGTGGCGAGCCACGTGGGCCTCCGCGCCCTCCACGACCGTGACTACAACCTGTCCGACGGCGAGGTGCGGGAGATCGCACGGACCGGCGGGGCCGTGGGCGTGATCCTGATGCCCTTCTGGCTCACGGGCCGCCGGGGCGACGGCCTCGACGCCGTGTGGCGCACGATCCGCCGGGTACGCTACCTCACCGGGAGCTGGCGCCACGTGATGATCGGCTCGGATTTCGACGGCTTCACTCGCCCGCCCCGGGAGGTGCCCGACGCCGCTCACATGGGGCGTCTCACCCGAATGCTGGAGGAGCGCGGCGTGCCTCCGGACGGGGTACGGGGCATCATGGGGAACAACGCCCTCCGCGTGCTCGAGGATGCATGGCGCGGCGCCGGGGGTTGAGGCGTGGATCTCCGCGGTTCGGACCGGGGACCCCGCGACCTCCACAGCCAGGTTCACGTGAGGGGAGGAGGGACGACGGAGTGACCGTGCTGGTCGGAGACATCGGGGCCACCACCTGCCGGCTCGCGCTGGCCAGGATCGACGGACACCGCCTGCTCGAGCTCGGGGCGCGCGCCGAGATTCCCAGCGCCGAGCACCCGGACCTGGGTGCGGCAGTGGGCCGGTACCTGGAGACGATCGAGCGTCGGCCGAGCGGCGCCGTCCTCGGCGTGGCAGCGCCCGTCCGGGAGGGGCGGGCGCGGTTCGCGAACCTCCCCTGGGACGAGTCCGAGGACGGCCTCTCGCGCCGACTCGGATTCGACGACATCCGCCTGCTGAACGATTTCGAGGCCCTGTGCCACGCGCTCCCGCTCCTGGGCGAAGAGCACCTCGTCGAGCTGTACGCCGGGGCGCCGGAGCCGGAGGGCACGGTGGCGGTCCTGGGGGCCGGCACGGGGCTGGGCCACGGATTCGTCACCCGGGACGAGGGCGAGGACCGGGTTCATTCCTCGGAGGCCGGTCACGTGGAGTTCGGCCCGAGGACCCCGGCGCAGGACGCGCTCCTCGGCTGGCTCCGCCGGCGCCACGGTCGCGTCTCCTGCGAGCACGTGGTGTCCGGGCCGGGCCTCTTCGCCATCTATCGCTTTCTGGTCGACACCGGCCGGGCCGACGAGGAGCCGGAGACGAGAGACCTCATCGAGGCGGGGGATCCGCCGGCGGTGATCTCGGACCGGGGGCTCGAGGGAAGCGACGCCGCCTGCCGGCGGGCCCTGGAGATCTTCGTGTCCGCGTACGCCGCTCACGCCGGCAACTTCACCCTGGCCGTTCAGGCCACGGGCGGCGTCTACCTGGGGGGCGGGATCGCGCCGAAGATCCTCACCGCTCTCCGGGGCGAGGTGTTCCGGAAGGCCTTTCTCGACAAGGGCCCGATGACCGCCGTCGTGGAGTCGACCCCCGTCCGGGTGATCACCGACCCCGACGCCGGCCTCCTGGGCGCGGCCCGGGCAGCTCTCGGCTGACGCCCGCCCCGAGTGGACGGCTACAGCTCCCGGCGGACCACCAGGACCGGTCTGTCCGTGTCGTCGGCGAGTCGACGCGAGAAGCTGCCGAAGATCTTCTCCTGGACCGAAGGCTTCGTCTCGCCGATGAGGACCACGTCGTGGTCCCGCGCGGCCTCTTCCACGACGGGCTCCGGGTCGTCGCCGACGGCGACCCTGGTCGCGATCCGGTCCGCGTCCACGCCTTCCTGCTCCACCAGCTCGCGCTCCAGGAGTCGCATCTCCTTCCGTGAGGTCCGCCCGTCCTCCTCTTCTCCTTCCTCCTCCGGGGCCACATAGAGGAGAGTGGCGCTGTAGTCGGTGTCGCGGAGCAGGTCACCGAGCACGTGCAGGATCCGCGTGTCCATCGGGCCGGGACGGACGGCCGCCAGGATGCGCTTCAGCGAGTAGACGGGCTTCACGAGGAGCACGGCGTGGCAATCCTGCTCCACGGCCGTCCGCTCGGCGGCCTCCAGCCTGTCCGGGACGAACACCACCTGCCGCTCGACCTCGACGCCGGCGTCGTCGAAGACCGCCGCGACCTCCTCCAGCGCCGCGGACGTCTCGGACTCGAACTGCTCGCGAGCCTGCTCGGGTGCCGTCTGCTCCGGGACGACGTAGGTGCCGAGGAGACAGACCCGCAGCGGCTCGAGCATCTCGATCAGAAGCGGCGAGATCTGCTCGGGATCGGGCACGTCGACGGAGACGAGCACCCTGAGCTTGTCCCCGTCCGTGCCGTCGTACGCTTCAGCGCTCACGTGTCGTCGCTTCCTCCTTCGGCGAGGGCCTCCTCGAGTCCCGGAAACTCGTCGGCGGCACGGGACGCATAGGCAAGGTACCAGACCAGGCTGGCGGCGATCAGGCCGCCACCGATCACGATGGACAGCGGCTGCATGAAGGCGACGAGCCCGAAGCTCGCCGCCGCGCCGAGGAGGGGGACGGCGGGATACCCCGGGCACTCGAAGTCGGGGCGGTAGCCGGCGGGCCGCTCGCGGCGGAGCCGGATCAGGACGACGCAGACGAGCCCGTACATGACCAGGTGCAGGAGGGACGCCACCTCGGCCAGGACCTCGACGCGCCCGACCAGGACGAGAGCGGTGATGGGGACACCCGTCAGGAGGAGGGCGACGTGGGGCGTCCGGAATCTCTCGCTGATTCGGTCCAGCCCGTCGGGGAGCAACCGGTCCCGGCTCACGGCGTAGACCGTCCGCGAGGAGCTCAGGATGGACGCGTTGGCGCTCGACAGGGTGGCGAAGACGCCGGCCGCCAGCAGGGCCACGGCGCCGGCGGGCCCCAGGAGCTCCCGGGCCACCTCGACGATCGCCACCTCGCCCAGATCGGCCAGTCGCTCGCTGCCGAGCGCGCTGGTGGCGACGAAGATGGTGATGACGTACAGGGCGCCGACGACCAGGACGCTCCCGACCAGGGCCCGCGGCAGGTTGCGGGAGGGTTCACGGATCTCGCCGGCCACCGTGGCGATCTGCGCGAATCCGAGATACGAGGTGAAGACCAGGGCCGCGGTCGTGAAGATGGGGAGCGCTCCGAAGGGGGCGAATGCCTCCGGCACGTGCTCGGCGCCGAAGACACCGGTCGCGTCCAGCCCGCCGTACAGGAGGAAGACCCCGAGAATGGCCACCAGCGCGGCGACGATCACCTTCTGCAGGTTCCCGCTCTTCCGGGTCCCGGCGATGCTGACCGCCGTGAGCAGGGCCGCCGCGGCGGCCGCGACGACGCCCACGGGCTCGCCGACAGAGAGCCCGACCTCGGCGAGGGTGTCGCTCAGATAATAGCCGAAGCCCACCAGGTAGAAGGCGGCGGCGAACATGAGCCCGCTCCACTGGCCGAGCCCCACCAGGGTGCCGGCGGCCGGCCCGAGCCCCCTGGAAACGAAGTGGTAGACGCCCCCGCTCTCCGGCATGGCCGTGGCCAGCTCCGCCGTGGGGAGCGCCACCAGCAGGGCGATGCCGGCGCCGACCGCGAAGGAGAGCATGGAGGCCGGCCCCGCGCGGCCGGCGGCCAGCCCGGGGAAGACGAAGATGCCCGCTCCGACCATGGTCCCGACCCCGATGGCCAGCGCCTCCTTCAGGCCCAGCGAGCGCTCCAGGCTGCGCTGTTCCTGGCCGGTCGGATCCTCGGCCGCGCCTCCGGTTCGCGGGTCGCCATTCCCGGCCCCACCATCGACGCCGGAGTCCGGAGCCGTCACGGCCGCACCCGGGCTCGGGGATGTGCAGGAGGGTGTCCGGTACGTCCCCGAGGCCGGTCCGGTCGGAGGGAGCTTCCCCACGGCCCGAGGGACGGGTCCCCTACCCGGCGTGCCGAGACGCCCCCGACATCGGGCCGGCTTCCGCCCTCCCACTCTTCACCTTGCGGGCGCCCCATGCGCGCGGCACGGCGCGCGGCGCCCCTCGCCCGAACACCCACTTCAGCCGGGAGCATCGTCATGTCCAGCATCGCGAAGTGCATCGAGGTCATCAGCGAGTCCGAGACGAGCTTCGATCACGCCGTCGAGAACGCCATCACGGAGGCGTCGAAGACGGTCAGCAACATCAAGTCGCTGTGGGTCGAGAATATGAGCGTGACGGTGGAGAACGAGGAAATCCAGAAGTATCGGGTCAACGCCAAGGTGACCTTCCTCGTCGAGGACCACGGCTGACAGCTGGTCCGTTGCCGGAAGCGGTGTTCGACGACCGGGCGGAGGCGGGACGGCGGCTCGGTCGGTGCCTGGAGGAGGAGTTCGGGCAGCGACCGGACGTCGTCGTCCTGGGGCTCCCCCGGGGCGGCGTTCCCGTGGCCGTCGAGGTCGCGCGCATCCTCGGTGCTCCCCTGGACGTCCTGGTCGTGCGCAAGCTCGGCGTGCCGTCCCGGCCGGAGCTGGCGTTCGGTGCCGTCGCTGCCGGTGGCGTCCGGTACGTGGACCGTGAGATGGTCCGTCGGGTCGGACTCTCACGGAAGCAGATCGAGGAGGTCACCGCCCGGGAGCGGCAGGAGCTCCGTCGGCGCGAGGAGGAATACCGTGGCGACGCCGGAGATCTCTCGCTGGAAGGGCGAACGGTCCTCGTCGTCGACGACGGTGTCGCCACCGGCGCCACGCTGCAAGCCGCCCTCCGCGTGTTGCGGGAGGCAGGCGCCGACCGGGTCGTCGTGGCCGTGCCCGTCGCCCCGGCCGATTCCCTGGAGCAGCTCGAGGAGGACGCCGACGAGGTGGTGTGCCTGAGGACCCCGGACCCCTTCTTCGCCATCAGCCCCCACTACCGGAGCTTCCCGCAGACGTCCGACGAGGAGGTTCGTCGGCTGCTCGGTGAGGCCCGTGCGGAGGAGAGTCCGATGGGAGACGTCGAAACGGGCTAGACGACGCGTCGCCTCACGTCACGGCCGGTGGCCGACCGGCATGAGTCCAAGCGGAGCCTCATCGTCCGGGAGATCCAGGACCTCCCGGACGCGTCCGTCGTGGAAGGCCCCGACCAGCACGGTCGCGAGATCGCGGGCTTCGGCCTGCAGGTAGATGTTCTCGGAGGCCGCGCCGACTTCCATGTGGACGTATCGCTCTGCCCGATCACCGTACCGCTCCGCGGTCCGCTCGTAGATCGCGGCGATGACCACCACCGCCGGCGCCGATCGCACCCACCGCTGGTTCAGGGCTGCCCGGGCCAGCTCGCCGCGGCGATCACCGCCGGCGGTGCGGACGAGCTCGTGGTCGCCGGGCCGATACCGATAGATCCCGCTCCTCAGCCCGCTCACGTCCCCGGCCGTTACGTACAGCTCCAGGGGATAGAGAGCCCCGGCAGAGGGAGCGGCGCGGAGCCCGCGCCGGCGGTCCGTCACGCCCTGGGCCGACCACAGGAGCTGACCGAGCTCATCCAGCGAGAGCGGCTCGTCGGCGAAGTCGCGACGGGACCGCCTCCGTTCCAGGGCCGTCTCGACGGATACGTCTCCCGTGCGCTCGGGTTCGGGGAGCTCCACCACGTCATCCACCTCCTGGGCCGCGGCCTGGCCGGGCGCCGCCCCGGAGCACAGCAGGGCCGACGCCGCCGCCCAGACAGCCGCTGTCCGCAGCACTCGATCAGCCCACAGCGACGTACGCGCTATACGACGGTCACGTCCGGTGGTCATCAGAGATCCGTGCCTGTTTCGGGGGTCCGATCCGTCGGTCGGGCCGCACGTGTCATAGAAGAGCCGCCCGGGACGTGCGCTGCAACGGCTCACATCCACGCCGAGTCTCTACGGATGGGAGATTTCACGACAGCGCCGGGGGACGGTTCCCGACCGCGGGCGTTGACCGGGTCCGGACAGCCGCCGGGGCCGACCGGACGTAAGCTACGGACAGAAGGCACCGGGAGGAGCCGACCGGACGCTCCGCCCCGGCGACGCTGGTATCAAAGACGTTCGCACCCCTCACAGGAGGAGAACCATGTCCCCGCTTCTGACCCGCCGACGCACCTTCGCTCCATGGCGTGAATTCGAGGATCTCGAGAACCGGCTGCTTCGCCTCACCGAGGACTTCGGCAACGGCGAGACCATCGCCGGCTGGAGGCCTGCCGTCGACCTGACCGAGTCGGACGAGGAGTTCCGCCTCACCGCCGAGTTTCCCGGCATGTCCGTCGACGACATCGACGTGGAGGTCGAGGAGGGCGATCTGATCCTTCGCGGCAAGAAGGAGATGGCCGAGGAGAAGGAGGGCGAGGACTACCACGTGACGGAGCGCTCCTACGGTGAGTTCTATCGCCGCTTCTCGCTCCCGTCGTCCGTGGACGCCGAGAAGATCGAGGCCGAGATGAAGGACGGCGTGCTGAAGGTCCGGATGCCCAAGTCGGAGAAGGAGGCCGGGCGTAAGATCGAGATCAGCGGTAGCTGACGCCGGACATCAGACGCCGGCCGACGGTCGGAAGGCGGCCCGGGATGGATCCGGGTCGCCCCGATCGTTCCTGCGCGTGTTCCGCCATGCGCGACTTCCCCACAGCTGCGTCCGGTCGTTCCCCCACAGAAGACGGACGCCCGTCCCGCGATTCTTCGCATCCGATAGGAACCGAACGGACTCGAACGATTCCACAGGAGCATGCAATGGACAGACAGGAACTCATCGACGGCCTCAACGAGCAGCTGAATCGGGAAGTCACCACGTTCCTGCGCTACATGCTGCAGGCCGCCTCCATCACCGGCGCTAAGAACGAGCCGGTGCGGGAGATGTACCTCGAAGAAGTGACCGACGAGGTCGGACACGCCCAGTACCTGGCGAACCAGATCGTGGCCCTGGGGGGCACCCCGAGACTGGACCCGGATCTGACGCCGCCGCCGTCGGACGTCGCGACCATGCTGGAGCAGGATGCGGCCGCGGAGGTGGAGGATGTCCGGCACTACACGCGTCTCGCCGACCTCGCCGACGACGAGGGACTCATGGCGCTGAAGATGGCCATGGAGGACCAGGCCGCCGACGAGGACGAGCACCGCGAGGAGATGAAGCGGCTGCAGGACTGAACTCGTTCAGAGCGCCGCTGGCCGACCGTCTCCTTGAGCGGCTGGCGTCCTGGAGGCGATGCACATGACGCGGTTCCGGGTCGGTACTTCGGGATATGACTATCCCCACTGGGACGGCGTCTTCTATCCCCGCGACCTCCCCGCGGCGCAGCGCTTCGGCTACTACGCCGGGCACTTCGACACCGTCGAGATCAACAACACGTTCTACGGTCTTCCGGACCGGTCGACCTTCCGTGTCTGGCGCGAGCGGGCGCCGAAGGATTTTCTCTACGTGCTCAAGTTCAGCCGCTTCGGCTCCCACATGAAGCACCTGAAGGACCCGGAGGAGACCATCGGCAACTTCCTCGACGCGGCCTCCGGGCTCGGTGACAGGCTCGGTCCGATCCTGGTGCAGCTCCCTCCGTCCTGGAATGCCGATCCGGAGCGTCTCGACGCGTTCCTGGAGGTCGCCACACGCGAGCGGAGGTGGGCCGTGGAGTTCCGCGACGAGAGCTGGCTGCGGGACGAAGTCTTCGAGGTCCTGCGGGATCACGGCGCCGCCCTCTGCGTCCATGACATGCTGGAGGACCATCCCAGACTGGCCACGGCCGACTGGGTCTACCTCCGGTTCCACGGCGTGCTGGCGGCGAAGCCGTATTCCCGGCAGTACCTGACGGCCCGGGCCCGGGACGTGGACGATCACCTGGACGCCGGCCGCGACGTGTTCGCCTTCTTCAACAACGACCGGGAGGGACGGGCCGTCGATGACGCCCTGGATCTGCATCGGTACGTGGCGAACCGCCGTCACGGGGACTGACGCGCGTCCCTTGTCCAGCGTCCCCTGGCTCGCCAGGCTGATCGTCCGCCGTACGAGATGCCGTCCGCCGTTCGTGGCCCGCCG
>CANPVF010000067.1 GCA_947581645.1 Candidatus Caribbeanibacter nitroreducens | reverse complement strand
CTCCAGCAGCGGCGTGCCCCCCTCGCCCGATCCGCCGGCAGGGCCCGGCCGCCTCTCCGCTGCCCCCGGGCCGCTCCCCTCCGGGGCCAGCCGCGGGGCCGCCTCCAGGAGGCGCCGGGTGTACTCGTGGGAGGGCCGGTTCAGGACCGACTCCGCCGGACCCGTCTCCACCACCCGCCCGTTCCGCATCACGGCCACCCTGTCGGCGACGCCGGCCACGATCCTCAGGTCGTGGCTCACGAGGACCATTCCCATGCCCGCCTCCCGCTGCAGCGCCGCGATCCGCTCCAGCACCCGGCCCTCCACGACCACGTCCAGGGCCGCGGTGGGCTCGTCCGCCAGGAGGAGAGAGGGCTCCCCCCCCACCGCGGCGGCCAGGGCCACCCGCTGCTGCATGCCGCCGGACAGCTGATGGGGGTAGGCCCGGGAGACCCGCTCCGGGTCCCCGAGGCCCGCACGCTCCAGGAGGCGGAGCACCTCCCGGCGCAGCTCGTCCCCCGACAGCCCGCGTCCCTCCCGCACGGCCTCGGCCACGGCCCGGCCGGCCCTGTGCACCGGATTCAGGCTGGAACCGGGCTGCTGGAAGATCACGCCGATCTCGCGGGCGCGGAGGCGACGGAGCCCCTCCGCCTCCAGCCCGGAGACCTCCTCGCCCCGGAGGCGGATGCGGGACTGCGGGTGGATGCGCCCACCGCGGGGGAGGAGGCGCGGGACCGCCATGAGCGCGGAGCTCTTCCCGGCCCCGGACTCGCCGACGATGCCCAGCGTCTCGCCTTCGTCCAGCTCCAGGCTCACGCCGTCCACGGCGCGGACGGAGTCCGGTCCGGAGCGGTAGTCCACCCGCAGGTCCGTGACCGAGAGGAGGGACGCGGCGCCGCTCACGCGGCCCCCTCTCCCGGGGCGTCGACGGCCCCCGTCGCCGACCGTCCGCGGCGGACCGGCCCGTCGCCGGCCGCCTCGGCCCGGACGGCCTCGCCCAGCAGGTTGAAGCCCAGCACCACGGCCGTCAGGACCCCGCCCGGGAAGACGACCACCCACCAGGCCCCGAGCAGGGCGTCCCGACCGCCGGCCACCATGCTCCCCAGGCTCGGGGTGGGGGCCTGGACGCCGAGCCCCAGGAAGCTCAGGGTCGCCTCGGCCAGGGCGGCGTCGGCGACGCCCAGGGTGGCCGCCACCAGCAGCGGCCCCAGGGCGTTCGGGAGGACGTGCCGCGCCAGCACGCGACCGCGGCCCAGGCCCAGCCCCTCGGCGGCACGCACGTACGGCCGTTCCCGGATGGACAGGACCTCCCCCCGGACCAGGCGGGCCACGTCCATCCACCCGGTGAGGCCCAGCAGGACGACCACCAGCCCCAGCGACGGCTCGAAGAGGGCGGCCGCCGCCACCAGGAGAACGATGCGCGGGAAGGCGAGCAGGAGATCGACCACCCGCATGGAGACCGAGTCCACGATCCCGCCGACGTAGCCCGCGACGCCCCCGACGGCCGCCCCGAGGCCGACGGACAGCGCCACGGCCGGCACCGCGGCCGCCATCGTGACCCGGGCCCCGTAGAGGACCCGGCTCAGCACGTCGCGGCCCAGCCGGTCGGTGCCCAGCAGGTGGGCCGGGCCCGGCGGCAGGTGCGCCCCCGCCACGGGATCGATCTGCCGCGCCGGATCGTGGGGGGCCAGGTACGGGGCCAGGAGCGCCACCAGCAGGACGCCGGCCACCAGGAGGAGGCCGACCCGACCGGAGGGCGTCCCGGTCACACCGGCCAGCGGGCCCCGGTCGCCCGGGCCTCCCGCCGCCAGGGGCCGCGCCCGGGTGCCCGGTCCCCAGCACCACGCCAGCGCGCCGACCAGGGTGACCAGGGCGAGCCACTCGCCGACCCCGCCTCCGACGACGGTGTCCGCGATCCGCGCGGAGCGGGCGCCGGCGAGGACCAGGAGACCGATCCAGAGGGCCACGACCGCGAGGCCGGTCCCGGTCTCCCCCCGGCGCAGGGCCCGGAGCCCCGGCACGGCCCGGTCCTCCATACTCCGCGGGGGGTCAGCCACGGGACGAGCGATACCGAACGCGCGGATCGGCCCCGGCGTAGACGAGGTCCGCCAGCAGATTGGCGACGACCACGAGGGCGGCGAAGAGGAGGGTCGCCCCGAGGACGAGCGGGTAGTCGCGCGCCTGGACGCCCCTGTACAGGAGCCGGCCCATCCCGGCCCAGGAGAAGATGACCTCCAGGACGACCGCCCCGCCCATGAGCCGCGGTATGTACAGCCCCAGCAGGCTGACCAGGGGCAGCAGGGCGTTCCGGACCACGTGGCGCAGGGTGACGCTCCACGCCGCGAGCCCGCGCCCGCGGGCGGCACGGACGTGATCGGCGTCCCGGGCCTCCAGCACGGCCGACCGGGCGTGGCGGGCCACGGCGGCCGCCGGCGCCAGCGACAGCGCCGCGGCGGGCAGGACCAGGTGGCGGAGCCGGTCCAGCACACGGCCGCCGGGGTCCATGAGCCCGTGGTCCACGGAGGTGGCGCCGGTCAGCGGCAGGGGGAGCAGCTCCCGCACCGGCGCCGCGGAGAAGAGCAGGAGCAGGAGCAGCGCGATCCAGAAACCGGGGACCGAATAGGCCACCAGCGTGGCGGTCCCCAGCGTCCGGTCCGTCGCCGTGTTCGGTCGGGTCCCCTGGAAGACGCCCAGCGAGCCGCCGGCCAGGAAGGAGAGGAGCAGCGCCGCGCCGCCCAGGAGCAGGGTGTTCGGGAGCGCGCCGCCGATGGCCCGGGCCACGGTCTGGCCCTGGCTGAAGCTGTATCCCAGGTCGCCGGTGACGACGGACCCGAGCCAGGAGAGGTACTGCTCGTGCAGGGGCCGCCCCAGCCCCATCTGGCGGCGGACCTGCTCCGCCACCTCCGCCGGGACGTCGGGATGCAGGTAGGCGGCCGCCGGGTCGCCGGGGGCCAGGTGGAGGAGGAAGAAGACCACCGTGGCCGCGGCCAGGAGCAGCGGCACGGCCTGGAGGAGACGACGCAGGGCGTACCGGATCAGGCCAGCGTCGTCTCTCAACCTGTCAGTCCCCTCCCGTCATCTGTCGGGCGCCAGCCACCACCTCCGGGCGGACGTCCACGCTCCACGGGCGTCCAGCACCAGCCCCCTGAGAGCCTGCCGGTGAGCGTCCAGCCGGTTCACATGATAAAGGAAGGTGTACGGCTGGTCGCGGACCAGGATCTCCCGATACCGGGACAGCAGGCGTCTCCGCTGGTCCCGTCCCCGGGCCAGCGCCAGCGAATCCACGACGGCCTCCACCCCGGGGCTGCAGTAGCCGGCGAAGGCGAAGGGGGCGTCCGGCCGGTCGCACGACCACAGGTCGCGGTCGTCCACCACCAGGTCGCGGCTCCAGGAGAGGAGCGCCGCCTGGTAGCCGCGCTCCGCGCCGGTGACCGCCGAGATGAGGGCCGAGAACTCCAGGACGCTCGGGCTCACCTCGATCCCCACGTCCCGGAGGTCCGACTGGATCAGCAGGGCGGCGTCGCGCCGCTGCGAGGGACCGGCGGTGATCAGATCGAAGCTGAACGCGTCGCCGTTCCGCTCACGGATACCGTCGCCGTCGCGGTCCCGCCAGCCCGCCGCCTCCAGGAGCGCGCGGGCCGAGTCCGGCGCGTGGGGGAGCGGCGCCCAGGTGGAGTCGAAGGCCCAGTGCCACGGCCCCATGGGAGCGTCGGCCACCCGGCCGAAGCCCCCCCGGACCGACTCCACCAGCGTGGGCCGGTCGATGGCCATGGTCAGGGCCCTCCGGACCCGGGGCTCCCGGAACAGGTCCCGGCGCTGGTTCCAGGTGACGAACACGTACTCGGAGCTCGGATAGGAGACGAGCTCGAGCTCCGCGGAGCTCCGCACCTCCTGGACCCGGGACGGCGAGATCCTGGGCACGAGATCCACGCCGCCGCTCCTGAGCTCCGCCATCCGGGCCGCCGGGTCCGGAACCACCCGGTACACCAGCCGGTCCAGGTACGGCCGGCCGCCCAGGGCCTCCGGGAAGTCGGGATTGGCCTCGAAGACCCAGCGCTCGCCGGCCCGGTGCTCCACGAAGCGGAACGGCCCGTTCCCCACCGGCGACCGCGTGCCGAAGCGATGCGTTCGCAGCGCCGTGTCGGGGACCGCGCCCAGCACGTGCTCCGGCATGATCGGCGTGTTCGCCCATCCGAGGAAGAGCGCGTAGGTGGGACGGACGTGGAACCGGACGGTGTACGGGTCGAGGACCTCCACCGAGTCCCACCGGGCGAAGTAGCTCCGGTTGGCGAAGGGTACCTGCGGGTCCTTGGCCCGCCGGAAGGTGAACGCCACGTCCTCGGCGGTGGTGGGCTCGCCGTCGTGCCACCGGACGTCCTCCCGGAGGCGGAAGAGCACCTCGGTGCTGTCGTCGCTGAGCTCCCAGGAGCGCGCCAGGTAGGGCCGGGGCCGAAGGAGGGAGTCGTAGCGCACGAGCGTGGTGAAGAGGACGTGGCGCTGGATCTGGGCCGCCGCGGAGCCCGTGGAGACCAGGGCGTTCATGGAGGAGAGCTCCTCGCGCCCGGCCACCACCGCGGACCCGCCGAACCGGGCGGAGTCGGGAACCGTCCCGGCCGCCGGGCCGGGAGCGTCGGCGTCCCCGCCCCCCTCCCCGCATCCCGCGGCCACGGCGACCGCGAGCACGGCACCGGCGGCCACGGCCCGGAGTCGGGAGAGCACCGACCGTCCGGTCATCGGCGCCACGTCCAGTCGTCGTCCTCGTAGCGAGCGCGGAGCTCCCGCGCCCGCCGGCGCTCGTCGTCCCGGAGATCGCCCTCGACGGGCTCCAGCTCGAACTCCTCGCCGAACCCCGTCCGCAGGGCGTCGGCCACGCGACGGAAGCCGGGCATCGGGTCCAGGAACTGCTCCAGGGCGGCGGCACCGTCGGCCGTCTCCGCGGAGACGGCCCTGCCGCTCCCTCCGTCGCCGCCGGCGGGAGCGCTCCCGGCCGGGTCGGCTCCGACCGCGGCGGCCTCCCGCACCCGGAGCTCCTCCACCACCGACTGGTCGTCGGCCAGGAGCAGCGAGCCCTGCTGCAGGAGCGCCCCGTCCTCGCGCCACTGGGCGCTCCCCACCAGCTTCCGGCCGCCGGCGGTCACCTCGCCCGGGAGGGGATCCCGGAAGCAGGCGCGGGAATCCGGCCCCGGCGCCCGCCGCTCCTCCCGCTCGCCGGCCACCTCCACCGGGGCCCCCAGGCGGGAGAGACCGCGGCGGAGGGCGTCGTTCACGCGGGAGTAGCTGGTCCGGAGGCCGCCCCACAGGTCGGCCGGTGCCGCCAGGGCGTAGGTGAGCTCACGGTCGTGGTAGACGGAGCGCCCGCCGGTGGGCCGCCGGACGACGTCGATACCGTGGCGGGCCGCGGCCGCGGGATCGTAGCGGCCCTCCGCCCGCTGGTTGCGCCCGAGGGAGAGGCAGGGCGGATCCCAGCGGTAGAAGCGGAGCGTCACCTCCCCCCGCCGCGCCGGATCCATGAGGGCGTGGTCCACGGCCATGTTCCAGGGCCCCGGACCCGGACCGTCCTCCAGGCAGCGAATCCGCTCAGGCTCCGCGCTGGTCGTCATCGAAGGTCCACCGCACGTCGAGCTCGCGGCCGGCGCGCCCCTCGTCCAGGCGCCGGACCGGGGTGCTGTGAGGGGCCGACTTCACCCGCTCCGGCTCCTCCCGGGCCTCGGCCGCGATGGCGTTCATGGCTTCCGCGTACTCGTCCAGCTCCTCGCGGGTCTCGGTCTCCGTGGGCTCGGTCATGAGCGCCTCCGAGACCACCAGCGGAAAGTAGACCGTCGGCGCGTGGAAGCCGAAGTCCAGGAGACGCTTCGCCACGTCCAGGGTCCGAACCCCGGTCTCTTCCTTCAGCCGGTCGCCCGTATAGACGGACTCGTGCATGCCCCGTCCGTAGGGCAGCGGGAACTCGTCCCGCAGCCGCTCGCTCAGGTAGGCGTTGTTCAGCACAGCGGCCTCGGCGGTCTCCCGGATCCCCTCCCGCCCGAGCATCCGAATGTAGGTGTAGGCCCGCACCATGACGCCGAAGTTGCCGAAGAAGCCGTGCACCCTGCCCAGGGAGTCCGGGCGGTCCCAGTCGAAGCGGTACTCGTCGCCCTCCCTCACCACCACCGGCACCGGGAGGAATCGGGCCAGGCTCTCCTTCACCGCCACGGGCCCGGCCCCGGGTCCGCCGCCGCCGTGGGGCGTGGAGAAGGTCTTGTGCAGGTTGAAGTGCACCATGTCGTAGCCCATGTCGCCGGGCCGGGTCACCCCCATCATGGCGTTCAGGTTGGCACCGTCCATGTAGGTGAGCCCGCCGGCCTCGTGCACCAGGTCGCAGATCTGCTGCACGTCCTTCTCGAAGACGCCCAGCGTGTTCGGATTCGTGAGCATCAGGCCGGCCACCCGGTCGTCCAGCGCGTCGCGCAGCGCGCCGACGTCCAGCCGTCCCTCCTCGTTGGACTCGAGCTCCACCACGTCGAAGCCGGCCCGGGCCACGGTGGCCGGGTTCGTGCCGTGGGCGGAGTCCGGAATCAGGACCTTCGAGCGGTCCGTGTCCCCCCGGTCCCGGTGGTAGCAGCGCATCAGGTAGACGCCGGTGGTCTCGCCCTGGGCCCCCGCCGGCGGCTGGAGCGTCACGGCGTCCATGCCGGCGATCTCCTTCAGCATCTCGCCCAGCTCGTGCATGAGCCGGAGGGCGCCCTGCGCCGCGTCATGGGGGGTGAGGGGGTGGAGGCCGGCGAAGCCCGGCGCCCGGGCCGTGGCCTCGTTCACCTTCGGGTTGTACTTCATCGTGCACGAGCCCAGCGGATAGAGGGCCCGGTCCACGTGGTGGTTCTTGAGCGAGATCTCCGTGTAGTGCCGGACCACCTCGTGCTCGGGCATCTCCGGGAGCCGGGGCGGCCGATCGCGCCGGTGGCGGGCCGGAATCTCCTCCTCCAGCTCCCGCGTCGGCACGTCGGGCCCGGGCACCGCGGTCCCGGTGCGGCCCGAGCGCGAACGCTCGAAGACCGTCGGGGTGGAGGGGGCCCGGAAGGGGAAGGGGACCCCGGCTCTCTCGCTCCGGTCGGTATCCGTCTGCTCCATCGAGTCTCCGCCTGCTGGTAGCTGTCCGCTGTCCGGCTGCTCTTCTCTTCTAGTAGTCGTGGGTGCCGCCGGGCTCCAGGACCACGACCTCCGCCCGGTCGCCCACGTCCCGGGCCCAGGCCCGGGGGTCCTGCTCGATGACCTCCATCGTGTCGTAGTGGATGGGGATGACCGTGTCCGGATCGATCATCTCCACCGCCCGGACGGCGTCGGCGGGCCCCATGGTGAAGTTGTCGCCGATGGGCAGGAGCGCCACGTCCACCCGCCCCTCCAGGAGCTCCATGTCCTTGATGAGGGCCGTGTCGCCGGCGTGGTAGATCGTCGTCCCGCCGTTCAGCTCCAGGAGGAAGCCGGCGGGGAAGGTGGAGTAGGGGCCGGCGTTCTCGCCCGCCACCTGGCCGCCGTGGAGGGCCGGCGTCAGCTGGGCGCGGCCGAAGGGGAACTGGTAGCCGCCGCCGATGTGGAGCGGGTGAGAGTTCTCCACTCCCTCGTGGTCACCGGCGTAGGCGACGATCTCGAAGGTGGCGATGAGCTGGGCGCCCGTCTCCCGCAGGATGTCCCAGGCGTCACCCACGTGGTCGAAGTGGCCGTGGGTGAGGAGCAGGTGGTCCAGCCCGTCCGTGAAGTGATCGGGGCCCACGTCGGCCATGGGGTTGTCCGTCAGGAACGGGTCGATCAGGAGACGGAAGCCGTCGTCGGTCCGGATCTCCGTGCAGGCGTGTCCGTGCCAGGTGATCTGTCCCACGGTCGTCCCTCCTCGTGCTTCGTCGGTTCGGTTCAGCCGGCGATGACGTCCACGAGCCGGTCGATCTCGGCCCGGGTGCGCTTCTCGGTGAAGGCCAGCAGCAGCCCGTCCGGGGCCTCGAGCCCGGGGAACCGCGAGAGGCTCACGCCGGCCAGCAGTCCCTCTCCGGCCGCCCTCTCCAGGATGGAGCCGGAGGCCTCGTCCGTGGCCACCGCGAACTCCCGCACCACCGGGGCATCGGGGTGGAGGAGGCGGACGCCGTCGGTCTCCTCCAGCCGGTCGCGGGCGTAGTGCGCGTTCTGGAACGAGGTCTCCGCCACCTGCCGCAGGCCGTCGCGTCCCACCAGCGACAGGTAGATCGTCGCGGCCAGGGCGTTCAGGCCCTGGTTCGTGCAGATGTTGCTGGTGGCGCGCTCCCTCCGGATCTGCTGCTCGCGCGTCTGGAGGGTGAGCACGTAGCCGCGCCGCCCGTCCTCGTCCTCCGTGGTCGCGGCGATCCGACCCGGCATGTCGCGGATGTGGTCCTCGAGGGAGGCGAAGAGGCCCACCACGGGCCCGCCGAAGCTCTGCGGGTTGCCGAAGGGCTGTCCCTCGGCCACCACCACGTCCGCCCCGGCGTCTCCCGGGGAGCGGAGGAGGGCCAGGGCCACGGGATCGGCGGCCACCACCAGCAGGGCGCCGGCGTCGTGGACCGCCTCGGCCACCTCCTCCACCTCCTCCAGCAGGCCGAAGAAGTTCGGGTACTGGAGCACGACGCACGCCGTGTCCTCGTCGACGGCGTCGGCGACGCGGGCGGGATCCACGGTCCCGCCCTCCGCGGCGGGCACCGTATCCAGCTCGTCGCCCATGCCCGCCAGGTAGGTCTCGATGACCTTGCGGTAGTGCGGGTGGAGGGAGCCGGCGGCCACGACCCCGTCCCGCCGGGTCACCGACCGCGCCATGAGCGCCGCCTCCCCGGCCGCCGTGGGGCCGTCGTAGAGCGAGGCGTTGGCCACCTCCATGCCCGTGAGCTCGCAGACCATGGTCTGGAACTCGTAGATGGCCTGCAGCGTCCCCTGCGAGACCTCGGCCTGGTAGGGCGTGTAGGCCGTGTAGAACTCGCTCCGGCGGATGAGGTGGTCCACCGCCGAGGGGACGTGGTGGTCGTAGATGCCCGCCCCGGCGAAGCTGGTCAGCGACTCGTTCTCGTCGGCCAGCCGGCCGGTCTCCCGGTAGGCCTCCCACTCGGACAGGGCCGACGGGAGGTCCAGCTCACCGTCGATCCTGAGCTCGGCCGGGATGTCGTCGAAGAGGTCGTCGACGTCTCCGACCCCGATCGAGCGCAGCATCTCGCGCCGGTCGGCCTCGCTGTGCGGTACGAACGACATGGATCCTTCCCGGGTCCGAGGGCTCCGGGGCGAGCCCGGGCCGTGATGGTGCTGTGGGTGCTGTGGGGGACGGGTGGAGGCGGAGTGGAGCGTCCGTCTCAGCCCTCTCCGATGTGCTCCCTGTACTCGTCGGCGTTCATGAGACCCTCGAGCTCGGACGGGTCGTCCAGCCGGAGCCGGATCATCCACCCGTCGCCGTAGGGCTCCTCGTTCACGAGCTCCGGTCGGTCCTCGAGTCCCCCGTTGGCCTCGATCACCTCGCCGGAGACCGGGGTGTAGAGCTCGGAGACGGCCTTCACGGCCTCGATGGTTCCGAAGGGCTCCATCCGGTCGAAGCTGTCTCCCTCCCGCGGCAGCTCGACGAAGACCACGTCGCCCAGCTCCTCCTGGGCGAAGTCGGTGATGCCGACCACCACCTCGCCGTCGGCCTCCGTCTCGCGGACGTACTCGTGCTCCTCGGTGTAGCGGAGTCCGTCGGGCACCTCTGACATCGAAACGCCTCCTCCGGCGTGAGAATCTGCGGCTGCGTGCGGCAGGGACTCGGGGGGACAGGGCCGCCGGGCTCGGTCAGCGGCCTCCTGGCGGAAGGCCGGTCGGATGCCGCTGAGCGGTGTCGTCACCGGCCTTCTGCGGCCCGGGAGAATACCCGCTGAGCAACGGAGGCGTCAAGATGGATCCCGGCTCCTCGCCAGCCTCGTGCCGGGGGGATCGGGCCGGGTCAGAGCCAGTCGCGGCGCCGGAAATAGACGATCATGGCGCCGGCCATGACGGCCATGAGGACCAGGACCGCGGGGTATCCCCAGCGCCACTGGAGCTCCGGCATCCACTGGAAGTTCATGCCGTAGAGACCGGCCACGAACGTCACGGGGATGAAGATCGTGGCGATGATGGTGAGCACCTTCATGACCTCGTTCATGCGGTTGCTCACGCCCGACATGTAGAGGTCCACCAGCCCGGAGACCAGGTCCCGGTAGGTCTCGGTGGTGTCGATGACCTGGACGGCGTGATCGTAGACGTCACGGAGGTAGGGATCCGTCCCCTCGGCGACGAGCTCCGATTCGGCCCTCTGCAGGGCGTTCACCAGCTCCCGGACGGGCCACGCCGCACGGCGGACGAAGAGGAGCTCCCCCTTGAGCTCGTGGACCGCTTCCAGCGTCTCCTGGTCCGGCTCCTCGATGACCTGCTCCTCCAGGTCCTCGAGCGAGTCGCCCATCCGCTCCAGGACCACGAAGTACTGGTCCACGATGGCGTCCAGCAGCCGGTACGCCAGGTAGTCCGGCCCCGACGTCCGGGCCCGGGACTTCCCGCTCCGGAGCCGATGCCGGAGACCGTCGAAGACGTCGCCCCGGCGCTCCTGGAAGGAGACGATCCAGTGCGGCCCGAGGACCAGGCTCACCTGCTCGCCGCGCACGACTCCCCCGTCCTCGGGGACGAGCATCTGGAGGACCATGAACAGGTGCTCCTCGTACTCCTCCATCTTCGGCCGCTGGCCCGTGCTCACCACGTCCTCCATGAGCAGCGGGTGGAGCCCGTACCGGGCGCCGATCTCCTCCACGATCTCCTCTTCGTGCACCCCGTCCACGTTGATCCAGGTCACCGAGCCGGTGTCCCGGTAGTCCTCGACCTCCGACAGGTCGTCGACCTCCCGCTCCTCGTAGTGCTCCGGGCCGTAGTCGATGACCGTGATGCGGGCCGCCTCCGGGGGCTCCTCGCCGACGTAGACCACCGAGCCGGGAGGCATGCCTGCCTTGTGTGCCTTGTGCTGGAAGAAGCGTCGCATTCCGGTCTCCTCGGCGGATGCTGGTGTATCCGGCGACACGGGGCGGACGGCGCGGAGAACGCGGGCGACCCCGACCGCCGGCCAAGGTAGGCCGCGGCCGGCGGCCGCAGAAGTGGGCGCGAGCGACGTCAGCCGGCGCGGTACTCCCGCAGGTGGAGCCGGAGGAGAGCGAGCCCCGTCGCCGCGGCGCCGTAGAGGATCGCGGCCGCGAGGACGTCACCGTCGGGCCCTGCGCCGGCGAGCAGCGCCCGGCGGGCCTCGGCCAGGGGCAGCATCGGTGGGAGTCCCGCCGAGAGCAGCCGGCCCGCCGCGGTCCCCTGCTCCAGGACCCCCGGCGCCAGGAACAGGGCCACCGCGGCCAGCACGTCGCCGCGGTCCAGGAGCGCGGAGAGGAGCAGGAGCAGGCCGCCCAGGGCCCAGCCGGTGAGGAGCGACGCCAGGAGCAGGCCCGCCGGGTCCGGGGCGGCCCCGGCTCCGGCGAGCCGCAGGGCGCCCGCGACGGCCGCGGCCGCCGCGGCCAGGAGCAGGAGGGCGGCGACGTGGCGGGACAGGAAGAGCCCGGGCCTCCACACCGGTCGGACGAAGGTCGTGCGGAAGCGGCCGCTCTCCACGTCGGAGGCGACGACCCCCTGCCACAGGACCAGGACCCCGGCCAGGAGGAGGACGCCCCACAGCCCGGCCAGGATGCCGGACCCGGGACCGGCCTCGAGGCCCGCCCGAAAGCCCTCGGCCCCGGCGCCGGGGGCCCGGGGAACGAGGAGCGCGGCCCCGGCGGCGGCCAGCAGCGCGGCACGCCCGGCCCGGTCGCGGGCGAAGGAGAGCGCCGCCGGGATCCCGGGCGTCATCCCGAGCCCCGGGCCCGGGGAGGGGGCCGTCCTCCGTCTCGCTCCGCTCGCCCCCTCCCCGTGGAACCGCCGCATTCCAGGACCCGCCGCTCGAGGGTCCCGGCATCTCGCCCCGCGCCCGAGCTCAGCCGGTCGACCACCCGCCCCCGATCCAGGACCACGGCCCGGTCCGCCACCCGGGCCACCTGGTCCAGGTCGTGGGACGCCACGACCACCGCCGCCCCGGGACGCTCCCCCCGGAGCCCGACCAGGGCCTCCCGGAGTCGGGCCTTCCCCTCCGGGTCGAGCCCGCCCCACGGCTCGTCCAGCAGGACGACGCCGCGGGGCCGGAGCAGCAGCTGGGCCACGCCGAGCCGCTGCCGCTCCCCCCGGGAGAGATCCCGGGCCCGCCGGCGACGGGAGCCCGCCAGCCCCACCCGGTCCAGGGCCTCCCGGACCCGCCGTCGTGCCTCCCCCCGGTCCAGCCCGTCCAGCCGGGCCAGCCTGCCGAGGACGCGGTCCGCCCGGAGCCCGCCCCGGGGCGAGAAGCGCTCCGGCAGGTACCCGGCCCCGTGGGAGCGGACGTACTCCCGCGGCCCGAGTCCGCCGATCCGGACGGTGCCCTCGGAGGGTCGGAGGAAGCCCAGGGCCAGGCCGACCACCGTGGACTTCCCGGCCCCGTTCGGACCCACCAGGGCCACGCACTCCCCGGACCGGATCCGGAGATCCAGCCCGCGGACCGCCGATTTCCCCCGGCCGGGGAGACGGCCGTATCGCTTGCTCACCGCCTGAAAGTCGATCACGCCCCCAACCTCCCGCCGGGTGTCAACCCCGCCTCAACGCCACCCGGTCCGGTTGCCCGGCCCGCGCGCGCTCGACTATCGTTCACCGTCCCATGATTCCGTTCAGCAAGTACAGCGGCGCCGGCAACGACTTCGTCCTCGCCGCCGAGGAGCAGCTCGCCGGGGGCGACCCCTCCGACGTGGCCCGACGGATCTGTCCCCGGTCCACCGGTGTCGGCGTGGACGGGCTCGTGGTGGCGGCGCGGGACGCGCCGGGCCGCTTCCGGGTCCGGTTCTTCAACCCGGACGGGTCGGAGATCGACATGTGCGGCAACGGCACCCGGTGCGTGGCGCGCTACCTGGTGGACGAGGGATGGGCCGACCCCCGGCACGTGCTCCTCACCGGTCAGGGACCCATCCAGGCCGAGGTCGGGGACGGCCAGGTGGCGCTGGTCTACCGGCTCCGGCCGGAGGTCGAGGAGCACCGGGAGCTGGAGACGCCCGACGGCCCGCGGAGGGCGTGGCTGGTTCGCATCGGGGTCCCGCACCTGGTCCTCCCGCTGGAGGAGATGCCGGAGGGACCCATCGGCGAGCTCTGCCGGCCCCTGCGCCGGCACCGGGCCCTCGGACCCGGAGGAGCGAACGTGAACCTGGTGGAGCTCGGCGACGCTGATTCCGGCAGCATCCGCACCTGGGAACGGGGGGTCGAGGGGGAGACCTCGGCCTGCGGCAGCGGAGCCATGGCCACCCTTCTCGCCCTGAACGGAGCGGGCTTCGCCGGCTCGGAGCTCGATCTCACCACCCGCAGCGGTGCCGCCCTCCGTGTGGCCCGCCTGGGCGACGACTCCCCCGGGGGTCGGAACGGTGGCGAGCTGGTCCGGCTCTCCGGCCCCGCGGTCCGGATCTTCGAGGGCCGATTCCCGCGGCCGGCGTGAGCGGGAGCGAGGGGGAGGGAACCGCGACCCTGCCCGCGGCGGTGGAGAGCCTCCTGGCCTGGTACGACTCCCGCCACCGCGACGTGCCGTGGCGGGGCGAGGAGAGCCCCTACCGCATCTGGGTGGCGGAGGTCATGGCGCAGCAGACGCGCGTGGAGACCGTCCGCGACTACTGGCACGCGTTCCTGCAGCGGTTTCCCGACGTCGAGTCGCTGGCCGCCGCGGACCGCGGCGAGGTGCTCAAGGCCTGGGAGGGGCTCGGATACTACGCCCGGGCCCGGCGGCTCCACGACGCCGCGGCGCAGGTCGTCCGCGACCACGGCGGAGAGCTCCCGCGGGACCCCGCCTCCCTGCAGGAGCTGCCCGGGATCGGCCCCTACACCGCCGGCGCGGTGGCCAGCATGGCCTTCGGCCGCCCGGCGCCCGCCGTGGACGGCAACACCCGGCGCGTGCTCTCGCGCCTCTTCGACCTGGAGGACCCCTCCGACTCGGAGCTGGAGGAGGCGGCGCGGGCGCTGCTGGAGGAGGCCGGAGGCCGCCCGGCCGACCTGAACCAGGCGCTGATGGACCTGGGGGGAGCGCTCTGCACCCCGGAGAACCCGGACTGCGGCCGGTGTCCCGTGGCCGAAGTCTGCATGGCCCTCGAGCGGGGCACCGTGTCGGAGCGGCCGCCGCCCCGGCGGCGCCCCGACCGGCCGCACCACGACGTCGGGGTCGGCGTCGTCTGGGACGGCCGGGGCCGGGTCCTCATCTCGCGCCGCCCCGAGGACGGGATGCTCGGCGGCATGTGGGAGTTCCCCGGCGGCAAGCTGGAGGACGGGGAGGCCCCGGCGGAGGCCGTGCGGCGCGAGCTGCGCGAGGAGATGGAGATCGAGGTGGAGGTCGGCGACCTGGTGGCGCGGGTGGACCACGAGTACAGCCATCTGCGCGTCACCCTGCACGCCCACCACGCCCGGCACGTCTCCGGCACGCCCCGGGCCCGGGCCGCCACCGACTGGGCGTGGGTCGAGCCCGGTCGGATGGAGGAGTACGCGTTCCCCCGGGCCAGCCACGCGGTCATCGAGCGGCTCCTGGAGTGAAGAGGGTCCGGGGTCTCAGCGGCCCCGGAGCTCGGGCAGCTCCTCTCCCAGCTCCTCCAGGTGCACCAGGTGGGCGCGGACGGTGGCGTCGGCCGCCCACCCGAGCCCCGGCGGCACCTCGTCCCCGTAGACGCGCTCCCGGATCCCCTCCACGGAGCGGGCGCCGGCCTCCAGGGCCCCGCGCACCTGCCGGGTGCGGTCCCGACGGTGATCCCGGTATTCGGTCAGCCGCTGCGCGGCCCGGGTCACGTCCGGGCCGTGGCCGGGGAGCAGCAGGCTCGGCTCCAGCGCCAGGAGACGCTCCAGGCTCGACAGCGCGTCGGAGACCGACCCCTCCGGGTGGCCCACGAGGCTCGATCCCTCCCCCAGCACCAGGTCCCCGGTGAAGAGGACGCCGTCCGAGGGACGGAGGTAGCACAGGTGGTCGGCGGAGTGGCCCGGCGTCTCCACCGCCCGCAGCGAGGTCTCCCCGCCGTCCACGGGCAGCTCCATGCCGTCGTGGAGGGAACGCCCGGTCGCCGAGAGGCTCCGGAGCGTCTCGCCGGTGGCGGCCAGCCGGGCGCCGAAGAGCTCGGCGGCACGGAGGGCGCCCCCGGCGTGATCCGGGTGGGCGTGGGTGAGGGCCACCGTCTCCACCGCGGCGTCGCCGGCCAGCTCCCGCCACCGCTCCCCGGCGCCGTCGTCCCCGGGCCCCGGATCCAGCAGCACGGCCTCCCGGCTCCCCACCAGGTAGGTCCGCGTCCCGTCCAGGGTCATGGGCCCCGGGTTGTCGGCCCGTACGCTCCGGACGCCGGGAGCCGGGGTGTCGATCTCCGTCACCGCCGGCTCACTCCCCGCCGGTCCGGGCCGCGTCGTCGTAGCCCTCCTCGCCGGGCAGGACGGGCTCCACGCCGTCGTCCCGGACCAGCATCCGGGGGCGGACGGCCTCCACCGCCGCGGATCGGAGCTCCCGGATGGCCGTCGCGGCATCCGGAAATCCCTCCAGGCGCTCCAGCGTCTTCCGGGTCGGGAAGAGGAGTGGCAGGTCACCGGCGGCGAAGTGGTCCAGGGCCCGGTCCGGCCGGAGCCAGACGGCATCGGTGTGCTCGCCCGTGAGCTCCACGGGCCCGCCGGGATCCCGGCACAGGAAGAAGCGGGTGTCGTAGCGGCGGGAGAGCTTCTCGGGCGTGACCCACCGGGCGAAGTACGCCACGGCGTGGCGCGGGAGCGTCAGGTCCAGACCGGCCGCCAGGCGCCCGAAGGGCGTCTCTCCCCGCACCAACTCCCCGCGCGCCGCCGCCAGGCGCGACGGATCCGGCTCGGCGCCCGGCCGCGCCATCAGGAGTCCCGTCTCCTCCCACAGCTCGCGTGCGGCGGCCACCAGCGCCTCCGGCTCGCCGTCCGCCCGGCCGGCGTCCACGCGGCCCAGGAGCTCCGGCTCCCGATCGCCGGGATCGACCCGGCCGCCGGCGAACACGTACGCGCCGGCGGCGAAGGTCGTCTCCTCCGGCCGCCGGAGCAGGAGCACCTCCATGCCGTCCTCACCCGCCCGGGCCACCACCACCGTGGCCGCCGGCAGCGGCTCCGGCGGCTCCTCCCCCGGGTCGATGTGCCCCCGCTCGAACTCCTGCCGCTCCAGGCGGCGGGTCTCCGACTCCTGGCCGGGTCGGGAGCTCATCGCATCGTCGGGAACGGAAGTGACCCGGCGAGGGCGCCCTGGACCACGAGCCCCCAGACCGTCGAGAAGGCCACGTAGACGAAGAAGGCGAGGAACAGGGCGCCCAGTACCCTGCCGGTGCTCGTTCGGTGCGCCGTCCGCAGGCCCACGACGGCCAGCACCGCCGACCAGATCACCGCCGCCAGCCCGCCGAGAAACGGCACCACCATCAGCAGCTGGGGACCGGCGGCGTAGCAGAGGGCCCGGCCGCTGGCCAGGAAGCGGCGGGGGCGGTCGGCCAGGAGCACGAGCACCAGGTGCGCGGCGCCGGCGAACACCGCCAGGGAGAAGAGCGCGCGGAACGGGCTCAGAAAGAACTGTCGGAGCAGCACGGAGCCCGACATCGTGGGGACCAGGTTCTCCACCCCGAGGGCGGAGACGAAGGCCGGCATGAGGAGGGCGGACCAGAGGGATCCGAGTCCGGCCCCCACCACCATGAAGAGCAGGTAGTAGAGGAGGGGGCTCTCCCAACCGCCGTCCCAGTCGACCCGGGAGAAGAAGCCCTCCGGGTTCGAGAGGCTCTCCCACCAGGTGTCGACGAGGGCGCCGACTCCGCCGCCGGCCTCCCACGGCGTCAGCTCCCGGGCTCCGGCGGCCGTCTCAGCGGAAGCGGAGTCCCGGCCCCCGGCGTCGACCCCGGCCTCGCCGCCCTCGACCGCTTCCTCCAGCGGCGTGCCGCACAGCGGACACTCCTCCTGCCCCGGGTCGGCGTCGTACCCGCAGTGGGGGCACTTCACCCGTCGCTCAGCCAGCGCCCGACGCGGGAGGAGAACTCGGCCATGTCCAGCGGCTTGGTGACGCAGGCGTCGCATCCGGCGGCGCGGCTGGCCTTCTCGGCGCCCTCCATGGCGCTGATGGCCACGATCATCACCCCGTCGACGTCGGAGGCGCGGCGGATGCGGCGTGCGGCCTCCAGCCCGTCGACGCCGGGCATCATGATGTCCAGGAGGATGAGGTCGGGGTCGGTCTCACGGGCGCGCTCCACGGCCTCCTCGCCGTCGGCGGCCTCGGCCACGAGGAAGCCGGAGGCCTCCAGGAAGGTCCTGAGCGCCGTGCGGCAGTCCTCGTTGTCGTCCACCACGAGGATCCGGCCCTGCCGGTCGTCCCGGTCGGGTTCGTCCGCGGCGTCCCCGGCCGGACCCGTCCGGCGGGGTCCGTCGGTGCGCCGCCCCGGGGAGCGGCCCTGTCCCTGACTGCCCATGGCGGGAAATCGCTGTCGTCTCTGCATCCTCCCTCCCCCCTCGAGAGTGCCGGGGGAAGCGCGTGAAGCTCGTCCGAGGCGGCTGAAGCGCAACATCTGCGCCATCCCGGAACGAGGGCGCGGAGGGGAGAGACGTCAGGCGTCGAGGCGCACGCGGGCGTCCACGGCCACGCAGCGGTCGGCCTCGGGGAACGCCAGGAACGGGTTGATGTCCATCTCCTGGATCTCCCGGTGCTCGCCCACCAGCTGGCTCACCCGCTGGATGACCTCCGCCAGGCGGTCCAGGTCCACGCTCTCGGCGCCGCGGACGCCCTCGAGCAGGGGGAGGCCGCGGATGTCGCGGACCATCTCCCGGGCGTCCACGTCGGTCACCGGCTGGATGCGGAAGGTCACGTCCCGGAGGGCCTCCACGTAGATGCCGCCGAGCCCGAACATCACCAGCGGGCCGAAGCTCGGCTCCTCCGTGCTCCCGACGATGGTCTCCCGCCCCCCGGTGACCATCTCCTGCACCAGGACACCGTCCAGCGCCGCCTCCGGCTCGTGGTCGCGCACGGACTCGACGATCCGGTCGAAGGCCTCCCGCACCTCGTCCGCGGTCTCCAGCTCCAGCTCCACTCCCCCCACCTCGGTCTTGTGGACGATGGAGGGGCCCACGGCCTTGAGCACCACCGGGTAGCCCATCTCCCCGGCGGCGGCCGCCGCCTCGTCGGCGCTCCGCGCCAGCCCCCTCCGGGCCACCGGCACGCCGTAGCACTCCAGCAGGTCGAAGGCCTCCATCTCGGTGAGCCACTCCCGCCCGTCCCGGACCGCGCCGGCGATCACGTCCTCGGCCCGGTCCCGCGCCACGTCGAACTCGGCGATCTCGCCCTCCGGCCGCTCCCGCCATCGCCGGTATCGGTTCATGGCCGACAGGGCCCGCGCGGCGGACTCGGGGAAGATGTATCCCGGGATGTCGGCCTCGCGCAGCTCCGCCATCCCCTGGGGGAGGCCCTCCCGGCCCATGAGGACGGCCATCACCGGCTTCTCGTGCCCCTCGGCCACGCTGCGGATGGCGCGGGAGACGTCCTCGGCCTCGATGCCCATGGGCGGCACGAAGGCGGCGATCACCGCGTCCACGCCCGGGTCCTCCAGGACCACCTCCAGGGCGTTGCGGTAGTCGTCGGCCGTGGCGCTGGCGATCATGTCCACCGGGTTGGCCACGCTGGCCTCCTCCGGGAGCCGCGACTCCAGCCGCTCCCGGGTCTCCCCGGAGAGGGAGGGGACCTCGAGCCCCCGGGACTCGCAGGCGTCGGCGATGATGATGCCCGGCCCGCCGGCGTTGGTCACCACGGCCACGTTCGGGCCGTCCGGCAGCGGGGCGTTGCCGAAGGCCATGGCCGTGGCGAAGAGCTCCTCCACGGTGTCCACCCGGAGCACGCCGCACTGGGCGAAGAGGGCGTCGGTGGCCACGTCGGCGGCGGTCAGCGCCCCGGTGTGGCTGCTGGCGGCCCGTGCCCCGGCGGCGCTCCGGCCCGCCTTCACCGCCAGCACCGGCTTGTCGCGGGTCACCTCCCGCGCGATGCGGGTGAACCGCCGCGGGTTGCCGAAGTTCTCCAGGTACATGAGGACCACGCCCACGTCGTCGTCCTCGCGCCAGTACTCCAGCAGGTCGTTGCCCGAGACGTCGGGCTTGTTCCCGACGGAGACGAACTGGCTCACGCCGATGCCGTACTCGGCCGCGTAGTCCAGGATCGTGACGCCCATGGCGCCGGACTGGCTCATCATCGCGATCCGGCCCCGGGGCGGCATCGTGGGGGCGAAGGTGGCGTTCAGGGACACCTCCGGCGAGGCGTTGATCACGCCCATGCAGTTGGGCCCCACCATCCGCATCCCGTTCTCCCGCACCAGGCGTGTGAGTTCCTCCTCGCGCTCCACGCCCTGGCCGCCGACCTCCCGGAACCCGGCGGTGATCACGACCACGCCGCCCACCCCGGCCTCGGCGCACTCCTCGACCACCGGGATCACGCCCTCCTTCGGGACCACGATCACCGCGAGGTCGGGGGTCTCCGGGAGCTCCGCCACCGAGGGATAGGCCCGCACCGAGTGGACGGAGCGGGCGTTGGGATTGACGGGGTAGACGGGACCCGTGAAGCCGTGGCCCAGCACGTTGTCGAGGATCTGCTGCCCGATGGTCTCGCGGCGGCGGCTGGCGCCGATCACCGCCACCGAGTCGGGGCGCAGAACCGGGTCCAGGGACGCGGGATCCGGGCCCGCTCCGGCTTCCTCCACCGAGGTGTCGGTCTCTATCTTGGCCATGGCGTCACAGGTCTGAGTTCAGTCTGACTGCGAACCGCGGAAGGAGCCCGCCGTGTCCCGAGCCCGCCTGACCCGAGCCGTCGAGTTCCCCGCCGGCCACCGCTACGTGCTCCCCGGCCGGAGCGAGGAGGCCAGCCGGCGGCGATTCGGGACGTCCGCCACGCCCCACGGCCACCACTGGCGGTGCGAGGTGACCGTGGCCGGCCGCATCGACGAGGAGACCGGCATGGTCGTGGACCTGGCCGAGCTGGACCGGCTGCTGGAGGACCGCGTCCGGGAGCCCATGGATCACGCCTTCCTCAACGACCTGCCGGAGTTCGAGGACGGCGGTCTCCCCACCACCGAGGCGCTGGCCCGCGTCGTGTGGGACCGGATCCGCCCGGACCTCCCGGACGGCTGCGAGCTGGTGAAGGTCCGCGTCCGCGAGGACCGGGACCTGTGGTCCGAGTACCGGGGCGAGTGACGCGCGACCCGGGCTCTCCTCCCCCGCTCCCGGCCCCGCTCAGTCCAGGAGCCGGAGCGGCATGACCAGGCACAGGTAGTCCGGGTCGCCGCTGGCCGGCTCGAAGGTGGCGGCCCGCTCCGGCGCCTTGAAGCTCATCTTCACGTCGTCGTCGGGCATGTTGCGTAGGATCTCCAGCAGGTAGTTGGCGTTGAAGCCGATCTCCAGGTCCTCGCCGTCGTAGTCCACCGCCAGCTCGTCCTCCCCCTCTCCCAGGTCCGGCGTCTGGACCCGGAAGTGGACCACGTCGGAGCGGAACTCCATCCGCACGCGGTGGGTCTGGTCGCTGGCCACCACGGCCATCCGCCGGATGGCCTGCTCCAGGGCGTCCCGGTTGGCCGTGGCGATCATGTCGTTGTCGTCCGGGATGACCTGGTTGTAGTTGGGATACGGCCCCTCGATGAGGCGGGTGAAGACGACGCGCTCGTCGGAGCGGAACCCCAGGTGGTTCTCCGACCGGGCCACCTCGATCTCCTCCTCGTCGTCGAAGAGGCTCTCCACCTGGTCCAGCGCCTTCGGAGGGACGATGAGGTCGGCCTCCGGCGCGTTCACGTCCTCCAGGTCCTCCGTCATCATCGCCAGCCGGTGGCCGTTCGTGGCCACCATGGAGGTGTGATCCGAGCGGAGCTGCCAGAGCACGCCGTTCAGGATGGGCCGGCTCTCCTCCGTGGAGACGGCGAAGGAGGTGCGCTCGATGAGGTCGTGCAGGCGGCCGGCCTCCATGTGCCAGCTCTCGTCGAAGTCCACCTCCGGGAAGGCCGGGAACTCGTCCTCGGGGAGGCCGAAGAGCTTGAAGTGGCTCTTGCCGCACTCCAGCTCGATCTTCTCGCCGTCGGCGGAGAGGTGGACCGGCGCCTCCGCCAGCTCCCGGGCGATGTCGTTCAGCTTCCGCGCCGGTGCCGTCACGGCCCCTTCCGCCTCCACGTCGGCCGGGACGCTGACCGAGGCCGAGATGTCCAGGTCCGTGCCGCTCAGCTCCAGGCGGTCGTCCTCGGCACGGAGCAGGATGTTCGAGAGGACCGGGAGGGTCGTCTTGCTGGGAATGGTCCCGGTGACGGCCCCGAGTCCCTGCTGCAGGTTGTCGCGCGTGATTGAGAGTTTCATCCCGTTCCTCTTTCGGTGGACCGATTCGGGTTTTCCCGACGGTTCAGTCAGTTCTCTTCGTGATTGTATAACTCAAGTCGTAGCAGTAGGGAGGGTGGAGATGTGGAAAACCGCCCCCTCATTCCCCGATCCTCCCGTTCGGTACAGGGTCCTGATCGTTCTACCGCGTGTGAATATCGTGGGGAAAGGTCCCTCCTCCTCCACAGCGATCCACGACGTGGCGGCCCGTGGATCGATCCCCCGCTTCCTTCAACGCGCTCTCAACAACGCTTTCCCCGCCCTCCGGAAAACTCATCCGGAGAGCTCCTCGTGGAGGCTCCGGACCCGGTTCCGGAACTCGGCGTCGCTGGCCATCTCGGCCTCCACCTTGTTCACCGAGTGGATGACGGTGGAGTGGTCGCGGTCGCCGAAGAGCTCGCCGATCTTCGTGTAGGGGAGGTCCAGCAGGTTCTTGATCAGGTACATGGCCACCTGGCGGGGGACCGTGAGGTTCCGGGTCCGCCGCTTCGAGGTGAGCCCCTCCACCGAGACGTCCCACCGCTCGGCCGTCCGTTCCCGGATCTCCTCGGCCGAGGGGAGCGTCTCCTCCTCTTCCTCCTCCTCGTCCTGCCCCAGGGCCTCCCGGGCCAGCTCCAGGTTGATCTCCCGCCGGGTGAGCGAGCTGTACGCCAGGAGCTTGATCAGGGCGCCCTCGAGCTGGCGCACCGAGGTCTTCCGGTTCCGGGCGATGTAGGTGATCACCGAGTCGTCGATGGTGAGGTTGTCCTCCACGGCCTTCTTCTGGAGGATCGCCACCCGGGTCTCGAAGTCCGGCGGCTTGATGTCCGTGACCAGGCCCCACTCGAAGCGGGAGACCAGCCGCTCCTGGAGGCCGGGGATCTCCTGCGGCGCCCGGTCGCTGGTGATGACGATCTGTTTGTGGGCGTCGTAGAGCGAGTTGAAGGTGTGGAAGAACTCCTCCTGGGTGCCCTCCTTGTTGCCCAGGAAGTGGACGTCGTCCACCAGGAGCACGTCGATCTGCCGGTATCGCTGCCGGAACTGCGCCGTGCGGCCGCTCTGGATGGCGGCGATCATCTCGTTGGTGAACCGCTCCGACGGGATGTAGGCCACCCGGCGGTCCGGCTCCCGCTCCAGGATGGCGTGCCCGATGGCGTGCATCAGGTGCGTCTTCCCCAGCCCGGTGTCGCCGTAGATGAAGAGCGGGTTGTAGGCCTGGGCCGGCGCGTCGGCCACCCGCTGGCAGGCGGCGGCCGCCAGCTGGTTGTTGGAGCCGATGACGAACCGCTCGAAGGTGTACCGCTCGTTCAGCCCCACCTCGCCGGCGTCCGTCTCCTCGGCGGGGGCCTCCGGCGCCTCCGTGGCCGTGGCCGGGTTCCCGTCGCCGTTCTCGCCGCCGATCTCCGGGAACTCCATGGCGCCGTCGCCGTCGCCCCTGTGCTCGAAGGTCAGCGTGACCGCGCGGCCCGCCTCCTTCTCCGCCAGCTCCGCGAGCAGCGACCCGTACTTATCCTCGATCCACTCGACGGCGAACTTCGTGGGGGCGCCGACGACCAGGGTCCCGCCGTCGTCGGCGAGCGTGACGGCCTCGGCGGAGGAGAGCCACGTGCGGAAGGTCTGCTCCGGGAGCACGTCCCGTGCTGCGTCGCTGATGCGCGACCAGAGCTCGTCGGCGGTCAGTTCCATCCCCAGCCGGGTTCGGGGTCACGTGGGTCGGTCTCGAGCGATTCGGCGGACGCCGGAAGGGCCGTCCATACTAGATCGGCCGGCGGGGGGATGTCAACGAGATTTCCCGCGGCCGGCTTCCTGCCGGGCGCCCCGGGGACGTCGGCTCAGAACCGTTGACGAATCGGGGCGTTCGGGGTATTCTGCAGGGCCGGTCGGCGGGTCCGGAGCGCGTTCGCCCGGCGCCGACCGGCGGGCGGTCGTCCGGCCGCCCGGAATCCCGACACGACGGTGCCATCGATGACGCAGAACACCACCCCCAAGCCCAGCCGGAAGAAGCGTGCCCGGACCCACGGGTTCAGGGCGCGGATGAAGACCCGCGCGGGCCGCCGCACCATCGCCCGCCGGCGCCGGAAGGGCCGCTCGAAGCTGTCGGTCAGCGACGAGCGGCGGGGCAAGAAGCGACGGCGGTAGCCGACGGACCCGGACCCTCCCGCTCCGCCCCACCGGTGCCGCGTCCCGGGGAGCGGCCGACGCCGGCGCCCGGACTCGCCGTGAGCGGATCCGGCGCCGGAGAGCGGTACCCGCGGGAGGCGCGGATCACCGGCGGGCGCGACGTCCGCCGGGTGCTGCGCGAGGGGCGCCGCCACCGGACCGGCCCCGTCGACGTCTTCGCCGCCCCCTCCCCCGCCGGCCGGCCGAGGCTCGGCGTGGTGGTACCGCTGTACGGCCACACGGCGGTGGCCCGGAACCGCGTGCAGCGGCGACTGCGCGAGATCGGCCGGCGCGACTGGCTGGCGGGCGCCTGGGAGGAGGGGCGCGAGGTGGACGTGCTGCTCCGCGCCCGGCCGCGGGCCTACGACTGTGATTTCCCCGAGCTCCGTGAGGCGGTGCTGGGCGCCCTGGACGGGGTCTGACCGCCGGGCGCCGCGGCCGCCCCCCTGCGTCCGACCCCCTCCGCACCGCCGGACGGGCACCCCGCGGAGGGCTGGCGGTGTACGTGACGTCCCGGACGCCCGATCAACCATCGCCGAACGCCCCGCACCCGTCACCGCCTCCCGAGACGTGCTCCGACGACTCGTCCTCACGGCCATCCGGTTCTACCAGGCGGCCATCTCGCCGCTGAGGCCCTCGGCGTGCCGCTACGTGCCCACCTGCTCCGAGTACGCCCGCCAGGCCGTGGAACGCCACGGGCCGTGGCGCGGCGGCTGGCTCGCGGTACGGCGTGTGCTGCGGTGTCATCCCCTGGGAGGGCGCGGATACGATCCGGTCCCGGATCCGAAGGACGGGAACCACCCCTCCCCACCGGACGGCTCCGACGGGGCCGAGCCGGACGCTCGAGCCGGTCGCTGAACGTCGACGTGCGGGCGAGCGCCCCGCCGGAGTCGTGAGGCTGTCTGCTGACTACCGAATCCAGAGCACTGACGCATAGATGCAGAAGCGACTGATCCTGGCGGTCGTGCTCACGCTCGCCGTGATCGTGGTCACCAACCTCCTCTTCCCGCCGGGGCAGGCGCCCCAGCAGGCGGGCACGGGCACCGACACCGTGGTGGACACCACCCGAGTGGCCGCCGCGGACACCGGCGCCGCGCCGGCCGGGACGGCCGGGACCGAGGCCGGGGGAGCCCGGCAGCCCGCCGCGGGGGAGGAACAGGGCTTCCCCACCGGCCGGGACACCACGCAGCAGGCGGCGCGCGAGACGGCGCAGGCGGGTGCCGGGGACACGGCCGCCGCTGGCCGATCCCCCTTCGCCGCCGAGCCCCAGGGGCCGCCGGCCGGCGACACGGTCACCGTCCGCAGCCCGCTGTACGAGTACCGATTCAGCACGCGGGGCGCGACGCTGGTGGGCGCCCGCCTGATGCAGTACGCCTCCTACGCGGAGTCGGACAGCGCCGGCGAGCGGGTGCAGCTGATCCGCCGGGGCGACCGGCTGCTGGGCTTCCGCGTGGCGGTGGGCGGCGACACGCTGGACCTCACGGGGCGCAGCTTCGAGCCCTCGTCCCGCAGCCTGGAGCTCAGCTCCGGCTCCGGCCCGGACACCCTGCGCTTCACCTATCCGATCCCCGACAGCCGGCTCACCTTCGAGGTGGACTACGTCTTCGAGCCGGACGAGTACGTCTTCCACGTCAGCGGCCACCTGCGGAACTTCCCCGAGCGCGGGTGGAGCGTGCTCACCTCCCTGGGCCGGGGCCTGAAGAGCAACGAGGCCGACGCCGAGGACGACTACAACAACCTCTCCTACGTGGTGAACAGCCGCTCGGAGGGGATCAGCGACCAGAGCCTGAACGACATCGAGGCCGGCTCCAACAGCGCCGCCGAGAACGCCCCCTTCCGCTGGGTGGCGGTCAAGAACAAGTACTTCGTGGTGAGCATGGTGGACGACCCCGAGGAGACCGGGTTCGGGGGCCTGCTGGCGCGGGGGATCCAGGCCGAGCACGCCGCCGAGCTCACCGCCGCCCTGCCGGTCTCGGCCGGTCAGACCTCGTTCGACTTCCGCGTCTACGCCGGCCCGCAGGAGTTCGACCGCCTCAGCCGCGTGGGCCAGGAGCTGGCCGGCGTGAACCCCTACGGCTGGAGCTGGGTGCAGCCGG